>CALMON010000230.1 GCA_937871785.1 uncultured Granulicella sp.
ACGATTTCGAACCGAGTGCTCTCCACGCCTGTGAACTGGTCATCAGGAACGATCCCAGGATCGGCAAAGTTCCGAACAAGAGCCGGACTGCCACTTGAATGATGCGCTGCTTGGTCGCGATAAACGCGTGTCCCGTTAGGTGGGATGGCTCAGTCAGCCCAGCCACGATGCGTCGCCCATCACCGGAACCATCACGCGTAATTGCGACTGGATCGGGCTTGAAAGAAGTTTTTTCGTGCGTCCACACAGGCAAAGAGCAACCCCGCAATAGACGGCGCTCCAACCTACCACTCATTCACCCAATGGAAAGTTCTTTTCGTCAGCAGAAATTGGCTTTCATCGACAGGACGCAGGGTGATCTGAACGCCGTTCCCATTGACAGTGCCTTCCATGTTCAATCCATCCGACCCCTGACGTCGCGTTCTGAGCACGCACTTCCACCGCAAGTCGCCCTGATCCGTGAGGATCAACGTCCCGTTCTCTTCCTCGACATGGACGTGATCGAAGCTTCCGTCGCCCAGTTCGATTTCTGCGGAATCATGCTCTTCGAAAACCACGCGTCGCCAGGCCGTCCCCCACTCGGGGATCTTCATGTCTTTCGTCAGAGTGTCTGTGAACAGAGGCTTGGAGGTGTCGGCCACGACGAACTGTGAAACGTCCCACGCCCCGGCAAATTTG
This sequence comes from uncultured Granulicella sp., assembly GCA_937871785.1. Taxonomy (GTDB): domain Bacteria; phylum Acidobacteriota; class Terriglobia; order Terriglobales; family Acidobacteriaceae; genus Granulicella. The sequence goes on from CALMON010000230.1 coordinate 679, forward strand.
CTTTGCGTGAGGCGTGCCTGGTCCCGCTTCCGAAAATGCTGATGTGCGCTGATGCAGCCGGCGAGAACAACAACCCCGCACAGCACCACCGGCGCCCACAGCATCGTTTGGCGAATCTGCTTACTCCCGGACAGGACGAGCCGCGGTTCGGCGGGAACATCGCGGTTCAGAAGAAAGAACTGCACCAACCTCTGCATCACCGGTGCGAGAAGAACCAGGGTAAGGAGCAAAAGGTGAGACGAACCGTTTTTTACAGGGATGTCATAGAAGAAGTTGAGAGCCACGATATTGGTCATCGCGGCCATGGCGATCAGGGCGCCAAGCGTTGTCCAGGCCGGGACGAGCAGAAGAACACCGGCCAGGACTTCGACCAGGCCGGTGAAGATGGTGTAGCCGGTAGAAGCGGCCATGAAGTCCCATAAGACGCCCATAGGCGTCTTCGCGGCCATTGGAACCAACATGCGCTCAACGGTCATTTCGCGAAATTGCATTGGGAAAACTTTGTCAAGACCATAGGCGAACATCTGTGCGGCGAGCAGTCCCCGGACGGCAACGCGCAACCAGGCATGAAGTACGACTGTTCGCCGACGTCCGTGGTCAACCGACGTCCAGACGAGGGCACCCAGGAAAGCTAAAACGGCCCGGCACAGCATCTGCACCCAATCGTAGAGCGTGTCACCGCTTCCCCAGATCGACAGCTTCACTGTTCCCAGGCGCAGTACGTGCTTCGCGACGCCTGGGACCAGTCGCACCCAAAACAACGAAGAGAAAGGAGTCTGAAGCCATCGAGGAGCGGAGAACAGGTGAAAGGTAAAGCTGATGACATCACCGAGCAGATCCACGCAGAATATCGCGACATAGCAAAGCACAAGGCGAACAGCGAAACGTCTCCACGGCGATAGCGGCTTCTCGATTTCTGCGAGATTCACGCGCTCCCTCTCTTTCGAACCCCGTCGATGTCCTTCAAAGTGTTACTCACTGCTTCCATGCGAAACGCACTTCCTGCAGCGGCTCATCGCTGAGGTTCTCCCGCGCATACAGGCCTCGGGCTTCGGTGGCAAGGACATGAGTTCATCTTGTATTCGCGCCAGCAGGGTCGGCCACGGCGTACTCATCAGCGCCGACAGGCACAGGCAGGTGACGGTCTGTTTCCGTGTGGAGGCCGCGGGTTGTGCGATCGCATCCGTTCGTTGCGTCATGCGCGTTCCTTCTTCCCTTTGAAGTGGCTGCTAGTTGCACTACAGCGCGGCTAACGGCGAAAGCGGTACAGTAGCCCGGCGCTGAGGCGAAGCTGGTTCTGCTGGTTGGTGCCGCCGTTCGGGAACGTCGTCAGCAGGTATTCGGCCTGCACGGGAACCAGTTGCACGTGACGGCCAAGCCGCATCTGCACGCCTCCGCCGAGCTGCAGACCGAAGGTGTTCGAGTTGCCGTAGCCGGTGCGCGACGGCGCGAGCGAGCCGCCGGCGTGCGCCAGCCCCAGCAGCACGTCGCCAAAGGGCTGCAGCCTGCGCCTGCTTGCCAGCGGCGAGTAACGCACCCCACCCATGTAGGTCGATTCGGTAAGGGCATAGCCGTCCGGCGTCAGGGCGCTTTGCCGCGCAACAGTCACGTCGCCCAGCAGAAACAGGTGCGGTGCAAGCCCGAACTGCACTTGCGCCGCGCCGCCGTACAGGTTGAAGCAGTTGCAGCCCTGCACCAGATTGGCATAGCCGTAGTCGAACTGAACGCCGGCCGCGACACTGCCTGTCTGCGCCACGGCGGCCCGGCCCAGTACGACTGCCGCTGCTATCAACGCGCACATCCTGGTAAACATCTTCATAGCAATTCCTCTCGTGGCGCGGGTTACTGAATCGTCAGCGTGACTTGCGTTGAATGCACGGTGGTACCGCTTGTTGCGGTCACGGTGAGGACGCTTGTAGTGGTGGGCACGCCGAAGCCGTTGTTGGCTCCGCACCCGCTTAGTACCGCGGCGGAAGCCGCGCCGCTCAGCAGCAGCACAGTGGTAAGCAGCCGTTGCCATGCGCGAGCCTTGCGTCTGCGCACGAAGCAGATGGCGATGGCGGAAAGCACGGTGGCCCCGCCGCCCAGGCCGCTCCCACGAGACCACGGCGAAGGGCCGTCCGACGGGTGCAACGCAGCGGAAAGCGGCGGTATCGTCACAGTCATCACAGAAGTGGTGGCGGTCGCGGCACCCGGCACCAGGGTTGCCGGCGCAAAGCTCACGGTGACACCCGCGGGCATGCCTGTCGCGCTCAGCGTGGCGGCGTTGCCAAACGGGCTGCTCGCCAGCAGCGACGCCAGTTGCACGGTGTAGTTCACCGTTGTCCCGTGGTACGCCGTTTGCGCCGGTGTGGCTGCGATCGTGAAGTCCGATGTTGTCGCAGCCGCAACGCCGATGCCGCTCAACGCGCTGGTCTGCGCGCCTACGGCGTCGATCACCGTGAGCGTCGCCGCGGCGCTGCCGGCGCCCGTGGGCAAGAACGTCACCGTCACCGCGCACGACGTGCCGGCTGCGAGCGTCAGACCGCAAGCGTTGGTGGTGATTGCGTAGCTTGCGGCGTTCGCGCCGCCGAGCGAGATCGAGTTGATCCCCAGCGTCGCGGTGCCCGCGTTGGTCAGCGTCAGGGTCGATGCCGTCGACTTTGCGCCCACATTTATATTGCCGAAGCTCACCGCCGTAGGAGTGAGCGATGCCTGCGGCGTGCCGCTGATCGTGCAGGTCAGCGCGGCGCTCTGCGTAGCAGGCGCGGCGTTATCGGTGACGGTCAGGGTCGCGGTATAGGTGCCGGTTGCGATGGCCGTGCAGCCGAGGGAAATCGTGCACGCAGAGCCGGCCTTCAGATTCGCTCCGCAGGCGTTCGTCACGATGCTGAACGTCGCCGCGTTCGCACCGGACAACAGGACCGATGCTATAGTCAGCGGGCCGGTGCCGGGGTTCGAAAGCGTCAGCGTCTGGTTGTAGGGCTGCGTGCCGGGTACGCTGCTGAAGGTCAGCGCCGTAGGCGACAGCACCGCCTGCGGTACAAGCGTTGCGGTGGCGTTGCCCGAAAGCGCCACGTTCAGCGGTGTGCCGGGATGGTTGAGGTCGTGGATCGCGTACGTCGAAGCCAACGAGCCCGCCGCCTTGGGCGTGAAGGTGAAGCTCACCGTGCAGGTGCCGCCCGCGGCAACAAGCCCGTTGCAGTTGTCGCTTTGCGTGAAGTCTGCGGCGTCGGTGAGCGATCCACTGCTCAGATAGACGGCCTGCCCCGTGGCGTTGCTGATGGTGGAGGCTTGTGCCGCACCGGTGCCGCCGACTGCCGTATTCGCGAAGACCTGGCTGACCGGCGCGATCGACAACATCCCCGCACCGTTGCCGGTCAGTGCTGCACTTTCGTTGAGCGTAGTGGAGCCGCTGACGCTGCTCACGGCAAGTGTGGCGGAATATGCGCCGGCGGACGGCGGATTGAACTGCACGGTCAAGATGCAGTTGGCGCCCGCCGCGAGAGTCGAGCCACAGGTATTGCCCACAAAGGTGAAGGCCGTGGCATTGGCCCCTGTGACCGCGATGGTGTTGGTGAGCGTCGTGTTACCCGTGTTCGTCAACGTGAAGATTTTCTGCGCCGTGGGAGAAACGGCGTTGGGGGTGACGAAGCCGTAGTTGTACGACGTGGGTGAGAGCGTGGCGCTCACGACGGCGGGAGCCGTGGCCGGACCGGAGAGCGTCACGCTGACGTTGGCCCCGCCCGTATTCGCGTCGCCGATGGTGAAGGTAGAATTCAGCGTTCCGGCCGAGGCTGGCGTGAAGGTGAACGAGACGATGCAGGCGGAGTTGCCGGCGACAGCGCCACTGCAATTGTCGGTCGAAGTGAAGTCAGTGCCGTCGGTAAGGGTGCCGGGCGTCAGGGTGACAGACTGCGCGGAGCTGTTGGTTAGAGTAGCGGTGATGACCGCGGAGACAGTACCGGTTTGCGTAGAAGGAAAGACGATGGACGTGGGCGAGATCGAAAGACCGCCGGTCCCCGTGCCGCCCAGGACGATGACCGGTGTGGACGCGGTGGCGTTCAGGCTGTTATCGGCGAAGGTGAGTGTGTCGCTGATGGAGCCGGAGCGCTTGGGCGTGAACTTGAACCCCTGCACGCAGGTTGCCCCAGGGGGGAGGCTTGCGGTGCTGGACGTGGTAGCCGTGGGGCAGGTGGTGTCGGAGCCGGAGGAAAAGTTCGCGGAAGAGAAGATTGGGTTGACGCCGGTTGACGGCGATGCCAGCACCAGGGGACTGTTGCCGGCGTTGGACACGATGACATCGAAGGAGGTCGCGTTCACGCTGGTACCTACCGCAGCGCTGCCGAAGATCACCGGCGCCGTATGGTGCGTGTCGATCTGATCGACCCCGTAGCTGCCGTCGCTTTCGCGGCGTGTGAGGTAGATGTTGTCGGAGGCGTCCAGCGCGAGGGAGGCACCATTGCCGTCGTACAGGCCGGGAATGTGGAAGGCCGCGCCGTACGTTCCGCCAGTGTAGGGGATTTCCATCATCAGGCCGTTCCCGACAAAGACGTTTCCGGTGTTATCGGCTGCGAGCTCGTAGCCGTATGTGGACGAGATCTGCGATTCGGCATAGACGCCGTTCGCCAGCGTTTCCTTCAGAATGACCGCGGGGCTGGCACCGGTGGCATAAACATTGCCCTGTCCATCCGCGGCAATGTAGCGCAGGTATTGGCCGCCGTAGCCGACATTCGGATATGCATTCACCACGGTCTCGTTGTACAAGCCCATGCCCGGCGTTTCCTTCAGTAGGAACTGATTCGCTCCGTTTCCAGTGGCAAGCAGGATGAACACGTCGCCGCTTGCATCCACCGCGGTGCGGTATGGCTGAGTCCGGTTGTCGGCCAGATACCCCGTGATGAGATTGCTCTCGATATAGCTGCCGTTCGACGGCGTTTCCTTGAGCACTCGCTTGTAGCCACTGTCCGCGATGTAAAGGTTCCCAGCTCCGTCCACCGTCACGCTGGAAACGGAATTCAGGTCGGTGGTCACGACAGTCTGGGCGTAGGCTCCGCCCTGGAGCGTTTCTTTCAGAACACGATTGTTCAGGCTGTCGGCCAGGTAAAAGTTGCCGGCCGCGTCCAGCGCCATGCCCGCAAGCTGCTGCGGGAAGCCTGTGATCAGCGCGCTGGCAACGCCCGGGTACACCACCGCTTCCGGCGAAATGCCGATGCCGTTGAGCGCCGCCGTCCCCAGCGTCAGGCCGTTGGAGCCGTTCAGCGTAATGCCCCCCGCACGTGCGCCCGGAGCCGTGGCGGCGAAGTTGATGGCGATCGAGCAGGTGCTGCCAACGGCGTAGTCGTGCCCGCTGACGCAGGCTCCCGCGGGTTGCGTGGCCGCGGCCGTGTAGTCGGCGGTGGAGATGGCGTATGGACTCGCAGCAAGCGCGCCCGCTGTTTGAAACGTGAAGGCGACGGTGGCCGAAGAAGCGGTACCGGCCACCTGCGTCGCGGCAAAGGCGAAGGCGGGGCTGGTCGCGGTGGGCAGCGGCGTTTCCTTGACGACGATGCCGTTGAAGCCGGCATACAGGGCGATCGAGCCGTCCGGCAGCCCGACCATGCTTTGCACAGAGTAGAACTCGCTGAGCACCACGCTCTCCGTATAAATTCCGTTGGCCAACGTTTCCTTGTAGATGCGACCGTCGGTCGCGGCTACGAAGACATCGCCGGCGGTGTCCACTGTCAGCGTGGTGGCCGCGACTGGAATCGTGCCCACGGTGCTTCGCGTAAAGGCTCCGCCGGCCAGCGTCTGCTTGTAGATGGTGGAGCCGGTCGCGAGCGAATCGACGTAGTAGAAGTTGCCCGCGGCGTCGACCCCGAGGCCTATGCCCGTGCCGGTGAAGCCGCCCGTGGGAACCACCGTAGTCCGGGAGTAATTGCCGCCGCCGCTTGGGGTGAGTTCGACGATCTGCCCGCCGTAATCATCGTACGTACCGTAATTATTGCCGCTGGTATTTTGCAGCACGAAGATGTCGCCGTGGCTGTCGACCGCGATAGGCCCCTCGCCGCTGCCGGACACGCCGCCGGTGGCCGCGTAGGTGCTGCCGGAAGCGGAAAAGACGTCGATGCCGGTACCGGAAATGACGCCGCCGGTCTCCGAATTGAAGTAGAGGTTGCCGCTTGTGTCCGCGGCGACGTTGCCAAAGCCGTAGCCGGTGACCGGCAGCACGGTTTCGGTATAGTCGCCCGTGCCGTTCGGCGTTTCCTTGTACGACGCATTGTTCGGCTGCAGGTAGCCGACGTACGACGTGACAATGATATTGCCTGAGCCGTCGGTGGCCAGGTAGACGTAGCCTCCACCGTTCTTGATCTTGGTCACCGTGCTTTGCGCATACTGCTGCGCAAGGCAGGCAAGACCGCTCATCCCGACCAGAGCGGCAACGGCGAGACGAAGAGATTTCAAAAGAACAGCCGTTGGTGGCTGGACGAGCCGAGTCCAGCGGGAAAAGGCAGAGGTGAGATGGAATGCGATGTTCACGCGCGGGGCTCCTTGGAAGGGGGGATGATCGATTTCGCCACGAGGGCGATCGGCGAAGCAGCAGATTTCCGGGGCGACTCAGGAGTCCGCCAGCCGAGGGCTCGGCGCAATGCTTGGTAGATCGAGCGCAGCGGGTTGCGAGCCACGCGTTTTGTCACCGCTGGGAACTCCGCACGGCCATTGAGCGTGACCGCTTCGCGGGCTCCCACGTGGGTAGCTGGAAGGCTTACGTCCACGGGCGGGAAGGCTTCCGAAACCCGGACGGTCTTCTGCTCGATCGCGATCCGGGTATGGCGGCGGAGTTTGAGCATGGTGGTTTCCTTCTCTCGGCTGTGCTTGCGGAACCGTCTGAACTGGAACGATCCTCCAGAACGGGTCCCCGCGCCGTCTTCAATAACGTCTCATTCGTTCTTAGAAAGTTCTTAGGCAAAATCAACCCACCTGAAATCAACAGCTTGCAGCTATTCAAAATCCGCAAGAAGATTGGGCACAAGCCCAGGAAAGCCATAGAATGTCGCCATGCCCCCTCCTTCTACCCGATTGCAATTCGGGGATTTCCTTCTCGATCCGGACTTTCGAACCCTTCATCGCGGTGGCCATCCGGTCGCGATCACCGGCAAGGCGTTCGACCTGCTCGCCTACATGGCGGCCAATCCCGGTCGTCCGCTGCTCAAAGAAGAGCTGCTGAAAGCCGTCTGGCCGGACAGCTTCGTGGAAGAGTCGAGCCTGAGCCAGAACGTGTTTCAGATACGCAAGGCGCTGGGCACGGAGGGTGAAGGCGCCATCCACACACTGCCCGGACGCGGCTATTTGTTCAGCGTGCCGGTGGCCCAAGCTCCAATCCAACCGGCCTTGCCGCCCCGGGCCGGCCTTGCGTTTGAGTCCACCGAAACAAGGGTCGTCTTCGAGCAGGACACTGAAGAGCACGTCCGCTTTTGGCGCTCGCCGGTGACGCTGGGCTTCGCGCTGCTGGCGCTGGCGCTGCTCGCGGTGGCGGGCTGGCTGGGCTGGCAGCGTTACGAGGACCGCGTCGGCGGACCGCCGGTGCAGGTGGTCGTCGCGGACCTGGACGGCACGACGGGCGACGCCGTACTCGACCGCACGCTCATCAACGTGTTGAAAATTGAAATGGTCCAAAGCCCCTTTGTCACCGTGGTTTCCGGCAGCAAGATGCGGTCCACGATGACGCAGATGATGCTCAAGCCTGACGACGCCATTTCCGGGCAAGTAGCGCGCGATGTGTGCGAACGAACCAATAGCCAGGCTGTGTTGCACCTGGCAATGGCTCGGGCGGGAAATCGCTACCTGATCACGGAAGACGCCACCAACTGCGCGGACGGCAGCACCATGGCGACCGCGAGCCAGGACGTCCCCCGGCTCGATGATCTGCCACAGGCGATCCGGAAAAACGGCGCCTCCATACGGCACAGTCTTGGCGAGTCGCGGAGCATGATCGCACGCTTCAATTTGCCCCTGCAACCGGCAGTGACGGGCTCGCTCGAAGCCTTGAAGGATTACACCCAGTCAAACTACCTTGGGCAGCGCGGAAAGTTTCCAGAAGCGCAGGAGCTGCTGAAACAGGCGGTCGCGATCGATCCCAACTTCGCGGCGGCCTACCTTGACCTGGCCATCACCTCCGGAAACATGGCGGACTTCAAAGGCAGCAAGGTGTACCTGCAAAAGGCATATGATCTTCGCGATTCTGCGACGGAGCCGCAAACACTTTACATCACGGCCTACTACCACCAGGCCATCACGGAAGACCTTTACGAAGCCATTCGCAATTACAAAGCCTGGATCGCCGTGTACCCCCGGCAGCCGCAGCCCTGGGCTGGAATGTCGGAGGCCTGCTACGGGCTCGGCGACTACGCCGCAGCGCTGGACGCAGACCAGCACGCTTTGAACATTGCGCCCGACCGCGCCATTCTTTACTACGGCGTGGCCAATGCGCAGATGAGGACGGGCGCGTACCCCGCCGCACTGGCCACCGCCCGGCTCGCCCTCAGCCGGCACCTGGATAGCGAGCCGCTCCGCGTAACGCTCCTGAGGGTAGGACATCTTCAGCACGATGCCGCGTTGATCGCCGAGCAGGAAAGCTGGCTCAAGGAGCATCCCGACTCACCGCTGTTCCTCATCAACCTGGGCAATTTTGCGCAGAGCGAGGGGCGCATGAAGGATGCGCAGGGCTTCTTCGACCGGTCCTGGCAGGTGTACAAAGCACAGGGCGCTCCGGATGCCGTCAGCCGCTACACGGAGCAGCTGGCGGGCTCGTGGTGGGACCTTGGCGAGGTCGAACTGGCGCGCAACTATCTGTACTCCGCGCCCATCCAGACGGAGTATGACAATCTGCGGGTTCTCGCCGAGCTGGGCAGCCCCGATAAAGCCGATGCCCTGCTCCGTGACTATCTCGCAAGCCACCCGCAGTCCACAGTGTGGAACCTGCATTTCGCCCCCTTGCTGCGCGGCGTGTTCGCGTCTGTCGCCCATCGGCCGCAGGATGCCGTCGTAGCCATGGAACCGAGCCGGCGCTCCGATGGCATGAGCCTGGACGGTTACTACCAGCGCGGCCTCGCCTATATGCAGACCAACCAATGGAAGGAAGCTGAAGCGGAGTTTCGCAATCTACTCGCCCACCCTTACATTGAGCCGACCAACCCCGGACTTGTGCTTGCCCACCTCCAGCTTGCCCGCGTGTTCGCGCAGGAAGGCAATAAGCCCGCCGCCGCGGAAGCCTACCGTGCCTTCCTTAATGCGTGGAAAAACGCCGATCCCGGTCAGCCGCTTCTGCTTGCAGCGAGAAGCGAACTGGCTGCTTTGCAGCGGTAATCATCCATTCCCGAGGTAAGCTCATGGCACTCTCCCGCTCCGTTGCACGACTCGCCGCACTTCTGGTTGCGCTGCTGGGCATGACGGTCAGCCTGGCTCTCGGCCTGCTGTCTGCCTTTGAAACTGCAAAGGCGACACCCCGCACAGGCTTGCTGATGGCGGTCGCTGTACTTATCTTTTTCGCGGGTAGCTGGCTGACATGCACCACTGTAGCCAGGCTGTGGCGGGGAACTCACCCCAAAATGCCTCTTGCCGTCAGCCTGGTTTGCAGTGCGTTGTTTGCCGTGGCGATCCTGGGCTTGGTGCTGCGACCGGGGCAGTACGCCCATCCGGTTCCCCCGGCAAGAGCGAACACCCAGTACTGGATTCTGCCCAGCGGCTCGCCCATCGCTTACAGCGTATACATACCGCCTGCCGGAATGCCGGTAAAGCCCGACCCGATCGTCTTCCTGCATGGCGGGCCGGGATACCGGGCAACCGATCACGACCACGCGTTCTACAGCCAGTTCGCGAACGACGGCTTCAAGGTGTACCTCTTCGATCAAGCGGGATCAGGGCTTCGGATCGACTGCCCCAGGGGTCCGACTACACCGTCGAACGTTTTGTTGGCGACCTCGAGGAAATCCGTCAGCAGATTGGTGCCGGCCGCATGATTTTGATCGGCCATTCCTGGGGCGGAATGCTAGCCGCTTATTACGCCGCAGCGCACCCGGATCGCGTTTCCAAGCTCGTCTTCCATGCTCCTGGCGGCATCTGGGACGAACACTTCATTCCGTTTGAGTTCGAGCGCACCGACGCTCCCAACCCGCGCGCCAAGTTCCCTCCTTTGCGTATCGCTGCCGCACTTTCCCTGGCCTCTGCAAACGTCAATGCGGCGGAACATCTCGTCCCGCAAACGGAACTGAGTGATTGGGAGCTCACCAATCTCGATCCCCGGCAACTAGTTTGCAAGGGCGAGTCAGCGAAACTGCCGCTCGATTTTTCTCCATCGACGATGGCTCCAATCAACATGTACCCGCTGCTGACTACCGGTGATGAGCTGGAACAAAAGAACATGGACGTGCGGCCGAAGCTACGCACATTGCGCGTGCCGGCCATTGCCTTGTACGGTCAATGCGATATGATCCCGTGGGCCGACCATTCGCAGTACAAGCAGTCCATCCCCGGTCTGCAGGAGTTCTACTTCGATGACGCAGGTCACTACATCTACCTGTCGCAACCGGAGAAGCTGGCGGCTGTCATCCGCTCGTTTCTGCTAGACCAGCCGCCACCGTTCCCCGCGTACACGGGCGAAGCTGACCCACGCCCTCCTCTTCAGTCGTCCGCTCAGCACCAATGATCTGCGTGTTTCGTTTGCACTGATCGTACTGCCAAAGCTGTGCTCGCATGAGTCCCGCTGCCATATCCGTGCACTACGTCATATCCAGTCCGATGGCATCGTTCACTGCGTGTGCCAGCGCCTGCTCCGTCCCAAGATAGCGTTCGGTTGTCTGAATCGAGGCATGCCCGAGCAGCAGCTGTATCTGCTCCAGGTCTCCTCCTGCTTTCCTGCAGAGCTTCGCACAAGTCCGCCTCAGGTCATGCGGCGCCAGCTTCCCCAGCTCAGTCGCTGCGGCATAGCGCATGACGAGCCGCCACACGGCTTTCTCATCCCGGATCTCATCGCCGGCAATCGCCCCGCTCCGATTGACCGGCCGAAACAGCCGGTCTTCCTCGATCCCCGCAGCGGCGAGCCATGCATCGATCCGTGTCTTCACCCCGGCGGGCACGGTGACTGTTCTGATCCGATTCCCCTTTCCTTCCATGTCGGGCAGCACCCATCGGCCTTCGCGCTGCTGCAGGTCTTCGATGTCGATGCGAAGCAGCTCAGCGCGTCGCAGACCGCAGCCGAGCAGCAGCGCCAGGATGGCCCGGTCGCGCAGCCCGGTAAGTGTGTTCGGATCGGGCGCGTTGAGCAGATCGTTGGCTTGCTCCTTCATCAGCCAGTTCCCTACCCGGTTGCCGCGCTTCTCGAGTCCGGGCACTCGTTCTATCGCTGATGCCATAGCCGGGTCAAGCAACCCGTTGTCGGCCATCTCGCGAGCGAGCTTGCGAATGGGCGAGAGCCGGAGGTTGACGGTAGAGGAGGAGAGGCCGTCAGCCAGGAGCGCGGACCGGTACTGCTGGACGAGCGCCTTGGTGAAGGCCGGCTCGGACCCGGAGATTCGGATCCAGGTGAAGAAGGCGGTCAAGCCGGTCTTGTAAGAGCGCCGGGAGTGGCCGGAGGTGACGCCGTTGAGGACAAGGTCGATCAGCCGGGCCTCAAACTCGGCGTTTGCGGCGGGTTGCGGCAGGATTGCGACTTCAGAGCTCACACAACGAATGTAGCACGATAAGGTGGATTATCGGGTGCGAACATGGAATGGTCTATAACCGGTTACTGCGCGTTCGCGCGGTCATACCCGAGTCATGAAATGCTCTAAACTGGCGATGGTCACTCGGTTCTAAGGTCCAGTCGCTATGCCCCGCCCCATCTCCTGGCTACCGCGTTTGCACGAGATCACGAAGGCGGTGACCCATTCCGTGCGCTCGCACTATGACCGGCGCGACATCGAGAAGCTCTTCGAGCTGCAGCCTCGCGCCGCCCAGGAGCTGCTCAAGCTCCTTCCGTCGGTCCAGATCGGTACCTCAAGGCTACTGGAACGAGAGGTTCTTGCGGAGTTCCTACTTAGAGTCAGGGACACGGAGGACACGACCGGGCTCTACGAAAAGCTTAAGGAAGAGAAGGCGGCGGTATCGAAGCGGCGTATCCGGTCGCTTGTCCGGCGCGATCTCGATGCTGTCTCGATGACTGCCCTGCCCCAGTCCATGACCCTGACCCGCGGCCGGCTCGAGGTGAACTTCGAAACCGTTGAACAGCTCGCCGAGTGCATGCTCCTGCTGGCGCGGGTTCTTGAGAGCGAGGGCGGGGAGTTTGCTGAAGCGTATGAGCCATCAGCGCGGCACGAACGAGCTTGAAGGTGTCACCTCGCAGCAGCACAGCTTCTCGCTGCGCTACATCTGTACACGTTGATG
>CALMON010000231.1 GCA_937871785.1 uncultured Granulicella sp.
GCCAGGAAGCTAGGGTTATGTAATCCCCCGCCACGGCGGCGTCGGGAGCGTAGTCCATCACGGTCATACCTTCCGCCAGCGCTTCGCTGACAGATGGCGACCGGCGAATCACAAAAGGCAGGAGTTGATCGCCCAGTTGTTGGCGCATCACTTCGCGGACGTCCAGGTGCAGCGGCAGCGACGAGTCGAACTGGTTGAGCAAATAGAACGGCTGCACCGGTCGGCCATCGCCGTCCACCATGCCAGCAAAAAACTTTTCCACCGCCTGCAGGCTGATGACTGAGTTCATATCGGGTGCTACCGGGACCAGCACCGTCGAATTCATACGCACCAAACGGCGGGCCACCCAGGAAGCGCTCGGGGTTAGGTCGAGCAGAATGCGCTGCATGCCGCGGCCGTTCTTGCTGAGCTCGTCGGAAAGCCAGTCCTGCGCGGTGGCGTCCCCAGCCTTGCCGTTGACGTCGTAGCTGACCAGGTAAATCGGAGCGTCGGAACTGCCTTCGGGCGGCGAAAAAGTGCGGACCACCCCTGGCCGCAACTCGCTGGCACCGAAATAAAACGGCAGCAGGCCGTGCGAGGTCGTATCGGTGAGCAACACACGCTCGCCTGCAGAAGAGAGCGTGCGGCCAAGTGTGGCGACGAGGCTTGTCTTGCCGACGCCCCCAGCCAACGAGAAGACCGTGAGCATGGGCGCGCGAACTTCCTTGGCTCGCTGCAAGGGAGCATCCTGCGACGGCTCGGCGCCGCCATCGAAAACACCCTTCAGCGCAAACCAGCGCGCCGCTACGCGCTCGCGCGAGTGGAGCAGCGTGTCCTCGACAGGCGACGACGACGGGTAGGTTTGCGGCGGAGGAGCAGAAGGCAAATACCGTCCTGGTACCGGCTCAGGAGCAGAGCGGTCACTAGGGAGGAGGTCGGGTACGCTGCGATCCTGCAAAGCCCGCTCCTGCGCATATTGGTCGGAAGCAGCAGGTTCCTGCGGCCGGCTGTAGATCCACGCCGGCACACTTCCTTCGGCTGCCTGCTGGCGTTGATCAGGCTGGCGCTGGTCCGGCAGGCGTTGATCGGCCAGGGGCACGCGAACACTGCTTACTTCATCGGGACGGTAGCCCTGCGGGCGGCGCGGCACCGGCGGTGCGGGGTCGTAGGCGTTGCCGACATCGGTGCGGCGACGCTCTTCAGGCGCCGGGTCATAGAACCGCACGGGCCCCGTGGGGGCGGCTGTCCTGGTCGCGGCAGCGGCGGCCGCAATCGCGGCATCATCCTGCAGACTGCCGGCGGCGCGATACTCGGGAACGATGTTGACGTGCGCAGGGTCGGGCTGAGGAACGATGATGCGCGTTTCCCGAGAGTAAAAGCGCGAGGGCTGCATGTCTTCATCGCTCAGGAGCGGCTGGTGGAAGATGCGGGCGGGGCGCGTTACCTGCACGTCCATGTTGTAGGGATCGGTGATTTCACCGCCAACGAGGGGAAGCGGTTGCGGTCCTGTCAGGCTGCGACGGCGCACTTCGGATTCCTGGTAGCGCTGCGCCTGACGCAACGCCGAAGCGTGCGCTTCAGCCATTTCGCGCTCTTCGCGCTTGGCGGCAGCTTCGGCCGCGGCTACGGCTTCGGCCCGCCGCGCGGCTTCAATCCGGTCGACCGCAGCCTTGCGGGCAAGCTCTGCGGCCGCACGAATGGCGCGGGCCTGCGCGGCTTCTTCAACTTCCGACTCGAAGGCGCGCCCCCCGGAGGACTCGCGTGCCGCGCGCGCTGCCTGCTCGTGAAAGCGGGCAGCTTCTTCGGCTTCGCGGGCTGCACGCTCGGCTTCTGCGGCGGCGGCTTCCGCTTCCGCCTGCGCGCGAACCTCTTCGGTCCGCTGCAGTTCTGCCGCGCGATGCCGCATTTGCGCCCGGTATTCGCGCCGAGACGCTGAGAAATCGCGGTATTTGGCTCCTTGCAGGTTAGCCCAGGAATAGAGAACAGCAACGTCCTCCGGCGTTTCGCTTTCCGGGTCGAGCTCCATGCGTTCTAGCTCTTGCTGGTCCATGCGGTGCTCCAATCCTTTTGCCGTACGGCGCGTAAAACCGGGCCATCCGGCCAATTGCTGCATAAAACCGGAAACAAGCCGGATGTGTGGCGTTAGGCACAGGCTACGGGTACGGTTCCCCCAAGTCAATCAAACAAGCGTGTTAGTTACGCTTTGTTTGTCGGTTTGCCGGTAAATGCATCAAGTTGGGTACGCCTGGTTACGGGATCACACCGGAGGTAACCGTGAGCGTTGAAACCGATGGGGGAGGACGCCGTTCGTGCTAACCTTAACTACAGGTGAGAGCGGGTAGCTCAGTCGGTAGAGCATCGCCCTTTTAAGGCGTTGGTCCTGGGTTCGAGCCCCAGCCCGCTCACCACTTCTTTTCAGCACTATCGTCCGGTGCTCCCCCGCAGAAAGACTCAGCCGCCCTTTGCGGGTGCGGCCCGACTCAAGCCGTTGGCCGCGCCGGGGCTTCCATGCGCGCGTAAAAGTCGGTCAGGTAGCGCTTGCTGTACGTGTCCACAAGGCTTTCCACGCGGGCGGCATCGTCCGAGCGCACGATGAGCCCGGCATGGTGCAGCTTGTGCAGCCGGTACACCACTTCCGGATCGTTGTACGCGCCCGTGTCCGGCCATTCCTGCCGAGCAAGGCTGATCACGCTGCCCGCATAGCCGTTCGTCGGCGGCGGAAGCGTGTAGGGTTTGCCGCACATAGCGGCGACTTCAAGCCGCGCCCATTCCACCCACGGGTCGAGCCCGCTTGCATGCTGAACCACATCCGCAATGTACGCCCCACCTACGCGCGCCGCCGTTTCAAGGAAGTAGAACTTGCCGTCCGCATGCGCCTTGATGAACTCCGAATGCGTGACGCCCGCGCGAAGGCCCAGAGCGCTCAGCATTGCGGCGTGGATAGCCCGCAGCGCGACGGCATCGGCTGAAGCGCGATCGACGCCGCGCGTTGAAAACACACCGCCCTCATGCATGGTCGCCATCGGCGGAGCGCCGTATTTATACGGCGACGCGAACAGCACTTCCCCGCCCCAGGTGACACCTTCCACATGAAAGATCTCGCCGGACACGAAGCGTTCGAGCAGGTGATGGCTGCGCAGGTCGCCGAGCCCATGCAGCGCTTCCCACAACTCCCCGGAGTTTTGCACCTTGCGTATGCCAATGGCCGACGCG
Organism: uncultured Granulicella sp.; assembly: GCA_937871785.1. Classification (GTDB taxonomy): domain Bacteria; phylum Acidobacteriota; class Terriglobia; order Terriglobales; family Acidobacteriaceae; genus Granulicella. The sequence goes on from CALMON010000231.1 coordinate 3,193, forward strand.
CTCCACCGCGGCTTCAACAGCCAGGGCCCTTCCGTTCCGGCCAGAAAGGCATTACAGTCCGCATCGTTCAGCACGGAGGTGAACTCCGGCACGGCAACCCCACGTGCCTGCGCGGCCATCCTCATGGCGAGCTTGTCGCGGAAATAGCGCGTCGCGGTTTGCCCCATGCCGCCGAGCCGCATGTGCTCCCGCACCAGCGCCGCCGTTTCCTGATCGAACTCGTCGAGCGCGACCACGCGGCGGATGCTGCGCCGACGCGCGATGCTGTCCGCAACGCGCAGCATCTGCTCCGGCGACTGATCTTCCGGCATATCGGCCCGCGGCACGGTGTGAAACTCCGCAAGAATGTCCTTCGGCCAGTCCGCGTCGGCCAGCGTGTCGACGGTGAGCAGCACGACATCGCAGCCCAGCGCCGCCGCTTCGCGCAGAAAAGACTGCCCCTTCTCATACGTGCTGATGCAGAGCATCGTGGGGCGTTCCCCGGTTCGACTTAGCTCGTCCATGCATCCTTTCCGTACAGTGTTACTTTGTTTTCGGTGCGAAACACTTGCTTTTCTAACTGTCAACCGCAGCTAAGCGGAAGAATCTGCTTTTCGGCGCGTCAGTCACTCGCGCCCGTACCCCGCCCCCGTCAGCTTCCGAACGATATTCGTCGTCGAGAAACCCTCCACAGTGGGCACAATCTCGACTCTTCCCCCTGCTGCCAGCACCATCTCATGCCCGACGACGGTGTCGACCGCGTAGTCTCCGCCCTT
>CALMON010000232.1 GCA_937871785.1 uncultured Granulicella sp.
GTGTGGGGTAGTCTTGTACACGACAGGGCGCGTGAGCGCGAAAGGATGATGGCGATGAAGGCTGGAGTGGTAGCGCTGGGAGCGTTGGTGGTGCTGGTGATAGTGTTGCTGCTGGCGGGGGGAAGCTACGTTTCGGCCAAGAACACCATGGTGGCCAAAAATGAAGCGGTCAACCAGCAGTTCCATCAGGTGCAGGTGGTGGAGCAACGCCGGTTGGACCTGATTCCGAATCTGGTGGCTTCGGTAAAGGGCTACGTCAACGAAGAAACGACCGTGCTGACCAACATCGCAAATGCGCGCGCCGGGGTGGTGGCGGCGTCTTCAAGCAACAATAACGCGACCAAGATCAACGCGGACAAGCAGCTCGACCTGGCGATCAGCCCCTTGCTGCGGCTGCAGGAAGCGTACCCGAACCTGAAGGCCGACCAGCGCTTCAAAGAGCTGACCGACGAACTGGCCGGCACCGAAAACCGCATCGCGGTGGAGCGCCAAAAGTACAACAAAACGCTCGAGGACTACAACATCTTCGTAAAGCAGTTTCCGAACAGCTTTTGGGCTGGCTTTGCGGGCTACCACGCCCGCGATGAATACTACACGGAAGACGATGCCGCCAAGAAGGCTCCGACGGTCGACTTTTCGAAGTAAGCCGGTGAATTTGCGACGGCCATGGCTGCGGCTATGGCCGTTTTCTTTTGCAGTGGTCTCGAGCGAGTTACTAGGGGTGTCGGTTGCACCGCTCCACCATGAAAATAGGGTAGGTTAGGAATATGGCCGCGCCGGACACATCGCCGAAGAACACCGCAAGCGCCGACGTGGGTCTGGCTACGAGCGTGTCGACTCTGGTCGGCATGCCTGTGGTGGATGCCTCCGGGCAGCCGTGCGGAACGGTGTATGAGTTTGCCGTGGATGTCGCCAAGGATGCGGCGCATGTGGCGGCGCTGGTGGTGCGCAAGCGGGTGAACGGCAAACGGACCGAATGGCTGCTGCCGGTCACCGCAATGGGCGAGCCGGCAGCCGGTGCGGCTCGGTTGCAGGCCTGTGAGCGGCTGGTAGCGGCGGGCGATCTGCGCGATTATCTGCTGCTTGAACGCGATCTGCTGGACCAGCAGATTATCGATGTGGACGGGCGCAAGGTCGTGCGTGTAAACGACGTGGACCTTGTGTGGGAGGCTCCGGTTTCGGGCAGCGGTGGCGGGCTGGCGCTGCGGGTGTCTGCCGTGGAAGTGGGCCTGCGCGGCGCGGCCCGGCGCATGCTCAAGGGGCTGCCGACGGGGTTCGTGGAAGGCACGTCGCGACGGCTGAGTGCACGCGCGATTCCGTGGGAGTTCGTGGATCTGATCGACCGCGATCCGGCGCGGCGGGTCAAGCTGAAGATCGAGCAGGACCGGCTGGCGAAGCTGCATCCGGCAGACATCGCAGCCATTCTTGAAGAGTTGGCCCCTGCCGAACGCGAAGCGATTTTTACAAGCCTACCGGAAGAAACGGCGGCCGAAACGCTGGAAGAGTTTGAGCCAAAGCTGCAGCGCGAGCTGGTGCAGGGGCTCGACAACGAGCGTGCCGCGGGCATTATCGAGGAAATGGACCCGGCGGCGGCGGCCGATCTGCTGAATGAGCTTTCTGACGAACGCTCCGAAGCTATTTTGGGCGAAATGGAGCCCGAAGAACGGCAGGACGTCGAGGAGCTGCTGGAGCACAGAGAGCACTCCGCTGCCGGGCGTATGACGACAGATTTTATCGCAGTCGTCGAGTCGGCCACGGTAGCCGAAACCGTGGCGGCGTTGCGGACGTTTGAAGGCGACCCGGACACGATTACCGAGGTGTACCTGCTCGGCGAAGCGGACGTGCTGCGCGGTGTGGTGTCGTTGGCGAGGTTGTTGATGGCCGCCCCGGCCACGATAGTCGCGACACTGAACGAGGGCCACCGCGTTTGCTGCGGGCTGGGCGCTAGCGATCGCGAGGTGGCTGAATTGTTCGACAAGTACAATTTGCGTTCGTTACCGGTGCTCGACGAGGACGGCAGGGTAGCCGGGGCGATTCATGCGGAACAGGTGATTGCGCAGTTGCTGGAAGGGTAAGAGTCCAGACGCCTAACTGACGAATGACTGCATGTACCGTGGTGGCGAGAACAAGCGGTGTGTGATGTGATCAGTCGTGGGTGGTGAGTATCGGTCGTGAGTTTGAGGTGATTCCAGTCGGTCGGGAGGGTAGGCTGAAAATTCTTTATGTCGCCGGTTTATCGCCGAACGACTCGTCGCAATATCGTGCGTGGGCACTGGAGCGGCTAGGCCATACGGTGGTGCCACTCAACTTTTTTCCGTACGAGTCCGGGAATGCAGTCCTGCGTAAGGTGATCCACCGCCTGCATCTAGGGCCGGCAGTGGTGCGGTTCAATCGTGACATCGTGCAGGCGGCGGAGCGCGAGCGGCCGGATGTGTTCTGGGCCGATAAACTGCTTTGGCTGTGGCCGAAGACGATCGATGCCCTGCGGGCGATGGGCGTCGCCACCGTGAGCTACATGATCGACAACCCCTTCGGCACCCGACGCGACCCCGGCTGGCGGCTGTATATGAAGTGCATTCCGCACTTCGACCTCCATGTAGTGCAGCGTGACAGGAACATCGCCGACTACAACGCTCGCGGAGCGCGCGACGTGATCAAAATCCAGACCGCCTATGAGCCGACGATCCACTTTCCCCCTTCGGCTGACTGGACGGATGCCAACCGCGACCGCGGCGTTTCGTTTATCGGCACGCCTTACGACGACCGGGCAGCCTTCCTTACGCGGCTCGCTACTGAGTTCGAGTTTCCGGTCGCGGTGTCCGGCGGGCTGGTGTGGAAGCGCGCGCTGGGGCCTGACGCCACTGCAAAGGTCTATTGGGAAAACGCTCGCGGCACCGGCGAGTTCTTTGTCGACGAGTATCGCGAAGGCATCTGGCGGTCGCGGATCAACCTGAGCTTCCTGACGCACGCAAACCAGGACGAGTTTGTCCATAAGAGCTTTGAAATTGCGGCGTGCGGAGGGTTCCTGCTCGCGGAACGGTCGGCGGGTCACGCGGCGCGATTTTTGGAGAACGAAGAAGCTGTCTTTTTTTCGGGCATAGCCGAATGTGCCGAGAAGATTCGACACTGGTTGCCGGACGAGGCTGGACGCGCGCGGGTCGCGGCTGCCGGCTGCCGCCGAGCCGCCGAAAGCGGTTACCACAATGACGCGCAGGAAGCGCTGATCGTACAGCGGCTGCAACACATTCTTGCGGCGCGAGACGCCCCTGCTGAGCGCATGGGCGGTGCGGCTTGATCTTCGATCTGCTGCGCGACAAGCCCGGCCCGGACGATTTGCAGGGTGTCGCCGATGTGTGTGTGGTGGGCGCCGGGGCGGCGGGAATCTGCCTGGCCGTTGAGCTCTTGCGGCTTGGCAAAAGCGTGTTGTTGCTGGAAGGCGGCGGGCCGGAGCTTGAAGAAGCGGCGCAGGAGCCGTACCGCAGCGAGCTTGCCGGGCGTAGACACAACGGCGTCCACACGGGGCGATTTCGCGCGGCGGGAGGAACCACGACCAGGTGGGGTGGACAGATTCTGCCGTTCGACGAAGGCGATTTCGCCCGCCGCCCCTGGGTGCCGGAAAGCGGGTGGCCGTTCGCGAAAAGCGAGCTGACTCGGCATTATGCGCGTGCCCTGGAGCTTGAGGGCCTGGGCGGGGCAACACCGCACGACGAGGAGGTGTGGCGCGCGTTGCGGCTGCCGGAGCCGAACTTCGTGGGGCTCCAGTCGTACCTGTCGCGCTGGTGCCCGGAGCCGAACGTCGCGCGACTGCACCGGGCGGCGCTGGAAGGCCCGGGAGTACGGTTGTGGCTCCATGCGAATGCGGTCGGGCTGGATGCAGAGGGCGAGCAGATTCACGGCGTCCGCTGCCGGACGCAGTCAGCGGCGGCGGTATTCGCGTTTCGCGCGCGGGACTATGTTTTTTGCCTTGGGAGCATTGAGAGCGCGCGTTTTTTTCTGCAGCCGCGCGAAGGCGGACTGCCGTGGAACGCTTCAGGTCTGCTTGGAAAGCATTTTCAGGATCACATTGACGCCGACATCGCCGAGGTACGGCCTCGTGACCGGCGGCGCTTCGGCGCGCTGTTCGACAACATCTTTCTTCGCGGTTATAAGTACCACCCCAAACTGCGGCTCGCTCCCGCCGTGCAGGAGCGCGAAGGGGTTCTGAACTGTGCGGCGACCATGGCCTTTGAGAGCGACGTCGAAGAAGCCGCTGCCGCATTGAAAGCCACGGTAAAGCACCTGCTGCGGGGGCGCTTCGGTGAGGTAAACGCGGCCGATCTGGCTCACATGGTGACCCACTGGCCGCTGTTTGCGCGGCAAACCCTGCGTTACGCGCGGCAGCACCGGGCCTACAATCCCGACGAAGCGCGGGTGCGCCTGCGGGTGCACTGCGAGCAGCGGCCCGACTCCGCGAGCTCCATCACCCTGAGCGGCGAACGCGATTCGCTGGGGCTGCTGCGCACGCGGCTCGACTGGCGCATTTCGGCGCTTGAGCTGCGCACGATCCAGACCTATGCGCGGACGGCGACGGAGGCTCTGGAGAGTGTCGCGGAGGTGGTGCCCGCGGCCGACCTGATGAGCGGCGCCGACGCGTTTCTGGCGCGTTGCGACGACAGCAACCACCACATGGGTGGTATGCGGATGGCGGCCGCGGCGAGCGACGGCGTCGTTTCGCCCGGCCTGCTGCTGCATGGGACGGCAAATTGCTTCGTGTGCAGCGGGGCGGTGTTCCCGACGTCGGGCTTTTCGAACCCGACGCACACCGTGATTGCGCTGGCGATGCGGCTGGCGGAACGGCTCGCCCGGGCCTGACGGTCGAAGGTATAGCCGAGTTCTGTCGCATGGCAATGGAGGGTTTTGTACGAGCAGTGAGCTGCCAGCAGAGAGCGAGCGGGAATGGGTGTGACGCTGGCTAAATGAAAGAGGGGTAAAGAACGAGGAGCAAGGAGGAAGCGAGCCGAAAGGAAACGGACGGCGGGTTAGTCTAGAGGCAGCATGATTGAGACTTTTCCGACGCAAAATGGCCAGAGCGTGGTGCTGGCGGAGACAGGACGAACGACCTCGCGGTTGGGATACGGCTGCTCGTCGCTGATGGGGGCGATGGGGCAGCGCGACTCGGTGCGGCTGCTGGACGCCGCCTTCGACGCGGGCGTGCGGCATTTTGACGTGGCGCCGATGTATGGCTTCGGCGCGGCGGAAGAGTGCCTGGGAGTGTTTCTGCGCAGGCATCCGGGTGCGGTTACGGTGACGACCAAATATGGCCTGCCACCCGCAAAGAATCAGTCGCTGATGGGGCTGGCCAGGCGAGTGGCGGGGCCAATCGTGCAGCGGGTTCCAGCGCTCAAGAAGCGGCTGTTGCGCGCGGCGTCAACCGTGAGCGGGCCGGCGGCGAAGGCGAGCTTTTCCGTTGCGGAAGCGCGTGAATCGATGGAACGCAGCCTGCACGCGCTTGCAGCAGAACAAATTGATGTGTGGCTTCTGCACGAAGTGGAAGCGGGTGACCTTACGAAGGACGAGCTGCTGCGTTTTCTGGAGGACTCGGTGCGCGAGGGAAAAATCGGCACATTTGGCGTGGGCAGCGACCGCTCCAAGGTGGACGACCTGCTGCGTTTGCGCCCGGAGTACTGTCCGGTGGTGCAGCATGAGTGGTCGGTCCTGGACGCGGCGGTCGACGATAGCGCAGCGTTTCGCATCCATCACCGGGCGCTGACGGAGCACTTTCGCGGTCTGCATGAGAGCCTGGCGAGCGACCCGGCGCTCTGCCGCCGATGGTCGGACCAAGTGGGCGGAGACCTCGATGACAGGGAGGTTTTGGCGAACATCATGCTGAAAGCGGCGTTTGTAATGAACCCGGCGAGCGTGATTCTGGCGTCTTCGAAGAACCCGTCGCACATCGCCGCGAACGTGCGCGTCGCCGCAAACGAGGCGCTGGCGGAACCGGCACGGCGGCTGTATGCGCTGGTGCAAACCGAAGGCGTGCCGAACCGGAAAGTGGGGCGGACATGACGCGTTGGAAGCGGTGGCGGATCAGCCTCGTCATGTTCCTGGCGGTGCTTGGGCCGGGGTTCATCACGGCGAACGTGGACAACGACGCCGGCGGGATTTTGACGTACTCGCAGGCGGGCGCGCAGTACGGCTACAAGCTGCTGTGGACGATGATCCCCATTACGCTGGCGCTGATCGTCGTGCAGGAAATGTGCGCGCGAATGGGCGCGGTTACAGGTAAGGGACTCAGCGACCTGATTCGCGAGGAGTTCGGCCTTCGCATGACCTTTGTCATCATGGCTTTGTTGGTCGTGGTGAATTTTACAAATGTCGTTGCGGAATTTATCGGTATTGCCGGCTCGATGAATTTATTCCACGTGAGTAAGTTCATTAGCGTGCCTTTGGCGGCGATCGCAGTCTGGGCTTTGATCGTAAAGGGAGACTATAAGGGGGTAGAAAAGGTCTTTCTTGCCGCAAGTGTTTTCTATATCGCCTACATTATTGCGGGAGCCATGTCTCAGCCCGACTGGCACCAGGCTCTGGTGGAGACCGTTAAGCTACCGGAACGAGCTATCTGGAAAGACCGCAACTATGTGTACATGACCATCGGCGTGATTGGGACGACCATTACACCGTGGATGCAGTTTTATCTGCAGTCCTCAATCGTAGACAAAGGCGTGACGGTAAAGCAATATAAAGCGTCGCGATTGGATGTCATTGTCGGGTCGTTCTTTACGGATATTGTGGCCTGGTTCATCGTGGTTGTCTGTGCGGCTACGCTGTACGCGCACGGTATGCGCAATATCACAGTCCCAAGCGATGCGGCGGAAGCGATGAAGCCGGTGGCTTCACAATATGCTTACCTCCTGTTTGCAGTGGGGCTGTTCAACGCTTCTTTCTTTGCAGCGTCTATTCTTCCGCTTTCGACGGCTTACACGGTTTGCGAGGGGTTGGGACTGGAAAGTGGATTGAACCGCAGCTTCAAGCAGGCGCCTTTCTTTTACTGGCTGTATACCCTGCTGATCGCGGGCGGAGCGGTGGTCGTGCTGCTGCTCAAGCTCCGTTCTCTGGTTGCGATGAGTATTTTGTCGCAGGTGCTGAACGGTTTATTGTTGCCGTTTATTTTGTTCTTTATGCTGCGGCTGATTAATAAAAAGGAGTTGATGGGAGAGTACACCAACTCGCGATGGTTCAATGTGGTCGCCTGGGCGACGGCTTTGATCGTGATTGCTCTATCGGGTGTGCTGGTATGGCAGGCGTTCGCCCCGGCTCCGGTCAGCTAGGAGCCGTTCCACCGCTACAGCAGCTTGCCGGCCGCCAGGTCGCGGATCAACGACAGGTCGGCGGCGAGGAAGTCGAAGTCGGGCAAGCGGGTGAGCGGACTCCACTGCATCGTTTGAAAAATGCGGTTGTCGAGCTCGCCGGCAAACTCGCGCACGCGGAAGAACTGAATCTCGATCGCGCCGCCGTTGCGATAGGTGTGGCGCAGGGTCGCGATGCGGTCGCCGACAGTGGCATGGATGCCGAGTTCCTCGTTCAACTCGCGCGCAAGGGCCTGCTCCGGCGTTTCTCCCAGTTCGATTTTGCCTCCGGGGAATTCCCACTTGAGGCCCATCGGCTGGTCGGCACGTCGCTGGCAGATGAGCACCTCGTCTGGAGCAGAGCCGGCTTTCTCGCCCGCCGGCTCACTTCCTTTCGCCACCGCCGCCGCGCCGGCACGAAGAATAAGCGCGGCAACGACATGGCGCAGAGGCTTGGCTGCTCCGGCCGAACGTTTGCTATCCAGCTTGCGGATGGGTTCCTTCACGTTGTTTCAGTTTAGACGGCAGCCATCCACTTTCGACGCACGGAATGCACTCACTTTGATTCGGTGCGAACCGACGCCGGATAGAACAGCGGCCAGCCTTCTTCGGCGGCGTGCGCCACAAGCGCAGGCGACGGATTGACCGGGAACGCCTGCCGCGCAAGAGCAAGCATCGCGGCATCGTGGACGGAGTTGCCGAAAACCGCGTCCGGAGCCGTGATGCCGGCGTTGCGCAGAGCGGTTACCTTGCCTTCGTCGGTCGGAACGTCGATCAGGGTGTCCGTAACGAGACCGCGCTTGGTTTGCACACGGGCCGCGAGCACGCGGTTGGCAGGGATGTTGAAGTGACGAACGCCTTCTTCGATGACCCAGTCGCAGGTGGAGCTGACGGCCCAGATATCGACGCCGGCAGCCTGCAATTGCGCGATGAGAGCGGCCATTTCCGGGAAGATGTTCGGCTGAACGTGAGTGTGGAAGAACTCCACGGCGACCGCGCGCATGGCGTCGACTGAGAGCCCGCGGTAGACCTGTACCATTTCTCCACAGATGGCGAGTTCGGAAACGTCGCCGCGCAGGTAGCCTTCGTACCGCTCGTTGAGCCAGGCTGTTTGCGCATGATCGAGAACGGCGGTCTCCATGGTCCAGCGCATAAAGCTGGAACCGGCGTCGCCGGACCAAAGGGTGCCGTCGCAGTCGAAAACGGCGATACGGGGGTGGAGAGCATGGACGCGAGACTGAAAGTCGAGGGTGGATAGGAGGTCAGCAGAGGATACGTTAGGCATGGTCACTGCCTATTACAGCAGGTGCGCCCTGCGAGGGCAAAGCGCGGGCGCGGCCCGGGTGACGGAGGCGTAGCGATCCCAGTGGCTTACAGATATAAATAAACGGGTAGCTCGAAGCGACAAGGGGACGCGCGCAATGGTTGTGGTGTTGATGGGGGTAAGCGGGTCGGGCAAGACCACAATCGGGACGCTGCTGGCGGCGAAGACGGGCACCATGTTCGCCGATGCGGACGACTACCATGCGGCGGCGAACAAGCTGAAGATGGCCTCCGGGCAGCCGTTGACCGACGAAGACCGGCAGCCGTGGCTTGAGGCGCTGAACGCCTTGCTGCGCGGCTGGTTCGAGCACGGCAAAGGCGGCGTGCTGGCCTGTTCGGCGCTGAAGGTCCACTACCGGGAAACGCTTTCGGCAGGTATGCCGCAGGGCGCGGTCGCGTTTGTGCTGCTGGACGGCTCGCGCGAGCTCATTGCACAGCGCTTAGCTGCGCGGCACCATGAGTATATGAATCCGAAGCTGCTCGACGGGCAGCTTGCCACGCTGGAGCCGCCCAAGGAGGCGTTCACGATCGTGAATGACCGGTCTCCGGATGAAGTCGCCGATGAAATTCTGCGGCACGTTTCGCCGCGAGCCTGACGGGCCGTTGGTCAATGTCGTATTTCGATCGGCGTTCCCGTCGGCACCACCTTCCATACCTCGTCCATCTCGGCGTCGGTCAGGGCAATGCAGCCGTCCGTCCAGTCGGTGATGGTCTGGGCGTTGCCGACCCACGAAAAACCTGGCGGAAGACCGTGCACCATGATGTCGCCGCCTGTGTCGATATGGTCGCGATGCGCCCGCGCGCGATCGCCCGCGTTGGGGTAGGACACATGTAGCGCCAAGTGGTAGTGGCTTTGCGCGTTGCGGCTGTCGATGGTGTACAGGCCTTCGGGCGTTTCGTGGTCGCCGCGCTTTTGCTTGGCGGCTCCGGTCCCTTGCCCCAGCGAAACCTTGTACACCTTCAGCACTGTGCCGTGCGCGTAGAGCGTCATGCGGTGCTTCGACTTTTCGACCAGAATATGGTCCGCTTGCACGGGTTTCGGGGCTTGCGTTAGACCTGAACCGCAACACAAAGCCGTCCCGGCAAGCACGGCAGGGAGCCACGCCCGTCGTAACGCGTCAATGGTCTCGCGAGGTGACATAGCCGGGTACCCAGAGCAGGGCACGCTTTGCGTCGGAATCCGGAAGAGCGGCAATCGAGAGGCGCGCAGCTTCCGCATAGGCGCATGCGGTGTCCATGGCGTAGTCCAGGGAGCCATAATTTTTGAGGATAGCAAGAATTTCGGCGTGCGACACGCGCGTGAACGAACGGTCGGCCAGCACGGTGCGGATCGCCTCGCGCTCGGCTCCGGTGCCGCGCTCAAGCGCATGGATCACCGCAAGTGTCGCCTTTCCTTCGCGCAGGTCGGAGGCGACCGGCTTGCCCAGCACGGTTTCGTCGGCTGTCAGGTCCAGCACGTCGTCGACAATCTGGAACGCGAGCCCCAGATTGCGGCCGTATTCCCCCAGCGCTTCATCCAGACTGTCGGGCGCCTTCGCAATGGCGGCTCCCAGTTGCATCGAGACTTTGAACAGAAACGCCGTTTTGCGGTAAATCAGGTCGAAATATTCTTCTTCGTTGATCAGGTGGCCGAGCTTTTGCATCTGCAGCAGCTCGCCTTCGACCATCTCCTGCGTGAGCGAGATAAGGAGGTCGAGAATGCGGAAGTTACGCTCCGCCAGGGCTGTCTGGAACGATTGCATGTACAGCCAGTCGCCAGCGAGCACGCACTTGGCGTTGCCCCAGGCGGTGTTCGACGATGGCCGGCCGCGACGCGTGCTGGCCTCGTCGATGATGTCGTCATGGACCAGCGTAGCGGTGTGGAGCATTTCCACCACGGCTCCGAGCCGGATGCGCGCTTCTGACTCACAACCCAGGGCCTTGGCCGAAAGCAGCAGAAGCAGCGGCCGGATACGTTTGCCGCCGCCCGCAATCAGGTATCGGGCAATATCGGTAACGACCTCGACGGGAGACCGCGATTGGATCTCAAACTCGCTTTCGATCGCCGCAAGATCGTCACGAACAAGGTCGAACACTGCCGTTGCCGCCGCAATGGAGAAGGTACTCACGCTCGCTTAAGCGTAACAGGTTCATATACTCGATGACCCTTCGTCAGCCGGACACCGCACGCTATCAACAAACCAGCCGTGCGGCTTCCGTAATGGCGATGCGCTCTCGCCACGTGGGCGTTCAGTTTGAACGGAAATTGGTGAACTGCAGGTCGACGCCGAAATCCTTGCCGCGCAGCTTACCCATCACGTCCTGCAGCACGTCGCGATCTTTCGAGCTGACGCGCACCGTTTCACCTTGAATGCTCGAGTTCGCCTTGACCTTGGAATCCTTGATGAAGGCCTGAATTTTCTTCGCGACTTCAGAGGCGATGCCTTGCTTCAGCGTCACCTTCTGCCGGACGGAGGAGTTTGCGGCAGGCTCGAGCTTCTCATACTCCAGCGCTTTCAGCGAGACGCCGCGCTTCACGAGCTTTTGCGACAGAATTTCGATCACCGCGTTGAGCGTGTATTCATCCTGCGACGCAAGCTGAATCGCTTCTTCCTTTTCAAGCACGATGGTCGACTTCGAGTTCTTGAGGTCGAAGCGTGCGTTGATTTCTTTGGTCGCCTGGTCGATGGCGTTCTTGACTTCCTGGATTTCTACCTTGCTTACGACGTCGAAACTTTGATCGGCTGCCATGTGTGTTTTCCTTTGCGAGAACTATGATGCGATCTACCGGAAAGTCGCTAGAGCGAACTGCATATGGGGCTCTACGGCAGGGTGGAAGGGAACAACCGGTGGAAGTTGGCCGTGGTTTGCGCGGCGATGTCGGCCAGCACGACGCCGCGCAGAGCGGCGACAAACGAAGCTGTAATGGCCGTACGCGCAGGCTCGTTCGGCTCACCCCGGTGCGGTACGGGAGACAGAAACGGAGCGTCGGTTTCTACCAGAAAACGGTCGGCGGGAACGTTGCGCGCTACCGCTTGGATCGTAGTCGACTTCGGGTACGTCACGTTGCCGGCAAAGGACAGGTAAAAACCAGCCGCCAGCGACCGCGCTGCCTGGTCCTCGTTGCCGGAAAAACAGTGCATGATGCCGGGAAGGCCGGTCGGCGTCCAATGCTCGGCGATGAGTCGCAGCAGGTCTTCCCACGCGTCGGCCGCACCGTAGCTCGCCTTCGCCGCAGGGGTGGCCAGCTCCGACGTCCGGCAGTGAATCGTGATAGGCTTGCCAGCCGCGGCGGCGATGCTCATCTGCGCCACAAACGCCGCTTGCTGCGTGGCGATGTCCGGATTGTCGGCATGGTAATAGTCGAGCCCGATTTCACCGACGGCTATGCAGCGTGGGTCTGCTGCCAAACCCGCAAGCTCAAGCAGGTTATCCGGTGTTCCCCGATGCGCTTCCTGCGGATGGATGCCGACGGTGGCGTACACCTGCGGATGCCGGCGCGCCAGGTCGAGCGCGCGGCCCATGGTGTCCGGGCCGTTTCCGATGCCGATAGCCAACAGCTTGGTGACGCCGGCAGCTTCAGCCCGTTGCAGCACTGCGGGCAAATCGGTGTAGTCGTCGAGATGGCAGTGGGAATCGATCAGCATCGTCGCTCTAACTCCTTACGGCATGCGAGCCGTTCCTTGCAGCACCTTTTTATAGATGCGGAGGTACGCCACGATGCAAGGCACGGCAATCAGCAGCCCCAGCGCGAGTATGACGGCAGGGATCGTTCGTGGGTCCATCTGGCCCGAAACACGAGGCGTGTGCCAGGTGGCCGCCGTGGCCAGCCCGCCGAGAAACACAAGAAACATGCCGCCGAAACCGACAAGACGAAGCAGAACAACCGCGGCGACCGAGACCGTCTCAGGCGCTTCGCGACCGTCAGGTGGAGCGGACGGGTGGGGCATGGCGTCGTGGCCGGCGTGCTTGTGGCGAGGCACTACTTCAACCTCGAGCCCAGGGCGATCTCCTCGCCGAATGTGGCGAGCACGGGCTTGCCGCCGTCGCCGTCGCTCGCGGCGAGCAACATGCCGTGGGACTCCAGGCCACGCATTTTGCGCGGAGCAAGGTTGGTGATCACGACGATGCGGCGGCCGATCAGGTCTTCTGGCGTGTACCACTCGGCGATGCCGGAAAGGATCTGTCGGCGTTCGTAGCCCAGGTCGACCTCAAGCCGCAGCAGCTTGTCGGCCTTGGGGATGCGCTCGGCGACTTTGATTTCCGCCACGCGCAGTTCCACTTTGGCAAAATCGTCGATGGCAATTTGCGGCGAAGCGTCTGCCGGTCCCGCGCTCACGGGAGTCTGCGACGCTGCCGAGGCAAATATGCCGCTGGGCGCCGCGTCCGTGTGCGACGTGGCCAGCGTAGGACCGGTGCTGAGGGCCGCGCTTCCGGCCACTGGTAAGAGGCCGCTCGGTTCATCGAGCGAGCGCGGCGGGGCGGCGGGGGAGGTTGAGTCGAGCGGCACAGGGGTTGCCGGAGCGGGCGTCAGGGCGGATTTCAGGGTCGCCTCCGGACGCGATTGTTCGGAAGGCTCCGGTACCGAAGGGGGAGCGGGATTTTCCATGTCTGCCATTGTGTCTGCCAATCCTTTTTCGGCGCGGGGAAACAGCGGCTCCACCGCGCCCAGTTTTGTTCCAGGTTCGAGCCCCGCCCAGTGCATGTGCGCCAGTTCGCCGTCGGCGGCGGCTTCGGAAATATCGCCCAAACCGAGGCTCGTCCATACTTTCGCGGTCGTCGCCGGGCAGTAGGTGTGAAGAGCGCCGGTCAGCCAGCGAACCGCCTCCGCCGCCAGGTAGAGTACGGTCGCGAGCCGACCCTGCTTGGTCTCGTCCTTTGCCAGCTTCCAGGGTGCGGCGGAGGTGATGAATCCGTCGACCGTGGTCATGTAAGCGGCAATTTCCGTGAGCGCGGCGGAAAAGTCGGTCTCGGGCAACGCTTGCAGCCGCGCCTGCAACTGAATGGCGGCAACGCCGAGCACGGGAGCTTCAAGCCCGTCGGGAACAGGCAGCTCGGGCACGGCGGGGTCGTATACCGGCTGCGGAATCACGCCGTCGAAGTACTTGCCAATCATGCTCAAGGTGCGGCTCACGAGATTGCCGTAGCCGTTAGCGAGATCGGCGTTGTACCGGGTGATCAGCGCGTCGAAGCTGAAGCTGCCGTCCTGCCCGAAGGGTACTTCGCGCAGCAGAAAATAGCGCAGCACATCGCTCGCGAACAGGTCGCGCTCGGTCCTGGTACTCGCGGGAAACTGCTTGCCGTAGACCTCGTCGCCGAAGGCGTCGAGGATCGTCTCCGTGCGCACGTTGTTGCCTTTTCTATTGGACATTTTTGCGTTGTAGAAGAGCCGCCCGCCGTGCGCGGTGATCGCCCGAGGCAGCGGCAGGCCCGCCGCCAGCAGGAACGCCGGCCAGTACACGCAATGGAAGCGGATAATTTCTTTGCCGACTAAGTGGAGATCGGCCGGCCAATACCGGAGAAATTCTGCTTCCGCTTCTGCGGTGGCGGCTCCGTACCCGATAGCCGTCATGTAGTTCGCCAGCGCATCGAGCCACACGTACACCACATGCTTCTGCGCCGCCGTGGAGGCCGCCGGCTCCGGCACCGGAACCCCCCAGGTGAACGAACTGCGCGACACCGAAAGATCTTTGAGCGCGCCCGGAACATAGGCGTGACCGAGGTCCGAGTAGCGTCGCAGCGGGCCGCCGGCTCCGGCTTCGGACGAGCCCTCGTCGAGCCCACGGACCTGGTGCTCCGGCGCCGTCGCGCCGTACTTCGCATCCGGCTGAATGCCAGTGTCCGGGCTCACATCGGAAGCCGCAGCGACGTTGCCGCGTAGAAAGCTGAGCACCTCATTGCGGCGCGCTTCCGGTTCCACAACCAGCCGTCCGGACTCAATCACATCGAGCAGCGGACGCTGAAACTCGCTCAGCCGGAAGAAGAAGTTTTCCTCGGTAACGGTTTCCGTAGGCTTGCCGTCAGGCCCGATCGTTCCGGGAGGGCCTTCGACGAACATTTCTTCCGAAACGCAGTACTGGCCGGTGTAGGCCTTCAGTTCAATAAAGCCACGCTCGTACAGCGTGCTGAAGAGTTTCTGAACCCCCGCTTTGTGGACCGCGTCGGTCGTGCGGATGTAGCGGTTGTTCGTGATGCCCATCCGCTTCCAAAGGCTTTCAAACGATGCGGACACCCCATCGGCAAACTGCTGCGGAGCGATGCCGGCGGCTGCGGCGGAGCGCTCGATTTTTTGCCCGTGCTCATCGGTTCCGGTCAGGAAAAAGGTGTCTTCACCCAGCAGGCGATGACGCCGCGCAAGCACGTCGGCTGCGAGCGTCGTGTACGCATGGCCGATGTGCGGCCGGGCGTTGACATAGTAGATCGGCGTCGTGATGTAGAACGTCTTGGGGGACTCGGCCATGGGCAAACTTAGTTTACAGCCACCCACCGCCCAGCTTTTTGGACTTTACAGCTTTGTGGGATTACAAGCTTTGTGGACTCCCGAGCTTGTGGACATCTTCGCGTCCTGTTCTGCCCGGTGCAGAGATACGCGTTCCGAGCCGGCCAGGCTAGAGCAAATGAGAGGTTGCTGTGGAATCGGATTCTTCTGCAGAGCCGCTCTTCTTGGGAGGAAGCGGCGTCAATCCCGAAGCCGCCCCCGAGCGCCACAGCTAACTCGCTCTACCGCATCAGGTAGGGGTACACGAGCGAAAAGACCATCAGCGCGAGGGCCATCAGATCCATGTACAGGCACAGGATGATGCCGCCGTGGTAAAAACTCCACCGCTTCTGCATGCATCGGGCCGTGTCGACCGTGCCAACGACGGCAAGAAGGGCAGGCAACGCAAGCAAAGGGTTTTCGCGATTATGAGGAAAGTCGGATAGCCACATCGTGGCGAGCAGACTCCCCAGCACGAGCACGTTCCCGCGGGCCAAAGACCGCTGCCGTAAATCGAAAAAGTGAGTTCGCACCATGAGCTAACGGGGTTCACCAGCCGGCGTGGGAACTGGGGCAGGTACGACCGGCGGAACCGCTGGGCCTGCGGTGGGAGCGGCCACCGGTGCGGTCGCGGGTGAGGCCGTTGTCCCCGGAGCCGCTGGAACGCCCGCCGCAGGGCGAGCCCCAGCCGGTAGAGTCGGGGGCGGCGCCAGCCGGCTGACAACCGACGTGGGCACCTCGACCACGCCATACCTGTCGTTGGTTTTGTCGTGCACGGCCACTCGAAGAAAGGTGTCGCTGCGGGCGGGGGCGCTTATCTGAATGCGGAACTGCATGCCCTGCCTGCGTAGCGACGCGTAGGTTTCCGGCTTTAGCTGGATGTTGAGCGTACTGCCATCGGCGTTCAGCAGCACGCCATCGGAGTCGTACAGAAAGGCGACGAACTCAATCTGCCCAAGGTGCAGTCCGTCCGGCGTGGGCTGTAG
>CALMON010000233.1:0-2281 GCA_937871785.1 uncultured Granulicella sp.
TACAACAATCTGCAGGATTACGACGGCACCTGGTACCACAAGTTCAATGCAAAATGGCACATGGCGACCGAGGCATGGTACATGTATGAACGCCAGGTACCCAATGTAGCGGGCAATGTGGCCAATCCTGTTTCCACCGAAACCGGCGCGAACGGAGCGTTTTGCAGCACCGGACAAGTGACGTGTACCGCGCCAGAGTACGCCATCGTCAACTACCTGAACCGTGATGTGACGCCAAGTCTAATGCTTGGTTTCCGCTCGGACTTGCTGAACGATAAAAAAGGACAACGCACCGGAATCGCTGGAAAATATACCGAGTACACGCTGTACGCAACCAAATACATCGGCACGACTGTAATGCTTCGGCCGGAGGTCAGGTTCGACCACTCCTGGGACAATCGGGGTTACAACAATGGTACCGCGCGAAATCAGTTCTTCGCGGGCATGGACGTCATTTACAAGTTTTAATCTACGTAGATAGAAGCAAAGGGGGCGCCGACACTGGCGCCCCTTTCTGCTTTCTGAGTAAAACCTTATCCACATAAAGAAAATACAACGGCGGTCCAGATGCCTCCTTCATTCCTTCCCCTGTGAAGTGAAAGTACTGCGAGAAATCGTGGTTTGGAGGAAATTCAGATGAACGTCCGCTTTTTGGAGGAAATCGCCGACCGCGATCCGTATCGTACCCTGCGTAAAATGGGGGCGTTGCTGCTGGCCTATGTAGCTATCGCGTCCCTTTGCGTAGCGATGGCACTCTCGGGGACTGCCGCAGCACAATCGACCCTGGGCAGCATTCGCGGAACGGCGGTTGATTTGACCGGCTCTGTAGTTCCGCTTACGTCCGTGACACTGCACAGCGACGACCAGAACTCTGACCGGGTCGTCAAGAGCGATGAGAGCGGAACATTCATCTTCGAAAACGTGAAACCCGGAGCATACAGCCTTCACGCTGCTCATGACGGCTTCGCTCCTGCGACCCTTACGGGTTTACTGCTGGACGCGCGTCAGGATCTCCGCGTCTCGCTGAAGTTATCCGTAGCGGCCGAGGCCACCACGGTAGAAGTATCGGCTGCGCCGGACCAGATCAACACGGAAGACGCTGCGATCAGCGATTCAAAAAACAATGCATTGATCACGCAGTTGCCACTCAATAACCGCGCCGTCACGACCAGCCCTCTTGGCGCGCTCACATTGTCAGCCAATGTGCAGGAGGACAGCCAGGGCAATTTCGCCCTCGGCGGCGCCACTTCGTCCATGGTGAACTTTTCCGTTGACGGCATTTCTACCGCCAATGTTCGGCAGAACGGCGCTTTGCAGGATGCTTACCCTTCGCAGGAGGGCATCGCCGGCGTCAAGATTACGGCCTTCAACAACAGTGCCGAATTTTCGCAGGTCGGTGACGTCACATTCACGACAAAGAGCGGAACGAACAAGTTTCACGGCAGCCTGTTCGAATATCTACAGAACGACGCGTTCGACGCGAGCCCCTATGGCTCCACAGCGGGCAAAACGCCGAAGCACTTCAACACATTTGGCGGCTCGTTTGGCGGCCCTGTCGTTATCCCGCGCGTTTACAGCGGTCGCAACACCTTCTTCTTTTTTGACTACGAGGGAAATCGCCGCTCCACGGCGGTCTTCCAGCAGTTCCTCGTCCCTTCCGCGCAGGACCGAATGGGCAACCTTGGCGACATCGGCGGACCCACCATCGCCCCGGCGCAACTCAACCCCACCGCGACCGCGCTGCTGGGGTACCTGCCGCTTCCGAACGTCACAGGCCAGTCGGGGTACAACTACGAAAACTTCCAGACGACGCCGGCCCACACCGACGGGGCCGACCTGCGCATCGACCAGACCCTCGGTTCGAAGAATTCGGTCTATGCGCGTTTCAGCCGTAAGAACATCAGTTCCGCCTTTGCCAATCCGTTCCTGCCCAACGATGTCGACGGAATTCATAACCGCAGCCTGTTGGTGTCCGACACCTACACCATCACGCCGCGCATCCTGAATGAGTTTCGCTACGGGTTCACCAACGTCACGACCGCCGTCGACTTCCCGATCGAAGGCGCCGACGCGCTCGCGCAGCTACACCTGCAGGGAGTCAACATCAGCCAGCATCCGTTGACCGATGCGTTCCCCACCTTCAACTTCTCGGATGGAACCGGCTTCACGCCCATCGGCCGGGACAAGGCGGGCATCACGCAATCACGGACGACGCAGTTCTCTGATAACGTTACGATGACGTTCGGCAAGCACACGCTGAAGACTGGCATCGATGTGCGCC
>CALMON010000233.1:2291-16128 GCA_937871785.1 uncultured Granulicella sp.
GCGTGCGCTACTTCGACCTCGAGAGCTTCGCCCCCGCGTTTGCTTCCGACGACTTCGGCGCGTTCACGTTCCAGTCGACTTTCACCGGCAATGCGTTTGGTGACTTTCTCGTCGGCGAACCGACGACGCTGAACTTCGCTGTCTCCAGCCCCGATGTCGGCGGCAGCGCCACACAGTATAGTGTGTTTGCACAGGACGAGTGGCAGATCAACACGCGCCTCACACTCAGCTACGGACTGCGCTGGCAGGTGCTGCCCGCTTTCCAGGAAGACGGCGGCAACCTCGCGAACTTCGACCAGTACACCAATTCGATCGTCGTGCCGGACAGTCTCGCCGGCTACCTGCAACAGCAAGGGATCACCGCGTCCAACATTGCATTTCAGAATTCGTTCAACGCCTGCAACCTGAACCAGAGCGGCGCCTGCACGAAGTACGTGACGGCCAGTCAGGATGGTCTGCCGCAGGGTCTGCGCCAAACCTACAAAGGCAATTTCCAGCCTCGTCTTGCGTTTGCGTATCGGCCCTTCAATGACACAAAGACCGTTGTGCGCGGCGGCTTCGGCGTGTACACGCTCACGAACCTCGGTCCGCTGTCGTTCAACAACAGTGGCAATCCGACGTCGAATCTCTACACCTACTCAAACTCCGGCACGCAGGCGGTGCCACTGATCAAGTTTCCGAACACCGCTCCACCCACGGCGGCGGGTACCACCTATGGCGGCGGCTCGCTCGACCAGGGCGTCGACCCGCATTTTCGCGATCCGCAGGCCAATCAGTACAGCCTGACGGTCGAGCGCCAGCTGAGCGCGAACAATTCCCTACGGGCCAGCTTCACCGGCATGCACTCCTATCGTTTGAACATCACCGAAGACCTCAACCAGGTGCACGCCAGCACAATGCCGTATGCTGCGCAGACCCTTCCATATCCGAACTGGTTTGAGCTTTACAGCACCTTCAATGATGGCAAGGCCAACTACCACGCGTTGGAACTGGAAGCCACGCATCGCATGGCAAAGGGTCTGTTCTACAGCGCCAACTACACGCTTGCGAAAAACGAAGCCGACAACCAGGGTGACAACCCGAACGGCTTCGCCAGCGAGGTGGCTTACGGATTTCCCGTCGCCGACCGCTTCAACATCAACAGCAATTACGGCAATGTTGAAGGCACGCGCCGCCATCGCTTCCTGCTTACCGGCATCTACCAGCTGCCCGTTGGCGAAGGCCGCAGGTTCCTTTCGCATGGCGGCATCCTCAACAACATCGTCGGCGGCTGGGACATCAACATGGTCACACTGCTTGAAACCGGCCCGTGGCTTACGCCGAGCATCAGCCCAGGGGGTTGCCAGAAGCCGGCCCTTGATCCGGTTACAGGTCTCCCGAATGGTATGTGTCAGGTCGCTTCAACTGGTGTCTCAGATTTGAACGACCAGTCCAATACAAACGTAACGAACCGCGGCGCTTTCCTTCGCCCTGACGTCGTCTCGACAAACTTCTACCAGGGCCAGTCGCGCGGAGCCTATTTCAACATCGCCGCCTTCGCGCCAACGCCTGTAGGAGCGGGACGCTTCGGAAATGCCGGTGTCGGCATCCTGCAGGGGCCGGGAACAGCCGCGCTAAGTCTGGGCGTCGCAAAGAGCTTCAGGATCACCGAGGCACTTCACGCGCGGTTCCAATCAACAATCACCAACATCCTCAACCACACGAACTTCGCGCCGCCTGCCACGCAGATCGATGCGCCGGGAACCTTCGGCGAACTGATCTCGCCCACAACGGCCGAGAACGCCGGCAATCGCACAGGGCAGTTTGCGCTCAGGCTCGACTTCTAGTGCTCCACGCCTCGCAATGGCCGATACAGGGAGGCAAGGAGTTGCCACCGGCAATCTTCACGCCTCCCTTACGGTTTTCAGTGATCCTTTCTAAGAGCTGTCTTGCGCTGGAATAAAGCTATGTCCGTCAGCTGGCCACGATCTTCTTCATCTACCAGTGGCTGCAAACCCACATCATGGTCGCTCCGGCACTCGCTGTGTCCGCTGCTGGCGTCGCCGTCATCGCTTAAGCAGCGCGCCCTCGACATCTGTACAGCCTGATTTGCTTCTAACGCCCCAGTGCATAGCGGACACACTCGTGTTCGTGCCTTTTGATCGATGGTCCGCCATCACGAAAAAGCGCTCGATGCAGCACTGAGACTAAAAGGCAACGTGCGTGTTCTTCACCTTGCTCAAGACCGCGCTCAGACGAGCTAGCTTTGGATACAAAACGTCGTAGAGCCGGTTCAGTCTGAGGGGTCAACGGGTGACGCGGTCGCTGCAAACTGAGTTATTTGCCAGGAAGTAGAGGTACTTCTGCATGCCGCTCCATGCTGACCGGCCGAACATGGCTTGAGTAACGCGCCGCTCGACTGCAAAGTTGCGCTGTTGCCTCGGCTGCACTCGCTTCCTCAGCCTGGGCGGTTGTGCCTAATGAAGAACCGTCCCGACGGCGGTCTGAACGACCGGGGTACACATCCATGTCTTCAACTCTTGCGCAGGCACGGGCTGGATGAGTGCACGAAGCGCGGAACGCGAGGAGCGGTCGCAGGATAACCAGCGAGCATAATTGCTCGTTTCGACGATTGCCGGGAACCGCTCAAGGAACGGTCTAAGGAGGAGGGGCGCTTGTGTGAACAGAGGTATAAACGCGAGGGTTACCGTTCCACACACGTCAACGGAGTTCCCGCACAAGCCGGCTATTGCAACGATCGATTCCGAATGCCGAGAAAATGCGTAAAGCTCAATTTCGCTTTCTAGTGTCTGTCTTATAGACGTGAACGACTGTACAGGTATAAGACACGGCGCGATCTTCAGCCGCTTCGAAAGGGAGTGCCAGGATGATGATGTCGTGTGAGTATCGCCCTCGGCGTTCCAAACTTCAGAAACTGCAAACTCAAATGAACTGGCGAGCCTTGCCCTTACAAAGGCGCGACCATAGTCGTGTTCGCTTCCGCGTAGAAGCGGGAAGTCCACGCAGGGGTCGTAGTACTTCTTGCGCGGCAGATCAGCCCCACAAGGAAGTCCGGCCCAGGCGGCGAGCTCAGAGCTATCGGCAAGAAGTGAAAACGAATTCATTTCAGTTAAGGGTCCGGAAAGGCGGTTGTATTCGATGCTGAATCACCGGCTGAGCAAAAGATGAATGATCCACGCGGCTTCTAGCGTAACGAGCGCCACAACGAGCAAAAGATTACCAGTCCTTCGGGAATGCTTCGACATCTTGGCATCGAGCTTCCGTTCCGCGGCGTAGCGCACTTCTTCTTCGTAGGCTGCTCTTAGAATCTCTTCCTTTGGTGGCAAGTCATACGCATCCGAGCTTGGGTCCGCCCTCATAAGGAAAATGATCGTGTCTTGTACATCAAGAAGGCATAAAGCGTCGCGAAGCGCCGGTCGACGGAGTGAAGGCGTCAAACCCTTCCGGCCTGAACACTAAGTTGACCGACCAAGGTAGTCACTCTGTTCCCGCTGCTGATGCCTTCCTTACGGATTTGTACCTACTCTCCTTACGGGTAGTCGATCACTTATGCCCGCTCGGAGTACTCCATGTCGTTCTTTGATTTGTTTGTCGGTAAACCGATTGCCTCCAGTGAAGAGCGGGCTGAACACATCGGGCCCATTGCAGGTATTCCCGTATTCGGTCTGGATGCGCTCAGCTCCGCCGCGTATGGTCCTGAGGCTGCACTTACGCTGCTTATCCCTCTGGGCGTGGCCGGTATCGCTCACATTGTGCCGATTAGCACGGCGATCATTCTGCTGCTGGCCATCGTCTTCTTCTCTTACCTGCAAACCATCGACGCCTACCCTCACGGCGGAGGAAGCTATACGGTGGCGTCGGAGAACCTGGGCGACGGCGCGGGTCTATTTGCCGCGGCCGCGCTGATGATCGACTACATTCTGAACGCAGCCGTCGGCATCTCCGCTGGCGTGGGAGCACTCGTTTCGGCGTTTCCCAAGCTGCTGCCACATACACTTGCACTCTGCTTACTGATCCTGGCACTGCTCACATTGGTGAACATTCGCGGCGTTAAGGACACGGGCTCCATATTTCTTCTACCGACCTACCTCTTCCTGGGTTCCCTACTACTTGTGATCGGCGTCGGTGCCTTTCGCGCTATCGCCGCGCACGGCCATCCCGTTCCCGTCGTCGAGCCGCCACGCCTGCCGCCCGGCGTAGCCCTGCTCCCCTTTTGGTTGCTGCTCAAAGTGTTTGCCAGCGGATGCACGGCCATGACCGGCGTAGAAGCGGTATCGAACGGCGTCGGCGCATTTCGCGAGCCGACCCAAAAGAACGCCAAGCGGACGCTCACGATCATCATCATCCTGCTGATGGTCTTTCTCGCCGGTATCGCCCTGCTGTGCCGCGCGTACGGCATTGGCGCTACCGACCCGGCCAGCCCCGGATATCAGAGCGTCCTCTCCATGCTGATTTCTGCCGTGATGGGCCGCGGCTGGTTTTACTACGTCAGCATCGGTTCCATCCTTGCGGTCTTGGCGCTGTCCGCGAATACGTCCTACGCGGATTTTCCACGCCTGACGAGGGCCATCGCGGAACGCGACTACCTGCCGCACGTATTCAAAATTCGTGGCCGAAGATTGCTGTACTCGCACGGTATCTATGCCCTGGTCGGTTTCACGGCGTTCCTGCTGATTATCTTTGGCGGCGTTACGGACCGTCTGATCCCGCTGTTCGCCATCGGCGCGTTCCTTGCGTTCACGCTCTCACAGGCCGGCATGGTCATGCACTGGAAGAAGACGGGCGGCGCAGGCTCGACCCACCGCATGATCATCAACGGGGTAGGCGCGCTCGCTACAGGCATCACGCTGGTTGTGGTACTGGTCGCGAAGTTTACCGAAGGCGCCTGGATCACCGCCGTCCTGGTCCCGGCGCTCATTGGCACGATGCTCGCCGTCAAACGTCACTACGACCGCGTAGCGCGCGAGGTGGCCGTGACGCGGCCGATGCACATCGACGACCTTAAAGAACCACTCGTCGTCGTGCCAGTCGATCGCTGGACACGCGTTACGGAGAAGGGCCTCCGCTTCGCCATGAAGCTCAGCAGGCATGTGCAGGCCGTGCACGTGGACGCAGAGGAGCAGAGTGACGGTGTACAACGCGACTGGCAGCAAAACGTGGTGGCTCCATTTGCCGCCGCCGGCAAAAAGGCTCCGCAGTTCGTTCTGCTCCCTTCGCCGTATCGCTTCATCCTGATGCCGTTGGTGGATTACATCCTGAAGCTTGAGGCCGAAAACCCCGACCGGCAGATTGCCGTGCTGGTTCCGGAGCTGGTGGTACGCCGGTGGTGGCAAACACCACTGCACAACCAGCGCGCCCAGGTGTTGAAGCTCCTGCTGCTTGTGCGTGGCAATCAGCGCATCATCGTGATCAACATCCCCTGGTACCTGGAGTCGCCGGCACTTACGCAACCCCTCGCAACAGCGAAAGACATGCCTGTGACCGAGGGGGAAAGCGCATGAGCGTCCCTGTCCCACCAAAGCGGGGTAAACGTCGCGCGCGCTATCGAAGAACGCTATGCTTTGGCGCTGCACTGCTGGTCATGACGACTCGCATGCACGGCCAGGCTCCTGCGCCGGTTCCCAGAACAGCGACCGCGATCGAAAACACGAATGCCGCTTTCAGCCCAACGGACGTCGACATTCCGCAAGCCAACCCGGCCCGCCCGACCGTTACTACGCCCGCACACCTGCCGCCAACAGGCTATCTGCAGTTTGAACAGGGTGTAGTCCGCGCAGGTGCTTCGCCTGCAGGAACCAACGCGCAGTTCGCCGTGAGCCAGGTCACCAAAATCGCGCTGACCTCCCGCATTCTTGTCCAGTTTCTTACGCAGCCTTATGCCCGCAGCACGCTGCAGAGCACAGGCACGCAGACATACACAAGCAACGACCCCGGTGATCTCCAACCAGGCGGCGAGCTCGTGGCACACAAAGCCGTGGGAGCGCTGCCTTCCATCACGCTGGGCTACATTCGCCGTGTGCGTGCCGGCACGTCCGCCAACCTGGATGTGGGCGAGTATTCGCAATCCGCGCTGGTGCTGCTGGGAGGCGATCTCCGGGGCGGATTTCACTACGATTCCAACCTGCTGTTCAACGAAGGGAGCAACGGACCGCAGCGCCGTGCGCAACTCGGCCAGACACTTGCCATGAGCCATGGCCTCTTCCCGGTGGCGACGAAGCAACGGCTCAGCGGGACTGTTGAGCTTTCGCACTTCACGCAACCTTTCAACCACGCTACGGCAGCCGGTGACTATGTTGCGCGCGCGAACGCAGTCGACCTGCTCTTCGTCGGTGCGTTCAGTCTTCGACCCAACCTGATCTTCGATGCCTCGGTGGATCGCGGGCTTACCTCCACTTCTACTCACTGGCAGGGCGGCGTGGGCGTCACCTACATCCCTCCGCACCGGCTCTGGCCGGACCGTCATCCGCGAGTCATCCATGTAGGCAAATGAACTTAGCTTCGGGGGCCCTTGACTGTGCAACACATGAAACTTCAGCACCTCCACCGCAGCAGCATCGCACTGCTGTGCTTCCTTTTCCCGCTCGTCCCCGCGCACGCTCAGCAGAAAACCTCCGAGGCTCCATCCGCGGCATCGGTCCCGGCTCCGGAGGCTGCATCCTTTCCGAAGCGTCTTGAAGAGTTCTACCATCAGGATTGGACGGGGACCGCTCCCGCCAGCCCTGCGGCGCCGCGGCGCGGACTGCCCTCCCCGCTCAGTTCGCCGCCATTTCCCAGCTCCGACTGGAGCTACGGCGGCTCCCCTACGATCGGCGAGTCCGACGGGAACGTATACCCACTGCAGACTGCAATCAACGGCGCAAATGGGCGCGTAAAAGTTTACGGCTGGGCGGAACCCACCGCCAACGTGAGCACTTCGCGCGACCGCAACTACCCCGAGACGAACGATATCTACTCGAACCGCGTCGAGCTCGGGCAAATGGTGGTGTACGTCGAACGTCTGCCGGACTCCGTTCAGCGTGACCACGTCGACTGGGGGTTCCATCTCACCAGCTTCTTCGGCACCGATTACCGTTCCACCACGAACAAGGGCTACTTCAGTAGTCAGCTGCTGGATCACAACCGGCAGTATGGATTTGACCCCGTACTGGAGTATGTGGACCTGTATGTGCCACACGTCGCTAAGGGCATGAATGTGCGCGCCGGTCGCTTCATCTCCATTCCCGGCATTGAAGCGCAGTTGACGCCGAACAATTACATGTTCAGCCATTCGCTTCTGTATGCGGTAGACCCTTTCACCGACACCGGCGTTCTCGCAACCATTCAGGTGAACGATCAATGGGTGGTCCAGGCGGGCGTGTCCGCAAGTCATGATGTCGCGATCTGGACGCCGGACGCGAAGCCTTCCTTTATGGGTTGTGTGAGCTATACCACAAAGAGCGTGAACGACAACTTCTACCTGTGCGCGAACGGCATTAATGATGGAACGTACGCCTTCAACAACCTGCAGATGTACGACGGCACCTGGTACCACAAGATCGGTAAGAAGTGGCACACGGCCACAGAGATCTACTCGATGTATCAACGCAACGTGCCCAGCGTGAATGGTTCCATCGTTGCCGAAAAAGGCACGAACGGCGCGAACTGCAGGCAGGGGCTGCAAACGTGTTTGGCCCCGGAATGGGCTTTTACAAACTACATCAATCGCGAGCTCACGGGGCACGATTTCGTCTCGTTCCGCAGTGACTTCCTCAATGACAAGAAGGGACAGAGAACGGGCTATGCGACGAAGTACAACGAGGGCACACTGATGTACAGCCATTGGGTAGGAACGACCGTCCAGGTACGGCCGGAGATTCGTTTCGACCACGCATGGGACCGTCGCTCCTACGATAACGGTACTCGGACAAATCAGTTCACTATCGCGACTGACGTCGTCTTCCACTTCTAGTTGAGCAACTCGGCGGAAGCATAACTGTTGTCGGTGAAGTGATCATCGTGATTGTCCGGGAGTAAGCAGCACGGCATGATGCTTACCGTACAAAGCTAGGAGAACCGCCCCCGAAATCAGAAGGAACCAGAAGAGCCAAGCCAAGATCACCACGGCAACCTGTTGGTTCGGGCGAAGCGTGCTATCTGAGGCCCTCCCCCGCGATTTGGAAAAGACGGAACGGACGACCTCATGCGGATGTTTTATGCGATTGAGCGGCGAGGAATTCAAAGTTGGTTGCGCCTCGACACTAAGCATGGCTCTTTCGCTGTGAGCGATTCATAAGGATTTGGAAAGTCACTCTTGTTAGCGTTTCGGTTTCTTCACACCGGTCTATGTGTTTCGGACGCGCTGCTGACAATAGGAAACGAAAGGTCTGGCATGAGGTTGGTACGTATTCCCCACTGGGGTTCGACAGGGATAGAAGCAGGGGGCAAGCGGGCGCGGTTTCCCGCAGCTGACCTGGCCGTCAGCCTTGGGACTTTGACGCTGCTGTATGTGGTCGCGCGCGTAGGCGCGGAGTCGTGGGTGCGGTTTCACCCTCCCGACATCATCCCGAGCGTCAGCCTCGACCCGCGCAACCTGCCTAACTATGCTGCCCGTTCCACGCTGCGGATGTTCACCGCGCTCGTTGCATCTACGCTGTTCACCTTTGTCTACGGGTATGCGGCCGCTCGCAGCCGACGAGCGGAGCGCGTGCTTGTGCCGCTGCTGGACATCTTGCAATCCGTGCCGGTGTTGGGCTTTCTTTCCGTTACGGTGACGGCGTTCATCGCGCTCTTCCGAGGCAGTCTACTAGGGCTTGAAGCCGCTTGTATCTTCGCGATCTTCACGGGCCAGGCATGGAACATGACGTTCTCCTTCTATCAGTCGCTGCGCACGGTTCCGGCGGAGCTCGAGGAGTTGGCGACTTTGTATCAGTTGTCCAAGTGGGAGCGATTCACACGGCTGGAATTGCCGTCCTCCGTGCTAGGTCTGGTATGGAACGGCATGATGAGCTTTGGCGGGGGCTGGTTCTTTCTTGCGGCCAGCGAGTCCATCAGCGTGCTCAATCGCCAGTACACGCTGCCTGGCTTAGGGTCATACGTTGCCGTGGCAATCGCTGCAAAGGATCTGCGCGCGCTGGGCTGGGCGATTGCGACTATGGTGATTCTGGTGCTGCTCATCGACCAGTTCTTCTGGAAGCCGCTGGTTACCGTTGCCGATAAGTACAAGCTGGAGACAAGTGCAGGAGAGGAGCGGCGCTTCTGGGTCAACGACCTTTGGCGTGCCGCATCGCTGCCACACTACATTGAAAAGCTGGGCGGTCCATTGTTTCGCGCGGTCGATCGGCGGCTTTCCAGACTTACCCCCGCAAACCGCGCTGTTGCTGCAAGCGATGCACTGATGAAGACAGATCGAATTTTTAACAGCATCGTCGTAGTACTTTGCGTAGGTTTGCTGATTGCCGCGATGCGCTTTGTGCATGCGCGAGTCGGCTACTACGAAGTGGCGCACGCGACACTACTGGGCGCAGCCACCTGCGCCCGCGTGCTGGCGCTGCTGGTGCTCAGCACATTGGTATGGACGCCGGTTGGTGTGGCCATCGGCTTGAACCCGCGCCTCGCCCGCATCACCCAGCCGCTCGTGCAGATCTGCGCTTCGTTCCCGGCAAACTTCCTTTTTCCGTTTGCCACGCTCGGCTTCATCAAGCTGGGCATCCACCTCAACTGGGGCAGCATGCTGCTGATGGCGCTAGGCGCGCAATGGTATCTGCTGTTCAACGTCATCGGTGGCGCGCAGGCTATTCCCAACGACCTTCGCGAGATGGCGCAGAACCTCGGACTGAAGGGGTGGAAGCGCTGGCGGCTGCTCATCGGGCCAAGCATTTTCGGCGCGTGGGTCACTGGCGCAATCACCGCCAGCGGCGGCGCGTGGAACGCGAGCATCGTAGCGGAGCTGGTTTCGTGGGGCAACACAACGCTGAGAGCGGATGGCCTGGGCGCCTACATTGCAGAAGCTACTGGCAAGGGTGACTGGCCGCGCATCGTCCTCGGGGTAGGCCTGATGAGCGTGTTTGTCGTCGCATTTAACCATTTCGTTTGGAAGCGACTCTACAGCCTGGCACAGAGAAGGTATCAACTCGGTTGAACGAGGAAACGATGGAAAACAAGACAAGCCTGATCGCTGCTCAAGACGTAACGAAGACGTTTCCGCTACCCGGGGGAGGCGAGCAGACCGTACTGGAGAACGTTTCCCTGACCATTGCCGAAGGCGAAGTCGTGGCGCTGCTGGGTCGCAGCGGTTCCGGCAAGAGCACGCTGCTCCGCATCCTCGCCGGTCTCATTATGCCGTCGCGTGGTGAAGTGAAGCGACGCAACATGACGCTGCGCGGACCCAATCCGGACGTCGCCATGGTGTTTCAAAGTTTCGCGTTGCTCCCGTGGCTCACGGTGCAGCAAAATGCCGAGCTGGGCCTGATCGCGCGTGGCATTCGGAAGGAGCAGGCGGCAGACCAGGCACTGCACGCGCTGGCGATGGTCGGTCTTGAAGGCTTTCAAGTAGCCTATCCCAAGGAACTTTCAGGCGGCATGCGGCAGCGCGTCGGCTTTGCGCGCGCCTTTGTGATGAAGCCGGACGTGCTGATGATGGATGAGCCCTTCAGCGCACTGGACGTGCTGACCGCAGAAAACCTCCGGGGCGAGATCAGTGACCTGTGGCAAAAGGGCACGTTCCCCGCAAAGAGCATTCTGGTGGTAACACACAACATTGAAGAGGCCGTTCTGCTTGCCGACCGCATCGTGGTCCTTGGCGCCAATCCAGGCACTATCCGCGGTGAAATGCGCGTCGATATGCCGCGCCGTAGAGACAAGAACGCGCCGCGCTTCAAAGCTCTGGTAGACCACATCTACACTGTGATGACCAACCCCGACGCCCATGTAGGAGAGCTGCCGGCGACCCCTGCACGCCGCTTCGCCATGCTGCCTCATGCACGCGCAGGCGGCATCAGCGGCCTTCTGGAAATTTTGCACGAGCGCGGCGGCGGAGAAGACCTGCCCCGGCTCGCAAGCGACCTTCGGCTCGAAATCGACGACCTGCTGCCTACCGTTGATGCCGCTGCATTGCTTGGCTTCGCTAAGATCGATCAGGGCTCCGTAACGATCACGTCTTCCGGGGAGAACTTCGCCATGGCAGACGTTCATCGAAGCCACGAAATTTTTAAGGAGCAGCTGCTACGCGAGGTGCCAATCGCGGGCACAACCCTACGGGTACTTGAGCAGAAGAAGAATGCGAAGATAGGAAAGGACTTCCTTCTTGACATACTTGACGAGCACTTCTCCAACTCGGAAGCGGAGCGTCAGTTTCAGACGCTGGTGGATTGGGGGAGGTATGCTCATGTGTTTGAATACGACGCCGATGAAGAGCGTCCTTATCTGGCCGACCCAGAGTAGGTCACGGGCGTCAAACGTCGATGTATGTTCTTACTGATCGACCCACACCGGGCCGCGGTCGCGATCGTAGCCGGGATGATCGATGTGCGTGCCACCCAAAGCAACAAGCCGTTTGTCGTGGGTGCAGTTGTTGACCTAGGTTTCTGTCTGGATCTTATAAGCACAAATGGAATCGAAGCTGTCGATCAGACTCACCAGGGTCTCGTTGCCGCTGCAGTGGCTTCTGATTTCAAGCTACCTGTCATGCCCGGAGGCGTTGATTGGCTGGTGCTATGGCTGGTGGGCGCGGTTTTCGAGTATCTTCATCGGCCACGCTAGGCTCACATTCCGCCGAGCTTCGACACCGTTCGAGGCATCTTTACTGAGGCGAAACCGCTATACGAGAACTCAGGATTCCGTCGCAAGAATCACATTCAACTGTGCGTAAGAAAATACGAGATGATCAAGGGCGTATTTAAGCGTCCGAAGCAGCACTTTACAACTTCTTAGAGCCTGAACGAGTTCCGCACATGGTCGGCCGAGAACTGATTTCAAAGTGTTGTCCCAAGCGGTGGGCAGGCGACACGTGCTACGGATCATGTGTTTTGATGTTGCATGGTGACTTTCAAAATCGATTCTTACGCTCACACGCTGCAAGGACAACCTCCGGATAGCTGGGAGCCGCTCGAACGACACCTTGCCGAAGTCGAACATCTGACTGCCGAGTACGCAACAGCGTTTCGCGGCGAAGCCTGGGGCGCCGTCCTGGGCCGGTGTCACGATCTGGGCAAAGCATCGTCCGAGTTTCAGACCTACCTTCACGAATCGGCAGAGCGCGAAGCACAGGATGCTGGCGTGGAGAATGGCAGGCCAAGCCGCGTCGACCACTCCACGTTCGGCGCCCGCTATGTCGCAAAAGCCGCCGGGAAGCTGCAAGGGGAGCTCCTCGCATACTGCATAGCAGGCCACCACGGCGGTTTACCGAATGCGGTTTCCGCGGAAGATGCTTTGCAGCGCGGCACCTTGCGTCAGCGCCTGGATGATCGTCATCTGCTGCCGGAGGTTGCGCCCCCGTATCCTGCGGTCGGCAAGCTGAATCTTCCCTGGCAAGCGCCTGCAGGCTCCGACGTGGACTTTTCGCTCGCTTTCTATACACGCATGCTTTTTTCCTGCCTGGTAGATGCTGACCGCACCTGCACAGAAGCATTTTGCAATTTTGAAAAGAGCGTAGAACGGGCAGGGCTTCGACCGTCCATCGCGGAGTTGCGGCGCGAAGTCGAGCTGCACCTCGGCGGCTTCTCAAAAGCGGCGCCTGACACACCCGTCAATCGCGTGCGGCAAGGCGTTCTCGCGCAGTGCCGGTCGGCTGCCGCGGCGGTTCCCGGCTTCTTTTCACTGCAGGTTCCGACCGGTGGGGGCAAGACGCTCTCGTCTTTCATGTTCGCGCTCGATCACGCCTTGCAACATGGATTTCGCCGTGTTGTGGTGGCCATTCCGTTCACCAGCATCATCGAGCAGACGGCGGATGTGTATCGCAAGGCGCTTGGCCACTTTGCCGCAACCGGCCTGCTTGAACACCACACCAATCTGCAACCGGAGCGTGAAACACGCGCCAACCAACTCGCCTCGGAAAACTGGGATGCGCCGCTGATCGTGACGACGAACGTGCAGCTTCTGGAAAGTCTGTTTGCCGCACGCACCACGCCCTGCCGCAAGCTCCACAGGCTCGCGGGAAGCGTCATCATTCTGGATGAAGCACAGACTCTGCCCGTAGAACTGCTGGCGCCTACACTGCGCGCTCTGCGCGAGTTGGTGGAGCACTACGGCTGCACCATTGTGCTTTGTACGGCAACGCAACCGGCGCTTGAGCGGCGGGAAGGGTTCGTCATCGGCTTGCAAAACGTAAGGCGGATCGTGCCAGACCCCGAGACCCTTTTTGCCGCGCTGCGGCGCGTTGAGGTGCGCTACGAGGGCCACCTGGCGGACGAGGAGCTGGTGATGCGGCTTATGCAGCAGGACCGTGTGCTGACGATTGTCAACACGCGTGCGCACGCGGCGAAGCTGTTTGCAGAGCTGCGCGAGCGCTGCGAACCAGACACTTGCTTCCACCTCAGCACGCTGATGTGCGGGGCACACCGCCGGCAGGTGCTCGCCGTCATCCGCGAGCAGGTGGAGACCGGTGTTTGCCGCGTTGTCAGCACGCAATTGATTGAAGCCGGCGTCGATCTGGACTTCCCGGTCGTGTACAGGGCAGAAGCCGGCTTCGACTCTCTTGCACAGGCTGCCGGCCGATGCAACCGCGAGGGACGGCTGCCCGGACTGGGCGTCACGCACTTTTTCGAAGCGGACAAGCGCCCTCCACCGGGCTTTCTGGCCGACACGGCGCAGGTCGCACGCGAGCTGCTTCCACGCTATCCGGACCCGTTGGCGCCGTCTGCGA
>CALMON010000234.1 GCA_937871785.1 uncultured Granulicella sp.
GAGCGTCCCGTAAAAGTGTCCGGCCATCTGTCACAGCCTCGCGCTCGAAGCTGCGGTCTCGGGCGTAAGTGACAGCTTCCTGCGCGCGTTTGGGTGCGTCGGGAACTCGGTCCTGCTGGACGCCGCGGCTTCGAGCCTGCGCGACTACCTTGTCTGCCTTGGGGCCGAACTCGCCCGCGATCTGGCGGTGAGCGGCGATGACTTCGGCGGGTGTGTGGATCTCCTTCCTGTCACGGCTGTTATGAGCCGAAATTTCGGCCGCCTCGGGTCCGCTAAAACCCGTCCGGGCGAGCGCCTCCTCGATCTGCTGGCGTCGAGGGCTCGAAGCGTCAAGGTACTTCTGCGTATAGCCGGCGATCTCCGGTGCGCCGCTCTTTCCGGTGGTCAGCTCGTACCCAAGAATCCGCAATTCGTGGGTGAGTTCCGCCTGATATACGGCGGTGGCAAACTGCTGCGTGTCGAAGAAGCCACGTTCCTGAAGAGCGCGGCTACTGCCATCGGCACGTTCCGTTATGTTGAAGATGACGGCGTGAGTGTGGAGCTGCGGCGCCGCGTAGCCGTCGACCGGCCGGGCGGTGTCGTGCTCGAACTTGGCTGCTACGAACTTGCCGGTGGTCTCGGCGGGATTGTTGCCGCCGATGCGTGCCTGTGTATAGCGTTCGAGCTCCTTGAGGGCTGTCGTCACGGCGTTCCGGTGTGCTTCCCGAACGCGGTCGTCGCCTCCGACCAAAGCCGTGAGCGACACGGACTTTGGCGCTGAAAAGGTGGCGTCCCAGCCGGCACGGTGTTCGACGGGCTTTACTGTTTCTCCGGCTGCGTTGGTGTATTCCTGGGTGTTGTTGTTCCGCACCAGCTGCTCGCCCGTCACCGGGTGCTGGCCCTCACTGAGCCGCGCGAAATGCTGCGCGTCTACAGCCCCGGAAAGCCCAAACCGCGTTGCAAGTTCGCCCTGCCACTCTCCGAGCGCGGGGTCGCCTTCCTGCCAATAGTTTTGCTCGGCAGAGGTAAATTCCTTCGCGTGGTACGTCTGCGCCTGGCCAGCATTCAAAGGTTTCGAGATGGTAAGCATTGTCATTCTTCGATCTGCGGATTGGGTGGCAGAGCAACGTCCGCAACGGGCTCCGGTGGTGGCTCGTCGCTGGCCGAGTCGTCGAGCTGTTCGGTGTCTTCATCCTGCGTTGGCGGTGTGGCGATTGGCTCCTCTGCAATCGGCTCTGGCGCTTCATCTTCAGGAGCCGGCGAAGTACCCGCTATATCTGCTTCGGCCTCTTCTTCTGTCGCAATGGGCGGCGCGTCTTTGCTTCCCAGCTCGTCAGCTTTCACTCGCCGTTGAATGAAGGCTTCTGTTCTTCTCGGCGGACTGAGATATGGAAAGTTGAAGCGGACGACGCGATTTCCGAGCTTCATATAGGCGATCTTGTCTTCCAGACCGCTGATCTCCGACTCCATCACCATCGCGTCGATCTGGCGATCCACAGTGTATGTCTTGTGGGCGTTGGTGCCGCCGCTGTGGGTCTCCTTCACGCGCTCGATCTCGATCTTGCCGATCATCTTGGAGATCCATTCGGAGCCGACGTTCTCGGTCGTGCGGAGGAAGATTTTAGTCGCCGGCTGCGAAAGCATCGCGGAGGAAACACGCGGGCCGTACACCTCATCCATCTGGTCTTTGCCCTGGAAACCAAGGATGAGCGGGTTCCTGCTCTTGCGGCTCTCGGTCAGCGCGGTGTGGAGTTGGGGTAGCCGCTGGAGGCTGGCCAGCTCGTCGATAACGAGGTAAACCGGCTTCTGGTTGGGGGTGGGAGCTGAGAGTAATTGCAGGATGAGCCAATCGAGCCAGAGGCTGATGATGGGCTTCAAAGCGTCCCGTTCCGTGGGACGCGACGTGATGAATAGCCACCCCTGCCGCTCCTTCGCCCACTCGGTTATGACCAGCCGGCGACCAGCGGCTTCCTCAATCGTGGGCAGCATTTCGAAGGTATCGGCGACCAGGCCGAGCGACGCAAGAACGCCGTTCCTTTGGTTTGGTGAGTCTTTGGGAATCATTCGCTCCATCACCGTTCCGGCGACGCGGCGGTCGATCTCTTCGGGATTAGCCATCCACTCGGCCAGCTCTTTCGGAGTGCACGGATTCTGCAAGAGCTGAGCGAAAATTTTCTGCGGAGTCTTGGTGAAAAACTCGTCTTTCTGAGTCTCGCTGGGTTGGTAAAGCGACTTGGCAAGCGTTGCTGCTTCGGCCTTGGTTCGCAGCTCTTCGTAAGGTCCCCAGTACGGACAGCGAGCGTCGAGCGGGTTCAGAATCATGTCGCCGCGGTCCCGTTTGTAGAACGCTTTTGTGAACTCACCGGCCGGGTCGTAGACGATTGCCATCTCGCCTCGCTCCTCAATCTGGCGCAATAACTGAAGAATCAGCGTTGTCTTTCCGGCTCCGGTGTCGCCCATGATCATGATGTGCTGGGCCTCCATGCGCTGAGGAATCCGCATGGGTTGGGTCATGCCTTCGGTCTGGAATCCGAAGCCGTCACCCTGCATCTGCTCGTTGAACTCGGCAGGCGTAACGGCCACCGGTCCGCGCAGGAGGCGGCCATACTTCATCTCTTTGCGCCGCTTGATGTCGGCCCTAATCGAGAACGGAAGCATGGCTACAAACAGGAGCGTGCTCGCTATCAGCGCGGCCTCGTATTCATCCCAGAAGCTCTGTCCACGGAAGACCTGGTTGCGCAGAAAGAGGTGGAAACCTGCTTCTGAAACGGTGACCTCAGGGCCGCGATAGAGGGCCAGCAAGCCTGCCTTCCGCCCGGCTTCTGAGAGCTCAAGCGGGATGGGCTTGTGTCCGATAGACGGCGTGTTGCCATCCACAACGTCGGCGTCCCTCGCTGGCCGGCCCGACGCTTTGCCATCGCCGACCATGAGGAGTTCATGCTTGCCGCTGGCCTTCTTCATGAGCACGGCCATGCCCGATTTGAAGTACGCGGGCGTGTAGGCCTGCTGTAAAGGCGTCAGTGCCTGGAAGTGGATCCAGACG
>CALMON010000235.1:0-47927 GCA_937871785.1 uncultured Granulicella sp.
ATTCTCTTCACCTCAGTGGGCTTCTTCTTTATCAGCCTGCCGAGGTCTTCCAAGCTGTTCTATGGATTGTCGTGCCGGCTCTCGTGGTGTCGGTGGCTTATAGCGTTTTCAGGCCCCTTGTTCAATCCGGTCGGAAGTTCACCATCCACCGTGAGCTCCCGGTTGCTATCATTCACAAACGTCTCTCTGGATGCCTGTGGCTGTGGATTGCCCTGACCGTTATTGAAACGATCGTCAGTGGCGGTTTACCCATCGTTTGGCTCTTTACAGGAAGCGATAAGACGTATTTCCAGTACGGCATCCTTTCCGTGCATGGGCTGGTCAACGCGCTTTTTTCTGCGCTGTCGCTTGGTTACTGGGCTCTTTATCTTTATACCGGGAAGCGATCTTTCCTGCGTTTTCCGGTTTTCGCAGTCCTGTGGACCATTGTCGTGATCAGTCGCGGAACGCTGCTGGTTCTTCTTCTGCAATCCGCCATTCTTTTGCTTCGTCTGCGGCCCATAAAGCTTGCGACATTTATGCGCCTTACCGCCGGGGCGTTGGTGGTTGTCTTTTTCTTTGGCATTGCTGGCGACAGCCGATCCGGCGCGGGTACCTTCAGGGCTCTTGCTCAACCCACGGACGACTTCCCGGATTGGGCTCCTTCTGGGGCACTTTGGGGGTATATTTACCTGACCACCCCGCTCAACAACCTGCTGCTCACCATGCACACACGGAAGCCTGCGTACAACATTCTGCTTCCCGCCACCGCCGCAACCCTGTTTCCATCCGTGCTTCGCTATCAGATTTACGGTTTCCAGAACGCTCTTGAAACTCAGCAGGGCGAGCTCGAGTCTTCGGCTCTTACTGTTTCCACAGCGTACGTTGGCCCTTTTCAGGATATGGGCATCTACGGCATCGTCGGTTTCAGCGCCCTGGTCACCCTTCTTTGCGCAATTTTCTTGCAGAGGAGCGGCTTTTGGAACAGTCTGGTCTTTTCCGTCTTCACGTTGGCTTTAGTTCTTACGCTCTTTTATAACCTGTTATTTTCACTTCCCATTCTTGCCCAGCTTTTTTGGTTTCGCTACTTTACAGCGCTTCCAAAGCGCGTCCGGCACTCGCCTCCGTACGGAGACATCTTGCCTGCCAGCTATACCAGTACCCGTATCGCGCACTAAGCGGCTACGGATCGTTGCAAACTATCGCGCTCTTTATGCCCAAAGACCCCCAATACCGTTCCGACGTCCTGGCCGACCCGCAGCCGTCCTCCACGGCTCCGGCGGCTCCTGGCCCCGGCCGTGCCGCGCTTCCCGAAGGCGAAACGGAGGGAAGCGCCATCGACTTTCTGCCCGTGGCCCGCACCGTGCGCACGCATCGGCGCTTCATCCTCCTTTCCGGTCTCGTCGTTTTTCTGCTCGCGCTTTCGCTGGCGCTGTATATGCGTCCTCGCTATACGTACGAGGGGACCTTTATTCCCGCCGGCGGCAACAGCTCAGGCTCGTCCGCGCTGGCGGGTCAGCTTGCCGCGTTTTCCGGGCTGCCCGGCCTTTCGAGCTTCGGCGGCCGCAACGGCGGCGATCTGGATGTGGCGCTGCTTCGCTCCGGAACCGTGCTCGGGCATATGGTGCAGCGCTTCGATCTCGTCCGTGTGTACAAGGTGAAATCCGGCTCGATCGCGGCCGCCCAGCTTGCCGGCCACTCTCATTTTTCGCTCAATACGCACGACCCGATCGTAAGCATCAGCGTCACCGACCACGATCCCAGGCGCGCCCAGGACATGGTGAACGGCTACCTGGATGAGCTGCAAAAGCTGAACGATACGCTGGCCCTGAGCGAAAACTCGCAGCGCCGCCTGTTTTTCGAGCAGCAACTGCAAAAAGAAAAAGACCTGCTTGCCGATGCGGAAGTGGCTCTAAAGCAGAACCAGGAAAGCACCGGCGTGATCGCGCCCGGGGGACAGGCTGCCGGAGAACTGCAGGCCATTGCCGGCCTGCGGGCCGACATTGCCGCGCGCCGCGTTCAACTGGCGGCCCTGTTGCACGACGAAACCGAGCAGAACACCGATGTGCTTCGCGTGCGCAGCGAAATCGACAGCCTTTCCGCCCAGGTCAGTCAGATGGAAAACGGACCCCACGGCGGACCGTCGGGGGGCATCTCCACGGCGCAGGCACCGGGGCTTGAACTCAATTTCGTGCGCCTTTCCCGCGAGGTCAAGTACCACGAAAACCTGTACGAAATTATGTCGCGTCAGTATGAAGCCGCACGGCTCGACGAGGCCCACGATACGCCGTTGCAGCGCGTCGACGTGGCCTTTCTCCCGGACAGCCCGTCCGGTCCACCGCGCGTTCTGATTTCGCTCGGCGGCCTCTTGTTTGGTTTGTTTGCCGGCACGCTGTGGATCGTTTTTCGCGAACGCACCCTTCGTCCTTACCTCCAAAAGGCAAGAAGCCGATCATCGGCGATGTGACGAGGCTTTCCACTTCGGCGCAGGTCAGTCTCCGAGCGACTCTCGCTCAGGCATCGCGCTTGCCTGCGGAACTTGCGGACTATTTCGGCTCCCTCGGCGCATTGTTCCAGCTTCGGGTGTCGACCCTGCTTTTCGGCCAGCCTTCGGCTTCAAGCAGCTTATACACCTGCTCCAGCTTGCCGGCGGGAGCTCCCGGAGCCACGTACAGCGTCACCGACGAGGTGGGCGAAGGCCCCATCTCCGGGTAGCAGCCGTTATGCACAAGGTCCCGCATCACCGGCAGGCTTTGCCGCACCCAGGGGCCGCGGTTGTAATACGTCGCTCCGGTGCGGGCGACGCCGATGACCGCGGGGCACGGGCTCGCGCAGGCGGCCGACCCCGACGCCACGATCAGGACCGTCGTCGCAAGCGCCACCCGGCGGTGCGTCGCCACAGGCTTCATGCCGGCTCCTTTTGCGCTGCGGATTGTGGTGCGAAGGGGTCGTAGCTGCCTACCGACCACACATGCCCTTCCGCGTCTTTGCACACGAACGCTTTGCCGCCGTAGTCCGGTTCGTATAGCTCGAGCAGCATAACGGCACCGGCGGCCTGGGCCGCCTGATAGGCCGCGTCGCAGTCAGGACTCACGACGTATACGCCGCCGGTATGGCGGCCGCCGATCTCTTCCGGCTGCACCGCCCAGCGGTCGATCTCGCGACCCTCCCGCACGGAGCCGAGCATCACCATGCCGCCGCCGAGCGTCAGTTCAGCATGATCGATCAGCCCGTCCGCGCCTTCATACACGGCGTGCCGTTTAAACCCGAACACACGCTGGAGCCAGTCGATGGCGGCGTGCGCGTCACGGTAGCGAAGAGTCGGAATGAGGGTGGAACCCGTCATCGGATCAGCCTCCGTTGCGGTTTCTGGATCGAGCGCGCGCCTTGCCCGTTCGCCCGCGCGCTTCCGCGCATCCGAAGTATAGGACAATAACTGTGGATGCGAACAATGGATGCGGAAACGCTTGAGCGGCGCGTCCGAGGGCGAACAGAGAAGAGGATTTGAGTGACGGAAACACAGGGCAGCAGCCGCGTCGTCGGCATCGATCTAGGCACCACCAACTCGCTCATTGCGTTTATGCAGGGTGACACGCCGACTGCGATTCCCGGGGAAGACGGTTCGCCCATTGTTCCTTCTGTGGTCGCGTTCGACCAGGAAACGGCGGAAGGTTTTGTGGTGGGCAACGCGGCGCGGCCGGTGCTGCTGACGGCTCCCGGCAATGCGGTGTACTCGGTCAAGCGACTGATGGGACGCGACCTGGCGGACGTTGAGCCGGAACTGAAGCTGTTTCCGTTTCAGCTTGCCGAGGGGCTGAAAGCGGGCGAGGTGCTGAAGTTGAATGTCGGCGGTTTGACTCTGACGCCGCCCGAGGTTTCGGCCTACATCCTGCTGCAGCTCAAGAAGAATGCCGAGCGGTTCTTCGGCGAGCCCGTCACAAAAGCGGTCATCACCGTTCCCGCCTACTTCAACGATGCACAGCGGCAGGCGACCAAGGACGCCGGGCGTATCGCCGGGCTGGAGGTGCTGCGGCTGGTGAATGAGCCTACTGCCGCCGCGCTGGCTTACGGGCTCGATAAGCAGCGCGACGGCGTGATCGCCGTGTACGACTTCGGCGGCGGCACGTTCGATATTTCCATCCTGAAGCTGCATGAAGGCATCTTCGAGGTCATCGCCACGGGCGGC
The DNA here is from genome assembly GCA_937871785.1 of uncultured Granulicella sp. Classification (GTDB taxonomy): domain Bacteria; phylum Acidobacteriota; class Terriglobia; order Terriglobales; family Acidobacteriaceae; genus Granulicella. Next base: position 4,166 of record CALMON010000235.1, read on the forward strand.
GACACGCACCTCGGCGGCGACGACATCGACAATCTGCTCACTGCCGTTGCTTTTGACGATATCCAAGGAGATTTGCAGGTAGACCTGCGTACCGACGCCGGCTTTGTCCAGACTGTGCGCAAGGCGGTCATCGAAGCCAAGATTGCGCTGTCGACGGAGGGAAGCGCGCGCCTGCACGTGACGCTGCCGGACGGCCGCCCGTATCTGCGCGAGATGACCCGCGAGCAGTTTGAGAGCCTGATTGCGCCGGTCGTCGAGCGTACCGCCGGGCCGGTTCGCCAAGCGCTCAAGGATGCGGGGCTCGAGCCCGCCGCTATCGACGAAGTGGTGATGGTCGGCGGATCGACGCGCATCCCGGCCGTTCGCGCGATGGTCACAGAGCTGTTCGGCCTGGCGGCGCGCGGCCGCAAGCTGCATACGGAGCTGAACCCGGATGAGGTTGTCGCGCTGGGCGCCGCCGTGCAGGCGCAGATTCTTTCGGGCGCGGAAAATGCGGCTACGGACGACCTTTTGCTGCTCGACGTGACGCCGCTTTCTTTGGGCATTGAGGCGCTGGGCGGCGTGGTCGCCAAGATCATCCAACGCAATTCCACCATCCCTGCCTCGGCGACCGAGCACTTCACCACCGGCGTCGACGGCCAGACCAACGTCGCCATCCACGTGCTGCAGGGCGAGCGCGAGTTGGCGAAAGATTGCCGGTCGCTGGCGCGTTTCGACCTGAAGGGCATACCGCCGATGGTCGCGGGTCTGCCGCGTATCGAGGTCAAATTCCTGATCGACGCGAACGGTATTCTGCACGTCAGCGCGCGCGAGCAGCGCAGCGGACAGGCCGCCGAAGTCGAAGTGAAGCCGACCTACGGCCTTACCGATGAACAGGTGGAAAGCATGATCCTGTCGAGCTTCGACAACGCCGAAGAAGACATCACCGCGCGCCAGGTCATCGAGGCCGGTAACGAAGCGGAAACGATTCTGGCGGCGGTTGAAAAGGGGAAGCGCTCGTCGGCGTGGCAGCAGCTCTCGTCCGAGGAAATCGAGAAGATCGAAGTCGCCATGCTGGAGTTGAAGGCGTCGCTCAAAGGCGGCGACTACAAACTCATTCGCACGGCCATCGACGGGCTCGACAAAGCCACGCGACGCTTCGCGGAGATCATGATGGACACCGCCGTAACCGGAGCGCTGGGCGGCAAAACGATGGCGGCGGCGGACGAAAGTATCGCCGCGAAAGGCTCGGCACCGAACGCGCCCCATGCGTTTGCGCCCGCTGAAATCGAGTCGGCCAACGTTATTGAGGCGGAGGAGTTGAACCCGGAAACCCCCGGGGAGTCTACGGAAGACTAAATCGCGGAAGGCGGCGGCGAATGCAGGAGCCGCTCGGCGATTTGCTGCACGCGCTCGAGCGTGATACCGGCGCTCTGTTCGCGGCCCAGCGGGTGCTCCGGCGACATGACTTCGAAGTGCGGGCGGCGGCCTACTTCCTGCGTGCGCACCCTCACTTCAAGGTGTATCGTCGACCCGAACAAGGGCAGATCGGTGTTCAGCCAGCCGCGGTAGGGCGGCGTCCGTTCGCGGCCCTTCACTTTCCAGAAGCTTTGCGTGCGGAGGAAATCCTTGGGTCCGATTTCGGCCCAGACTCCCCAGATAAACGGCTCGTCGAGCCCCGCGATGGGCACCACAACGCGGCCGCGCAGGAAAAAACTTCGCCCATCGATCACGCACTGCTCGGGGCTGAGGACGACGCGGCGATCGAGCTCGTCGGCGGGTATCAGCAGGGCCGCGGCCGGCGCCCTGACGCTGAAGCTGAGCGGCAGCGCGTCATGGTGCCTGCCGCACACCCGGCAATCGAATCCGGTCGCCAACTCGGCCATGCTGCGCTTCTCCTAGGGGGTGGGTTGCGCGACAACGCCGCGGAACGGCCTGCCGGAAAACGATGCTACGGTGGAAGGACGTCGCGGCTCCGGCGTGCCGAAGCCTCGGCCCTCGTAAGGGGAAGCCTGCGTCATGAGGGTGACGCAGGCTTCCCCCCTGCTACGTCCGCGCTATGAGGGTAGCGCGGACGCTTCGAAGCGAAACTCCGCCTCGAAGTCGGTTCAGACGGGCAAACCACGGTCTGAACATAAGGCTGGGCAAGCTCGGGGCAAACGAACGGCATGGCCGTCGACGCGGGCCGTTAAAGCTCCGCCCATTGCCGGATCAGGTTGTGGTACACCCCGGTCAGCTTCACCGCGCTTGCCGCCATGGCCGGGTCGCTGCTTGCGGCGACCTGCTGAATGGCGGTGTCGAGATCGAACAGCAGGGTGCGGTGGGCGTCCTGGCGGATGGTGCTTTGCAGCCAGAAAAAGCTGGAAACGCGAGCACCGCGCGTTACCGGGGTCACGTGGTGCAGACTGGTTGCCGGGTAAAGAATCATGTCGCCGGCGGGCAGCTTGACGCTTTTCGCGCCGTAGGTGTCCTCGATCACGAGCTCACCGCCGTCGTATTCCTCGGGCTCTGAAAAGAAAAGCGTGCAGGAAAGATCGGTGCGGAGACGGCCGCCGGTTTCGGCGTGCGTGCGCAGGCTGTTGTCGACGTGCGTGCCAAAGGTCTGGCCGCCCGCATAGCGGTTGAAGAGCGGCGGAAATACCTTGAGCGGAAGCGCGGCGGAGCGGAACAGGGGGTTCTGGCCGAGCGCCCCGAGGATCATTTCGCCGACCTCGCGGGCGATGGGATCGCTTTCCGGGATCTGCGAATTGTTCTTGGTCTGCGCGGACTGGTGGCCCGCCGTGACGCGGCCATCGGTCCATTCCGCAGCGCCCAGGCGCGCGCGCAGGGCACGCACCTGGAGCTTGGGAAAGAGTTTGGGGATGGTGAGGATCATAGGGTCGAGTTCTGGAGCAGATTCGTGGCACGATTCCGGACGACATGTTCCAGGGGCTAAAGCCCGGTTTGTCGCTTGGCGTTGATGTCTGGGCTGAAGCCCGGACCTATCCAGAAGCGAAGACAACCGCAACGGCACCCTTCGCGACAACGCCTTTAAAACTTGTAGTTGATGCCGAACAGCGCCGTGATCCTTTCGCCAGGAACCAGATGACTGGGGTGAGGCTGGTCGATAAAGAACTTGTCGGTGATGTTGTCGAGGTTGAACTGCGCATCCAGGTGCTCGCCGAAGGGGCGACGCAGCAGCAGGTTCAGTGTCGTGTAGCCCGGGACCGCTTTGAAGGCGAACGGGACGTTTGCCGGGTTGATGACGGCCTGCGAGTTGTACACGCCGATTGCCGCCGTGGAACTGGCCCGCCGCGCGGCAACGTAGTTACCGCCAAAGCCGCCCACAATGCGGTACGTGAGCGCATGCGTGACCCAGAAGTTACCGGAATTCTTCGGCACATTGGCCAGCGGGAACCCCGCCGGATTGATGAAGTACGGGGCGGTGTTGGCGCGGGGGTCGTGCGCGTTCACGAGCGCGGTGTTGAGCGAGCACGTCACCGCGACGCCGTTGGCCATGGTCGGCGTGCCCGCCGGGCAGTTGCTGTAAGCGGCCGCCGCAAACGGTGACGCGTTGACCACCGAGCTTTCCACGATGCCGTTCAGGTACGCGTAGCCGAGGATCAAGTCGAACGACGACGGGAGGTGACCCAGCGCGCCGAGTTGCACGCCGCGAACGAGTTGGTTGCCGGCATTGATCGTGTTCTGCGAGTTATTGGGGTCGGTTTCGCGGGCGTTCAGCTTTTCCGTGCGGAAAAGGCTGCCGTTCAGGTTCAGGCGGTCGTGGATGAAGTTCCACTTGGCGCCGGCCTCAAAGGTCTGGTTGTATTCGGGCGCAGAGGTGGCGTTGTTGCCGCTGAGCGAAAGCGACTCCGCCGCCGGATTGAACGAGGTGCCCCAGTCGAAATACACGCTGCCGGCCGGGCGCGGCTTGACGACCACCGCCGCGCGATACGTCGGCTGCTTGTCGAGGCGCTCCGCAGCGAGAGCCGGAACGGTGGTGGTCGCCGTCGCACCGCTGGCCACATAGGTGTTGACCGGGGTGGCGGACGTGGTGCTGAAGTAGTCGAAGCGGACGCCGCCCGAAACCTGCAGCCAGCGGGTGAGCTCGAGTGTATCGAGGAAGTCGATGCCGAAGCTCTGCGACGCTACATGCGTGGTGACTGCGGGGATGAAGGCGGTGGGCGCGAACGCGTCGCTCGGATTCGGATTCAGCAGAGGAACATACGGCAGCGTGTAGGTCGGCCGGTTGGGGTTCGACCGCTCCCGTCCGCCTTCAAGCAGGACGACGGCGCTGTTTGAAACACGCGCGACGTTGAAGTGAAGCGTGCCGCTTACCTGGTTCCACAAAATGTCTTCGGTCGACGTGCCGTTGATCTGGTTGCGCTTGACGTAAATCTGACTGAGCGGCGTGTTGAACGCGTAGCAGGAAGTCGACGGCATTGCCGTGGTGGCGCACTGCGCGTTGATCACAGTCTTCACGCCTTCGTAGACGTTCTTGCCGTCGGCATTGGTGTAGCTGACGGTCGCGGCGGAGTTGACCTGCGGCTCCGTAATGCGAAAGGTGCGCGGGTAGTTGGCCCAGCGGAACGTGTTGCGCAGCGTAAGGTGAATGCCGAAGTCGTGCTCCACCTTGCCGGTGACGATGTCCGGCGTGGTCTTGAGGTAATTGGCCGAAGTGATGCCGTAAAACGTGTTCGTAGGCACGGGCGCCACGCCTGCGCCGAAGTAGGGCAGGCCGTAGTCCGGGATGTCGTTTTCGGCTTCGTGCAGATAGCTGAAGATCGCGCGCGTGTGCGTTTCGAGGCCGAACGCGATCGACGGCGCGATGCCGAAGCGCTGCGTGCTGGCCACGTCGCGGCCGGCGTAGCCGGTCTGCTCGCCGACGACGTTCAGGCGGAAGGCGGTGCCGCCGGGGATCGAGTCGATCGGCAGGTTCACGTCCAGCGTGCCGCGCTCGCGGTCGTTGGTGCCGAACTGCGTGCCGATCGCGACGAAGCGATTCACTTCGGGCTGCTTGGTTTCCTGGTTGACGACGCCGCCGGTCGACCCGCGGCCGAACTCCACCGACGCCGGGCCTTCCAGCACATCGACCGCCGCGTAGTTGAAGCTGTCGCGGTAGTACGACCCGAAGTCGCGGATACCGTCGAGATAAATGTCGTTGCGCGCGTTGAAGCCGCGGATGGTGAGGCTGTCGCCCTGCGCCCCGCCTTCTCCGGCGGCAATCGAGATGCCGGGAACATTGCGCAGGCTGTCGCGCAGGGTGGTGTCGGCCTGCTCGCCCAAAATATATTGCGGCACCAGGGCGATGGTCTGCGCCGTATCGACCAGGGGCTGCTGAAACTGCTGCAGGTTGGCCTGCGCGCTCGCTGTGACCTCCACCTGCTCGGTGTTGCGGATGGAAATTTCAAGGACGCGGCCGTTCGCCTGAAGCTGGCCCTGCAGGCCGGTTTCGGCGAGAATTTTGTGCAGCGCTTCGTCCGGGGTCAGCAGGCCCTGGGCACCGCGGGAACGGAAGCCGGCGAGCTCGTCGTTCGCAATTTTCGAGTGCACCTTTACGCCGGTGGCGTGTCCAAAAGCGTCAAGCGCCGTGGTCAGGTCTGTGGCGGCGATCTTGAACAGCAGCTTGCCGTCCGGAGTGGCGACCGGCTGCGCCGGCGGTACCTGCGCTTGCGGCGTAGCCGTTTCGTCGGCGGGAACGGCCTGTGCGGCGGCCATGCCGAACGCACCGGCGGTTGAAAGCACCATGGCCTGGGCGGCCAGCTTCAGGCCGGGCTGCCGCCGTTGTCCATTCCGCTGCAAACCGAGGGTGGCCGATCGTAGGGGGAGCAGGTGTTTGCGGGTCTTCGTGCGCTGCATGGTTCTGTTCCTTTGCGGAGGTGCAGAGCTCCCTCAAGCTCAAACTCCGACTCGTTAGGTCCGATATGGTGAGCATCGCACAGGAACTCGGACCATGCAAGTCTGAATTGATGTTCCTTTTTCCTGCGTCACCGTCTAGACTTGTCTTACTTGCGAGCAAACGCCCGAAAACAGCGGCTGCGGCACAGGGGAAAAGGATTCATGTCATGAAGAGTTTCGCCGCAAGCTGCGTCCTGCTTTGCGCTGCTGGGGTGGCCCAGGGAACTGCCGGGGCGCAGGGTGGAAGCGGCGCTCAGCCCCGGCCGGTGCTGCTGGCGCTCGACACAGACCACGACGGAACGATCTCCGCGGCGGAAATCGCCGCCGCTCCGGCGTCGCTGGCGAAGCTGGACACAAACGGCGACGGGCAGTTGACATCGCTGGAGTTCCTGCCGCGCCAGGTGGACGCGGCCGCGGTCGATCCCGACGCTCTGGTCAAGCGGCTGATGGCGTTCGACCGCAACGGCGATGGCGTGCTGACGGCGGAAGAGCTCCCGGAGCGCCTGCAAGGCATGATGACCCGGGCCGACGCGAACCACGACGGCAAGCTGTCCCCGGACGAAATCCGCGCCTACACCAAAGCGCAGGCGGGGCCTCTTGGCCGGCAGCAGCGTGGCGCCGACGCCACCCGCATGGACCCGATCCTGAACGCGCTCGATGCGGACCACGACGGCGTGCTTTCCGCGGCCGAGATCGCCGCCGCCCCCGCCGCCCTGCGCACTTTGGACGCAAACGGCGACGGGCAGTTGACCCCGGACGAGACCCGCATCAGGCCGCAGACGGCCGACGACCGCGCCGCCCACCTGCTCGACGAGTGGGATACCAACAAGGACGGCGTGCTCGCGAAAGCCGAAGCCCCCGACCGCATTCAGGATCAGTTCGACAAGATCGACACCAACCACGACGGCGTTCTGGACCGGACGGAGCTGACGGCGTACTTTGCCAATCAACCGACGCAGCGGCCACGGTCTTCGGAAGGTCAAGGGCCCGGCGGCGACTCGCGAGCTGGCGCCGAGGCTCGACCGTCCGGGACTGCCCCGACCGCCGCCTCCCCTCGCCAGCCTTGACCCGTTTCGCTGTAAGTGCAGCTTTCGCACCGAGGGCCAAAGGCCCGACAAATACCAGCCTGGGACGAAGGCCTGGGAAGAGAGCGGCAAGGCTGAAAGCGCTGTAGCGCAACACATCACGCGCGAGATGGAACCCAGAAGGAAGCGGCCGAGTCTGCGAGACCCGCCCCGCAGGAGATCCGAAGCATGCAGAAAACGACGTTACGCAGCCTGGCACTCGCGGCTGTTTCCGCGAATGCGTTTGGCTACGGAGTAGCCGCGGCGCCATCAGTGGCCGCGCCCGCCCCGGACCACGCGGGGGTCACCGCGGGAACCGTGAGCTTTCATCATGAAAATGTTTTGGGCACCTCGCTGGAGGTGAAGCTGCGGGCATCGAGCCCGGAGCAGGCGGCGCGGGCGGAAGCCGCGGTTCTGGCCGAGCTGGACCGCTGCAACCTGATCCTGAGCTCCTGGCGCCCCGATAGCGAGTTTTCCCGCTGGGCCGCTACGCGCGGCGTCGCCGTGCCGGTGTCCCGGGAATTGATGGACGTTCTGTTTCTGTTCGACGGCTGGCGTCAGGAGACTGGCGGCGCGCTCAATGCTTCGGCCGAAACGGCCACGCAGCTTTGGCAGAAAGCCGCCTTGCGTGGGCGGCAGCCGTCGGCGGAAGAGCTTGCCGAGGCTGCGGACACCATGCAGGCACCGCACTGGCGGCTGGACCGCGCCGCCGGCACGGCCGTTCACCTCGACGCGGCGCCGCTCGCGCTGAACAGCTTTGCCAAAAGCTACATTTCCGGCCGCGCCGCCGAGGCCGCCCTGGCCGCCGGCGCCGCCGGCGTGATGCTGAACCTGGGCGGCGACCTTGTGCTGCGCGGCAGCCTGAGCGAACGGGTCGCGATTGCCGACCCTCGCGCTTCCGCAGAAAACGACCTGCCGCTCGACCGCTTCGCGGTGGCGAACATGGCCGTGGCGACCAGCGGCGGCTATCGCCGCGGCGTGCAGGTCGCGGGCGCCCAGTACTCTCACCTGTTCGACCCGCGCACGGCGGAGCCGGTGGTGCACGTTCTGAGCGCGACCGTCCTGGCGCCGGACCCGTCCGAAGCCGGAGCCCTGGCGACCGCCTTTGCGGTGATGCAGCCGGACAAAACGGCGGCTCTCGCCGCGCGGCTGCGCAAAGTCGAATACCTGCTGGTGCTCGCCGACGGTCGCCGTGTGGCCAGCCCCGGCTGGCCCGGCCAACCCGCGCCGCAGCTTCCCGGCCTGGTTCTGGCGGCGTACCACCCGCCCGCGAAAGCCGCTCCGCAGGCGATGGACCTGCTCATCACCCTGGAGCTCGCGCGGATCAGCGATCCTCGCTACCGCCGGCCGTATGTGTCTGTGTGGATTGAAGATAAGGACCACTTCCCGGTCAAGACGATCGCTCTCTGGTTCCAAAAACCGCGCTGGCTGCCGGAGCTGAAAAGCTGGTACCGCGACGACCAGGTGCGGATGCTCGCCGAAAACACCGACCTGTCGACCACCATCAGCTCCGCAACGCGGCCGCCCGGCACCTACACCCTGCGCTGGGACGGCAAGGACAACGCCGGCAAACCCGTAAAGCCGGGCCGCTACACCGTCTGCATCGAGGCCTCGCGCGAGCACGGGACGCACCAACTCGCCGAGCAGGAAATCGACTTCGACGGCCGGACCGCGCGGCAGGTCGCTCTGCCCGGCAACACGGAAATCGCCGGGGCGGCTTTAGACTATGGGGTCCATGCCCGGTAGCCGCGACATCGCGCCCCAGCGTCAGCCGCCGCCAACGGCTGTCCGCCTGCGCCAGCGGACGGCCATCGTGTCGCGCTGGCTGCATCTGTACCTATCGATGGTGTCGTTTGCGGTGATCCTGTTTTTCGCCGTCACCGGCTTCACGTTGAACCACGCGGACTGGTTCGACGCGCAGCAGAAAACCGTGCAGCGGCATGGGTCGGTTCCCCTGGCGTGGCTGCCGCCCGCGAAAGCCGACGCCGACCGGCTCCAGATCGTCGAACACCTGCGCTCCGCGGACAAGGTCCACGGCGCGGTTTCGGATTTTCGCGTGGACGACAACCAGGTCGCGGTCAGCTTCAAAGCGCCGGGCTACACCGCCGACACATTCATCGACAGCCGCACTGGCCAGTACGACGTGACGATCACCAGCAGCGGCCTGGTCGCCGTGTTGAACGATCTGCATCGTGGCCAGAACTCCGGCAAGGCGTGGGGATGGCTGATCGACGCGTCGGCGGTACTGCTTTCGCTCGTCTCGCTGACAGGGCTGCTGCTTCTGCTGTTTGTGTACAAACGCCGCTTGTCCGGCCTGCTGCTGGCGGCGGCCGGCGCGGTGGTGTGCTGGCTGCTGTGGTTGCATTTTGTGCCGTAGGGCTTGGCGAGCGAGCCGATAGCGCGGTCGTCTGGGCGTATCCGGCGGCGAAAAAGAACGGCTCCATATAAACTGATCTGGACCATGTCCGAACACAACTCCAGCCCGCTTCCTCCCGTCGATCTCGCGCAGCCTCCCGCGGCCAACATAGTGCGCGTTACCTTTCAGCCCGAAAACAAGACGGTCGAGTTCCCCTACGGCTCCATGCCGTACGACGGCCACGGTTTGCCGATGAGCTTTCTCGATGTGGCCGAAAACTACGGCATCTTCATGGACCACGCGTGCGGCGGCGTGAGCGCCTGCACGACCTGCCACATGTTTCTGAAGGAAGGCGCGAAAGGCGTGTCCGAAGCGGAAGACCTGGAGCTCGACCGGCTCGACCTGGCCCCGGGGCTGCAGTTGAACTCGCGCCTCGGCTGCCAGTGCGTGATCGAAAAGCCCGGGACCTACGTCGCCGAGATTCCCGCCTGGAACAAGAACTACGTGCAGGAAGGCAAGCCGGCGGCGATCAAGTGATCTCCTAAGCCCTTGATGTACTCAGCCTTAGAGATACTTTTTTCCGAAGCAAGAACTATCTCAGCTCATCGCCGCGGGATGGCAAGCAAAGGACCTACCGCTTCGGGGACACCAGCTTGATTTCAAACACCGCCGGCCACTGCTTGCCGGTCACGAACAAGCGGTCGTGCTGCGCGTCGTACGCGATGCCGTTCAGCACAGACTCGTTGTTCACCCGCTGGTTGTCCGGCAAAATGCCGCTCAAGTCGATCCACGCGATCACGTGCCCATCGCGCGGCGAAATCCTCGCAATGCGGTCTGAATGCCACACGTTGGCGTAGATCTCCCCCTTCACAAACTCCAGCTCATTCAGTTGATCGACCGGCCGCGCGCCGTCCTTCACGTCGATGTGCCTTGTTTCCGCGAATGTGTCCGGGTTGCGGAACCGCAGCGTGGCCGTGCCGTCGCTCGTGATCAGCTCCTTGTTTGTTCGCGTCATGCCCCAGCCCTCGCCGGTGTAGGTGAATTGCTTGATCATCCGCAGCGTAAAGCGGTCGTAGACAAAGCAAACATGCGACTTCCAGGTCCACTCGTACAGGTTCGGCCCCCAGTCCACGATGCCCTCGCCGAAATACTTTGGAGCGATATCGACGTGCTGCGTCGCCTGCCCCGTGGCAGGGTCTTCGGCGAGCACCTGCGAGTGGCCTTCAAGCCCGGTGCCTTCATAAAAAAGCCCGTTCAGAAACAGGAATCCCTCGGTGTAACTGGCGGTCGAGTGCGGGTATTTCGCCACCACCTTGTAGCCGTACACAGGGGCCGTGGCGTGCGAGAGCAAGGGCTGACACAAAGCCACCACCACCACCAGAGAAACGGCGCGACGCCAGCGCAACCATGACGTTTTCATGACTTTCAGGGTACCCGATACCGGCGCGCAGCGAGCGTTCGGGTGACCGATTCCGAAGTGGCTGCCTGAAGAACTGCGGAGTCGGTTGCATCGCGTCCTCTTCCGTACACATCACAAGCACTGGCACCTGCGGTGCCGGAGCCCCAACACGAAGCATCGTGGCGACGTTGTCGGGGCGGTCGGCCGAAGCCGGCCTGTTTCACCAGCATGCACTTTCCGAACCGAGGAGCCTCCTTATGTCCGCAGCCGCCTTAGCCGTCCCTGTCGCGGCGCAGTGGAAACCTCGCGTCAACCCCTGGCTGATCGCGGCGACGGTGGCTCTCGCGGCTTTTATGGAAGTGCTCGATACCTCGATCGCGAACGTGGCGCTGCCGCACATTGCCGGCAACCTGGGCGCCAGCACCGACCAGGGCACCTGGGTGCTCACCAGCTATCTGGTGTCGAACGCCATTGTGCTCCCGGTCGGCGCTTGGGCGTCGAGCGTCATCGGCCGCAAGAAGTTTTTTCTGTCCTGCATTACGCTGTTTACGGTAGCGAGCTTCCTGTGCGGCATTTCGCCGTCACTGCCGATTTTGCTGGTCGCCCGCGTCATCCAGGGCGTTGGCGGCGGCGGTCTGCAGCCCATGGCGCAAGCCATTATGGCCGACAGCTTTGAAGAAAAAAAACGCGGCCAGGCATTCGCACTGTACGGGCTTGTCGCGGTGCTCGCGCCGTCGATCGGTCCCACCATCGGCGGCTGGATTACCGACAATTATTCCTGGCGCTGGATTTTTTACATCAACATTCCAGTCGGCCTGCTGGCGTTCTTTCTGGTTACGCGCTTCGTCGACGATCCACCGTGGATCAACGCGAACTTCAAGAACATCCGCAACCTCGACTACATCGGTCTGGGCCTGCTCACGGTCGCCATGGGCGGCATGCAGATCTTTCTCGACAAGGGCGAGGAAAACGCCTGGTTCGCGTCGAACTTTATCCGGACCTTCTTCGTGCTGTTCGTCACCGGCATGGGCGGACTGATCTGGTGGGAGTTGCGCATCAAGAACCCCATCATGAACCTGCGGCTGTTCCGCTTCAGGAACTTCGCCATCTGCTGTTTTCTGATGACGCTGGTCGGCGGCGTGCTCAACGCGGGAACGGTGCTGCAGCCGCAGTTCTTGCAGCAGTTGCTGGGCTACACGGCCACCGTTGCCGGTGAAGCGCTTACTGCCGGAGGTGTCGCGCTGGTGGTGATGATGCCGCTCGCGGGCATCTTTACCAGCAAGTTTGCTGCGCGCAACCTGGCTGCGGCCGGCTTTACGTTCTTTGCTCTGGCGTTCTATTACACATCCACGCACCTTACGCTCGATATGAGCTTCGGCTTCGCTTCGTGGGTGCGCGTGCTGCAGATGATCCCCATCCCGTTCTGCTTCATTTCGATCACCAATGCGGCGTACCTTGGTCTGCCGAAGGAAGCCAGCAACCAGGTTTCGGGTCTCATCAACTTCGTGCGCAATGTTGGCGGCAGCATCTTTATCGCGATCACCGGAGCCGTCGTTACGAATCGCGACCTGTACCACCAGGCTCGCTTGCAGGAAGGCATGGACCCCGGCAACCCGATCTTCCAGCAGCAGGTGCAGGGCATCGCGCAGGCGCTGCATCAGACCGGGCCGGGCAGCATGGCTGACGCGACCCAACTGGCGCAGGCCAGCGTGTACAACCAACTGAACCAGCAGGCCGCCGCGCAGGGCTACCAGGATATTTATCGCTTGCTCGCCTGGATGTCGGTGTTCATGATTCTGTGCGCGTTTCTGCTCAGCAAGAATCGGCCCGGAGAGGGCGCGCCTAAAGGAGAAGCAATCCACTAGGGTCGGACAAGGGGCCTACGGTCGAGAGAAGGGCATGGCGCGCGCGCCGGGGACCGCGGCCACTCTTCCACTTGTCCTCCTTCCGCGAAGCGGAGGAGTCTGCTTTCCTTCTGCCACTCTCAGACGCTGAGAGCTTCGTTTGTGGTATCAAAGCGGGCCTCCGGCGATGCATCGAGTCGCCGCTCAACCTGCGTCCAACCTCCTCATGCCGCCGTTCTTTGAGCAGATCGCGAAATGCGCCCCCAGCGCGAAAGAAGCCAAGACTCGCCGCTGGATCTACGTCCCCTATGACCGCCTGCACCACGGCGTCGGCCCGCTGGCCGAGGCCGCTCCGGAAGACGTCGTCCTGGTGCTGATGGAGTCGCGCGCCAAAGGGACGCGCCGGCCTTACCACAAGAAAAAGCTGGTGCTTGTGCTCAGCGCGATGCGGCATTTTGCGCTGGAGCAGGCCGAGCGCGGCTGCCGCATCGTGTATGGAGCCTCGCCCACCAGCTTTGCCGACGGCCTGCTGGAGCTACAGGCCAAGTGGAACTGGAAAGAGCTCGTCGTCAACCGGCCTGCCGAGCGCGAGCTGCGCATCGAGCTCCGCGATGCCAAAGCCGCCGGCCTGCGCATCCGCGCGGTCACCGATACGGCCTGGCTCAGCACCACGGAAGACTTCGAAAACGTCTTCGGCAAACAGGAGCCGATCTCAGAAACGCCCACCGCCCGGCGCCAATACCTGATGGACCGCTTCTACCGCGCGATGCGCCAAAAGACCGGCCTGCTGATGCGTGCGGGCAAACCGGTCGGCGGCAAGTGGAGCATGGACAGCGAGAACCGCAAGCCCTATCGCGGCGAAGTTCCCGTTCCCGAGCGGCCCAGCTATCCTCCCGATGCCATCACCGTAGAGGTGATGGCTTTGATAGACCAGCGTCACCCGGAGCACTTCGGCGTCACCGCCGGCTTCGACATGCCAGTCACTCGCGCGCAGGCCGAAGAGGCCTGGAAGTTCGCGCTCGAACGGATGCTGCCGAACTTCGGCCCCTTCGAAGACGCCATGCACACAGCTTTTCCCGACCTGTTCCACTCGATGACTTCGCCGACCGTCAACCTCACACTGCTGCGACCGGTCGACATTGTGCGCGATGTCGCCGAAGCCTACGAAGCCGGCAGCGTTCCCCTGCCTTCGGCGGAAGGTTTTATTCGCCAGCTTCTGGGCTGGCGCGAGTTCATGCGCCACACCCACGAGGCGACCGACGGCTACCGGCAGCCGACTTACTTCGGCCAGGCGCCGCCCGCGCCGGGCGCGCCACCGCTTGAAGGCGCGACGCCCAGCTACCTGGACGCGCGGCTGCCCTTGCCGCCGGTCTACTGGGGCACGCCCAGCGGGATGCGCTGCATGGACACGGTGGTCGCCGGGGTGGTGCAGAACGGCTGGTCGCACCACATTACGCGGCTTATGGTGCTTTCGAACCTTGCAACGCTGTGCGGCTTTTCGCCGCGCGAGCTCACCGACTGGTTCTGGTTCGGCTATGTCGACGCCTATGACTGGGTCGTCGAGCCCAACGTGCTGGGCATGGCGACCTTTGGCGACGGCGGCCTTACAGCGACCAAGCCGTACGTTTCGGGGGCTGCCTACATCAATCGCATGTCGGACTTTTGCGGCAAGTGCGCGCTCGACCCGCGCAAGTCTCTCGGCCCGGGCTCGTGCCCGTTTACGGCCCTGTATTGGAGCTTTCTGGAACGCAACGAGCCGAAGCTGGCGCATCTGCAGCGCATGTTTATGCCGTTGAACACCATGCGCGCGAAGCCGGAAGCCGAACGCGCCAAGCTGCGCGAGCGCGCCGAAGAAGCTGTCGGCCAACTTGGCCGCGGCGAGATCGTGCGCTAGGCACCTTCAGGCGAACGAACACGGAGGCCCTTGGGCCTCCGCGTTTGCGATGCAGCGCAGGCTTACTTGCGCGGAGTCGTTCCACCCGTCGCCGGACGCGGACGGCTGGCCGACGGCGCCGACGGCGGCGGAGCGGCCACGCCGGAGGTGGTGTTGTAGGCATTGATGACGGCCTGCGTCACATCGGTGGACTGGTTGAACCAGAGCACCGGGTTCGGCGTCTGCTGGTTGCCGCCCACGTTGACCAGCAGCGTGAAACCGTTTTCGTTCACATACTTGACGGCGGCCGTTCCGACCTTCTGCGCGACCTTGCCGATGGCTTCCTGTAGGTCGTTGTTGTAGGAGTTCGAAGCGTCTTCGGCGTCACGGCTCAACTGCTTGTCCTTGGCGTCCGCGCTCTTGATCAGCGCGGCGCGCTGATCGTCGGGAGCGTTTGCCGGCAGCGCCTGGATCTGCTTCTTGAGCGAGTCCACTTCGGCCGCAAGAGCGTCGATCCTGGTCTTCTGCGGCTCGTACTTTTTCTGCACATCGGCTACGGAACGCTGGCCCTCATTGGTAGCGACCACGGCCTGCTCGAACGCGATCACGGCCACTTTGGCGGGAATCGCCTGAGGAACGGACGTCGCTCCGGCGACGGCGGGTGCCCCTGCGGCCGGAGCTGTTTGGGCGGCAAGGGGAACGGAAGCAAGGCCGGCGGCCATGGCGAGTACAAGAATGCGATTCATGCGGTGGGGTCTTTCTCCTTCAAAAGTCGATGCAGAATAGTGGCTGGGACGCTCGCGCTTTGGAGCGTGCCGGAACGCCATGGACCGTAAGCCAAGGAACAGCACGCTTCTCAACATGGGTACAGGCCGTGCTTTGTCTGCCAGTGATCCGCCAATGGGCGCGAAACAGTCGGCTCACGCCATTATAGGTAGACGTACGGGGCGGGTCAACGCATCGGCCCGCGGCAGTCTACCAATTTACGGAGCGGGTGCGGGCCGATCTCCAGTTTAGGGAACCCTGTCGAGTCTTTCGCGCGGCCCTGCACCGGCAAACAGCTCGACGCAAAGCAAATCTCGGGCCAATTTGCGGGTCCGCCGCCCTTGCGCGTCTGCATACGGCATTGGCCCTTCGGTTGCTATAGGTAATGCCGTTCGGGAGCGCTTTCCTGCGGAGAGTTTGCCGGTCGAATGTTCGGGCACGGAGTACGAAGCAGCACCCCACAGAGGTGCGCCATCCTCCCGAACGGGTTCCAGCGTACCTGGAGCTTCTTTGGAGGCCAGTAACTGGTCATCGGGGCAGGGTCATCTTCCGGGGAGGGAGGATGGCCCACAGGCCCCGCCTGGCCAATCCTTCTTTCACAGGACAGCCTTGGTCCATATGACACCGTCTTCTGGAAGGTGTGGGTGCGATGCATCTTTCGCTTGCATTGTCGCACGAGCGGGGGTACTATTTTGGTTGTCTGGCGCGCTTGCGGTCAAGCCGCTTGCCCGTCGCTGAAGAGGTTTCGTTCAACGTCCGGGCAACCTTGATTTGAGAACCCTGTCGGCAGACGAGGTTTCCTCGGCATGGGCAATGTGCAAGTCCTTACCGGGTGCGGTGGGTACAGGACAGATGCGGTGAGTGTCAGGCAGCCTGAGTTCCCTTGTTTTCCTTGGTATCCAAAGAAGGTCTGCTGAAGTCTGCCGGGGCAAGGTTTCGTCCAGGAGCCCTGCGGGAATCGGGTTGCTCGGCAGGGTCCGCCAAGGCACAGGTTTCAAGGGCAACCGGTCCAGGGGACGGGTCGCAACCGAAGCACGGAAGCATCAAGGAAGCACGTCCGCCGCGAGGCATGGCAGGGTCTGGTAAGGGGAACTCGCGGGGCTGTCCCGGCGGTCTCTGGCACGATTTGCGAAGAAACGGATTTTTGAGTCGCACTTGAACATCATCACCTCCGCCGACAATTCGCTCGCCTGCAGCTTCCGCGCGCAGGAACCACGCCCGCCAACGCGAGCAGGGCTTTGTGCGAGACGAGACTTTGCAGGGAACGTAGCACTTCTCACCCAACAGTAAGGGGAACCAAACGCAAGATGGCTGAGCAGAACGTACTGGACGCACCGGCAAGAATCGAAATCGAATCCGACAATTACAATAGTGACGATTTTGGCGGCTCTGACATGGACAGTGGCGACGGCATTGCTCCAGGTATGGGGCAGTCCAAAAGCAGCCGCCGGCGCCGCAGGAAGCGCAAAGGCAAGGTCGCCGGGGAGCCTGGCGGGGACGCTCCGGAAGCAACGGGAGCGGGTGACGGCGACTCCGCCCCGGCCGCACCGACGGTGATGGAAGGCGAAAGCCTTGCCCTGGCCGCCGCAGCCGCGCCGAAGACCCCGCGCGCACCGCGTCGGCAGGGAAAGCCCAATGCGCAGCCAGGGGGTGCCCAGCCAGGCGGCGGTGTTCAGGCCGGCTCCACGCAGGGCATTGCCCCGCAGGGGGGTAACGGCGGCGGCGGGACCGCTCCGCAGCAGGGAGCGGCCGGCGCGCAGAACGGGCAGCCGGCGCCGCAATCGAACCAGGGCCAGCAAGGCCAGGGCCAAGGCGCGGGTGGCAAGCGCTGGAAAAAGAAGTTTCGCGACCGCGAGCGTCGTCCGGGTGGGGGCCGCGGCGAAAATCCCGGCAACGATTTCCGCGCCGAAGGCGGCAGCGCTCCGCAGGGCGGCGGCTTTCAACAGAATGGCTACGGACAGAATAACGGCGGCGGCAGCTTCAAGCGCAAAGGGAAGCAGAACGGCGGCGGAGGACAGGGGCCGCGCAAGGAGCGCAGCTTCGTCGGTCCTATGGACCATAGCTATCGCGAAGCCAACGGCAACTTCGCCGACTCGCCACCGTCCACGATTCAGCTTCACGGCAGCGGCGGCTTTCGCAAGGGGGCTCGTCACCATGGGGACAACCAGCCGATCGATCACTCCATGCCGCGTCCCGTACCGATCCCGGAAAACGCGCAGACGCACATTTATTTCTTTATCGAAGACCTGTTTTTTACCGCAAAAATTCAGGAAACCGCCCGCAAGCAGGGCGTCAAGGTAGCGTTTCTCAAGAACGATAAAGAAGCGCTTGCCGAGCTCACCGATGGCGACGACCGTGACAAGCCCGCGCTGATCGTATTCGACCTCAATAACGCGAATGCCAAGCCTCTAACGTTGATCCCGAAGCTGAAAACGAAGCTCAAGAAATCAGCCTCGATCATCGGTTTTTTGTCACACCTGCAGGGCGACCTGAAGGCCAAGGCGGTCGAAGCCGGTTGCGACACGGTGATGCCGCGCGCGGCGTTCTCGCAGAATCTGCCAAACCTGCTGCGCCGCTACAGCGCGGAAGAAGGCGAAGAAATCAACTACAACCAGTAAAGTTTGCGGTCGGCGGAAGGCGTTCAGGCAAGCTTCTCAAGAAAGGGAGCTTGCGGTTCGCAACGGCTCAACGTGACGCCTCCGGTTTCGTGTAGCGGGGCGTTCGCTTTTTCGTGCAGCATTCCCTTGTGGATGGCGTGGACGGCGATCAGCGCGAAAAGCAGGGCGGCGGCTGATTCCAGCAGCGCGGCGGGGAGGTCGCGGCCAAACAACCTGCCGAGCCACAGCCGCAGCCGCAGCCCGCCGAAGGCCCCGATCAACGCCCCCACCAGGCCGAACACCACGCCACCCGCCTTGGGTTCATGGAGGGCGGTCGCAACGATGACGCAGTCCAGAATGCCAAAGGCCATGCGGCCAAGCAGCAGCATCGGCGCGGTGCGGCTGGGTGTGTTCGGCAGCGTGTCGCCGATGTATTCGCCCAGCGCCAGCACCGAAAACACGATCGGCGACACGAGATACGCCGTCCAGAAGGCCCACGTGCCGTGGACGGGAAGCCAGCCAAAGTAGGCTGCCCAGCAGATGACGGCGATGGCCGTCATGGTGCGCGCTCCCGCAGTGATGCCGAGCAGGATAGACCAGATCATGAGGTACTCCTTGTACTGGCTTACTGCGCCGGTTTCGGGTTCGCGATGAAGACCGGTGTGATGGCGTCGTCCGCAAAGCGGAAGGCCGACAGGTAGGCCAGATCGAGAATGCGGCGCATTTTGGGGAAATCGATTTTGTCGATCGTGTCCGTAATGTGATGGTAGTCGGGATGGAAGCCGGTGAACCACCAGAACGCGGGCACATCGTGCAGCACAAAGGGGAACTGGTCGGAGCGGAAGAAGACGTTCAGCGCGGACTCATGATCGAAGCGGTCGTCGAGCACGAGGCCGACGTGCCGGTTCTCCTCCGCGACGACGGCGTTGTAGGTCGGCGAATACAGCGCGCCGATCAGGTTGAGACGATTCGACGTGTCGGCAGGAATGGTGATGAGACCCTCGGTCTGCGGGCTCGGTTTCTCGTCGCGACCGATCATGTCGAAGTTGATCATGGCGCGGGTCGTGGCCAGCGGACGCAGCGGGTGCGCGGCCATCCAATAGCTGCCGAGCAGGCCGCGCTCTTCGCTCGCAAACACCACGAAGAGGATGGAGCGCTTTGGCTTGACGGGGTTGGCTGCAAAGGCTCGCGCGAGCGCCACGACGCCGACCGTGCCGGAGCCGTTGTCGTCGGCGCCGTGCCAGATGTGCTCGCAGTCGGAACCGGCGGAAGTAGGCTTGCCGTTCTGGTCGATGCCGCCTTCCGCGTGGCGAGAAACGCTGGCTACAGGAGCTGACGCCGCCGGGGCGGTCGACTGCTTCGGCGACTCTTCCGAGCCGCTGGCGGAGCGAACGACCTCCGCCCCGGCAACCGGGCAGGGGGCCCAGCCATCGTGGTCATGGTGCGCGCTGATGATGACGGTTTCAGGCGCAAGCTTCGGGTCCGAGCCCGGAAGCAGGCCCGCGACGTTGAGCGTGGTCCCGGTCCCCTGCGTAATGTTGACCAGGTGCAGCGTGAGCACCGTGTCGGGCAGCGGGAAGCTCATCGGCGTGAGATGGTTATCGATCGCCGACTGCAGGAAGGAAGCCATTTGCTGGCCGTTCGTCGGCAGGGCGGCGTTGGCAAACTGACCGGAAAGACCGCTGTGCGCGCTGGCGGAAGACTGGACCTCAGGAACGTGGTACGAAGGAATGGCTGCTTCGAGCAGCGTGTCCGCGACAGCGTCGAGCACAAGCACGGACGGGATGTGGATCTCATCGTCCTGGATGGCCTGCGCCGGCAGCGGCGTGGCGCGGGTGATGCTGCCGCCGATGCGGGCGCTGCGTTCGGCGTTGGTCAGGTGCTTGCGGTTGGGCTCGGCGACGATGACGACTGCCACCGCGCCGTGCCGCTGCGCGTTCAACAGCTTCACGCGCGCCGTGGCGTAACGGGTGTTGCCGGTGCCGTTGAAGACCGAGTGCGGATCGTCTTCCTGCGGCTCGTGGTCGAAGATCAGCACGATCTTGCCGGTGACGTCGAGCGGATTTCCTTCGGCGGTGCGGTAGTCGTCATAGCCGAGCTCGGGCGCGGTGATACCGAAGCCGGCGAACACGACCGGCGCGGTCAGGTCGACGGGCTGCTTGTAGGCGCCGAAGGCCTGTGGCGCGTGGAAGACGGTGGACCGGCCCGCACGCTTGAGGGTCACGGTCGTCGCGGGGCGGTCGGGGCTGTACTCGACGAGCGTAAAGGGCTGCAGGAAGCTCGGTTTACCGGCGGTGTCGGTGGCGGCGGGCTGCAGCCCGGCCTTGCGGAACTGCTCGGCGACCCAGCGCGCGGCTTCGTCGTCACCGGGCTGCAGCGACATGCGGCCGAGCAGCTTGTCGGAAGCGATGTAGCTGAGGTCGGTGCGGAGCTCTGTTTCGGTGAGCGTGGCGTAGCCGGGCGCGAGCGGCGGGGGAACGGGAGCTGTGGGGAGCACTGTCTGAGCCGCCGCAGCGGCTGTAAACAGGAGAGTTGCCAGGAAGAGCGACAAGGATCGCATGGGGTTCATCGTACCGCGTCGGCCCGGAATGTGTGGAACTCGTCCGAACTTCGGACACATGTTCTTTCAGGAGCCTGCGTGACACGGGGTTGCCGAACTGTTTTGAGGCGGGCCGTCGGCCCTGAAGATAGACCGATACACGTGGGAGGCTCTACATCAACGCGCTTCTCCGGGATACCAGGTCACCTGCCCGAGCACGCTCACATCATGGCGATGCCCCGGCTGGTAGATGGGCGCCGCCCATCGCTCGTACTGCACCCAGCCCCGCGCCTCGATGTTGCTGCGCACCCGTTTGACCGCCGCCGCCTTGAATAGATTCTGCGTCGTGCCTCCGGGCAGGAAATCCAAAGGGATTTTTGCGCTTCGCCACGACACCTGCACAAACTCGCGCGGCGACAAGTGGTACGTCAGCCATGCCTGGCCGCCCTTACTTTCGCGCCCAATGGCATCGCCCAGCAGAAACCCTTTGTTGGTGTAGCCCTGCCGCTGGATGAACTCGGCGAACAGGTAGGCTCCCTGAATATCGCGGCCCGTGGGCGGGTCCGTACTTGCCGCCTCCCCCCGCAAATCCAGACGCTTCACCCCGGGCACATGCGACAGGTACAGACCGGGCCGGATGCCTGCGTGGCGCGGGGCTGAAAGCGGACTGACGTCGTCATGCACTGTGGAATCCGAATACAACGTAAGCCACTTGCGCAGGTAGGGCAGGCGGTAAGAAAAATCGAATGCGCCGAATCGCGCTCCGGGATCTTCCCGCGAAAGCTTCTCGTCCAGCGTTACATTTTGAAAGCTGAAAAAGCTTTTCAGAAACGTATGCACCGTAATGGGGACGTGCCCTTCGCCGCCCCAGATGGTGGCTCGTTCAAAACCCATCTCGAGGTTTTCAGAAGGCTTGAAGCTGATTTTTTCCAGGTGGTACCAGGGGTCGTTCGGAGCGCTGTGACCCTTCAGGCTGCCTACAAAAAACAGGTAGCGAAACGGCCCCGTGACGCGGGAAAGCAGCGGGACTTTGAAAAACTCGGTTCTGTCTACCTGGAACGCATAGATGTTTTCCGCGTTGTTTCCGTACGCAAAGCTTCCTCCCTGCGCCGGCCCAAGCCAATGATCGCTTTTGCCGATGGAAATCTGGTTTCCGCCCAGGCTAACCGCAAGGTTCGCTTCCACCAGTCGAAAGGGATTGGCGGCCGCAATGGGTCCGGAAGGAATGGTCGCCTGCACGGGATTGCTCGCCAGGGGGATGACGTCGATATCGGTGAGCGTTTCTGTCAAGGCAGGTGAATAGCCTGCGGCTGCCGGAGCGTGCTGGTATTCTCCGCGCACATACAGCGAGAACCGGCCCGCCACCACCCGCGCGCTGGCCCCGGTGATCGGGTTGAAACCTTCCTGGTAGGGCCGGCCATAGTCGTTGGCGATCGTTTGCCCCAGGTGAAAGCTGTCGCGCAGCGGCAACCCGGAAATCCCCAGGGCTCGTCCATAGACACTGTCCAGAACCGAGGCGGGATGGCTGTACCCGGGCGCGGCGTCGGCCGACGGTCTCAGTTCGCGTTCCAGCGCCAGGTAGATTTCCTGCGCCTGCTCGTTGTTTCCCGGGCTGTCGTCGAACTTCGGAGCCGTTTCCGCGAGGATGTCGAGCATCATCTCCCGCGTCCAGGGGCGCAGGCCCAGGTACGCCGTGTCCGCGAAGCCGAGGCCCTGCAGCCTGGTGAACGCTTCGTACATCCAGCTATCGAGCGGCACATAGGTTGACCCGATGACCCGGTCGCGATCATGGAGGGTGTATACCGGCAGCGCGCTCTGTGCCCAGGCGCACGAGCCGAGGCCGAGCCCCAGCATCAAGACCGGAACCAGACCGGCCATGCAGCGTACCCTGCTCATCCCAGCCGTCATCTGCACCTTTCCCGCTCCGGTCTACGCGGCTTTCCGTTTAGAACAACTTGAGAGCCCATTCAGGATGCCGAGTCCCAGGGCTAAAGCCCGGTTCATCGGCTCGCCTGATGTCTGGGCTAACGCCCAGACCTAAACGCCTGCATGTGTGGCTAAAGCCCAGACATCCAGAAGCAAAGAAAACGGCAATCGTCCAACTTCGTGAACAACTCCAGTAGGCCATTCCGCCTAGCGCACTACGTTGATCGCCGCCGCTGCCAGACCGAAGGAAGAAAGGATCTGGGAGTAGTCCAGCAGTTCACGAAGAACGGTGGGCTTGATCAGCTTTTCCGGAATCACGATCGCGTCGCCCGGGTTGATGCGCGCATTGCTGAAGGTGTTTGTCCAGATGCCCTGTGCCCGTTCCCGGCTGTAGATGGACCCGTCCGCGCGAATGATAAACGCGTGTCTGCGATCCGCAATCCGGTTCGCCTTGCCGGCAAGGGCAACATAGTCTTCTACCCGGCGTTCGTGGTCGTACAGAAAAATATTCTGTCCGTACACGGCTCCGATCACGCTGACCGTATTGGGCCGGGAAGGAATGCGAAACACATCGCCGTTTTCCAGCGGAATGTCCGGCACAGCATCGATGCCGGCGCTGGCCGGCTGGAACTCCAGCACGACCCTGCCGGTAGCCCGGGCCTGCCGCAACTGCGCAATCAGGACTCTCTGCTCGGCCAGGCTGTTCGGGTCCAGCACACCGCTGCCGGAAGACGCGGCCCGCACCGCTGTGGAGCGCTCCATGTCCGTCGAAAGCTGCGAAATGTACTCGTTCAAGCGCTGCTGCTGGAACACGCGCGCCGACTCCCGCAGGAAGCTGCTGCCATACAGGTACGCCTTGCCCGTAAGCCCGCCCGCTTCGCGCAACACATCGCGCAGGGTTTCTCCGGGACGCACGCTGTACACCCCGGCGCTGGTCACCTCTCCTTCCAGGCGAACAAACTTCGTCTGCTGGTCGATCGACACCGGGATATCCGCTTGCGAAAGAATCGTGACCACGTCGCCCGGCTGCAGCGCGAGATCCTGGGCGGCGTCGTGGTCCTGCACCAGACGGCCCAGGTTGAAGGGAACCAGAGTACTTTGCAGCGTGTTCTTGTCCAGGCGCTCGATGACGGCATAGGACCAGTCGATTTCCGGCGCGGGAATTTGAACTTTCTGCTGGATGGGAGGGTACGGCAGTCCGTTTTGACGGGCCGTGTCGGCCAGCCCGCTCGTCAACGGCAGACCGGCGCCGCTGGAATTTGTTGGATCCGCAAGCCCGTTGGCATACAGCCCGTTCGCCGACTGGCCGTTGGTTACCGGAAGTCCGGTCGCGTTGGAATAAATCGCATCAAGGCCGCCCGCCGCTGCGGTCTGGCTGCCGTTACCCAGGAATTGGCTCGCACTGTTGGACGGCAATTGCGAACTTTGCAAGGCAAGCGCCGAAGCCTGCGCGCGCATCGCCTGGCTGTTGGCCTGCTCGTCCGCAGCGTTCTGCCGCGTTACCGGCTGGCCCGCAAACCGTGCGCGGTCAGCCTGGCTCAAAGGCTCAAACAAGGGCTCCGGCACGCCAAGCCGGTTGCGGTCTTCCCAATAGTCGCTGGTCAAAAGCGACATGCGGTCCGGGATGATCTCGCTGAGGCGCATGCCTTCGTGCCAGGCAAAGCGGCCCGGGTTGGCCAGATTTCCGCGAATGGTGACCGACTGCTCATAGCCCTGGGTGATGTGGTTTACGAACAGAACATCGCCGTCCCGCAGCAGCAGATCGCGGCTTTCCGCGCCTGTACCCACCGTAAACGCCCTGCGAGCGTTGTCGGCGTCTATCCGCTCCACCGAAATTTTTGCCGTGCTGGCCGTGGGGGTATACCCGCCTGCAATGGCCAGCAGTTGCTGCACGGAGGTTTCACCGCGAAGCTCATAAATCGCCGGATGCCGCACACTGCCCGACACGGCCGCCTGAGCGCCGGCCGAGGGGATAAAGATCGTATCTCCCTGCTGGAGCCGTACGTCTTTGCTTTTATCCCCGCGCAGCACCAGGTCGTACAGGTCGAACCCTACCGTGGGCTGTCCCTGTCGCCGTATCTGAATGTTTCGCAGGGACCCTTGCACGTTGGGCCCTCCGGAAACAAACAGCGCGTTCAGCACCGTGCTGAGGGAAGAAATCGTATACGCTCCGGGGCGCCGCGCCTCCCCGACCACATACACCTGAATCGATCGCAGGTGACCGAGCGATACTGAAAGGTCGAAATTGCGAAACACGCGCCCAATTTCGGCTTGGATTGCTTTCTGCAACTCGTCGTACCGCAGCCCGGCTACCCGGATAGCGCCGACCCTGGGGATGTACACCGACCCCGACGTATCCACCGTAAGCTGCGCGTTGAGCGACTCGGGACCGGAAAGCCGGATCAGCAACTCATCTCCCGCGCCCACCACGTAGTCGGCGGTAGCGGCGATCTGGTCGGCAGGCGCAAATGTGGAAGGGACATTCCGAAACAGGTCGCGGCCGAAGATCGGAAGCGCTTCTCCGGTGGAAGCGCGGACCAGGCGCTGAAAGTCGGTGACCGGATCGAGCGGAAAAAGCTGGTCGACCTGCGACTGTAGCGTGGTGCGGGTACGGTCGTCCGACCCTGCCTGATCCCGGTAAACGGGCTGCGGGTCCGAGCTGCGCGTGCTTGTGTCGACTCGGGACGTCGCCGCCTGGGTGGTCCCATCCCCCAAGCTGCTGTCGGTTGTGCCGCTGTTTCCCGCACCGCGGCACAGGGCGGAGTTGCTGAAAAGACTGTTGGTGCAATCGGCCTGACCGCTGCCCGGCGTTTGCGCGCCCGCCGCACCGCACACCAGCAGGCAAAAAACCGCTCCACCGAATCGTCCGCCCAGACCTTGAAATGTGCGAATGCGTGGAGTTGCCTTTTCGGAAAGCGGATCGCTCCCAAAACTGTTTCGTCTCATTTCCGCTTCAAAAGCCACGCCTAACGATAGCAGAGAGATCATGCGGACTTCCTGCGGGCCGCCCTGCCGAAGTCCCAGGCAGCGGGACGCCGAGCGAATCAGTTTGTGCTGGCGTTCGTTACCCACGCCAGCCACGCCTCCGCAGTGGTCTGATCGGGGAGCCACCCGTTATCGACACTACCGGGAGCGGCCGTCGGCCCCAGCTTCGCCGCGCTGATGCCGCAGTCCGTTTCGCCCTGAAAATCCTTCACGCCGTTCGGCGAACACGTAAACCAGGACAGGACTCCGGAGCTCACGCCACCCGGGGCGGTCGCTTTCGTGACGGAGCCTGCTCCGGCAACCCACTGGAGCCAGGGAACAACCAGGCTGCGCGTTGAAAGATTGCAGCAGTGCCCCGTGGCGTTCTGCACGGCGTAGGCCCACGGCGCTCCCTGCGCCCGGCCCCGCTGGAAATAACGGTATGAGCGCGACGTTCCCGAATCCGGATCGGCCGCGTTCGCCAGAATCAGCCGTGGTATTGCGACTGCTGCCGCGCTTGCGGGGATGCTGTCCAGATTGACGTACGTCGAGCCCGCCGCATATTGAATCGCTCCCAGCACACGGTCCGGGTGTACGTTGACCATGCTGGCCGTCAGCACGCCCGCAGCCGAAAACCCGTACAACACCACCCGCGCACTTGCCAGCTCCGTATGCCCGGTAAGATCGCTCAACTGAGCGAGAGCCGTGAACAACATCCGTGCTGGTCCCTGGTCCGCGTTGGCCTGCAGGTCCGTAAAACTCTTCGCATTGCATTCATGCGCCCACAGAATGGAGTAGTGGAGCGTTTTGACCACATCGCGAAAGGCCGGATCGTTGTACAGCGTGTCCGTGTCGGCCCGCGCGTACATCACCAGTACCCCCTGCTGCACCTCGGTCGAAGAACTCAGGGTCAGGTCGAACTGGCAAGGGTACACCATGTCTTCGGTCGCGAGCGGAGCCACTGTCGTAGAGGTCAACGCCGCATAGCCTGAGCCGCAACCCGAAACGGTAAGCGCGCACAGGATCAGCAACCACACAGAAGGCATCGTCAGGTGTCTTCGAAAGAGGGCCATGGAAAGAAAGGGGGTGCGAAAAGACGATTCCCCTTCACTATAAGCCATGCTCCCGGGAAGTGAAATTATATTTCATCCGCCAAAATCAGGCCTTTCTTACGGCTTGCCGGTCTGCGCCTCACAGCGGCCGCGGCATACCATCCAAGCCGTGTCCACCATCTGCTTGCGATCGTATTGCGCAAATGGCCGCACTTCGTACCCGCCGTTGTTGCGGAATCGTTCCACCAAAGGATTGCCGATCTCCGGCGGGACACTTGAAGGCGGCTTCAGTGAGGTGTGCAGCACCAGAAAGCGGTCATGCGTGTTCAGAAAACTTCCGATCGGCTCAATGGCGTCGGCGTAGTAGCCCACTTTTCGCCAGTTCTCCATCAAGTGGTATTGCGTTACTTCCAGTGCCGGAGCGTCCGGCCGAATGGCTTGCTCCCAGTCCAGCAGGTACATGTAGCGCACACCCGAGCTATGCTGGCGCTGGATCAGTTCCGTGAAGCTGAACGCGTCTTCGCACACTACGGGAACGCCCTGCGGAAGCAACGCCGTCAGGGGCGTGGTGTAGTCGCGGGCCGAAGGCGTGAAGTCGATCACATGGTGAAAGCCCCAGAACAGCAGCAGCGCCGTGTAAAGAGCTACCCCGGTGGCGCCGAGCAGGCGCACGCCGACAGGCCATTGCCGGCGCAACTCCGCGGCAAAGCCCGTCCGCACTAGGTGCAAACCTTCGGCGGTGGCATACACGATGGCGATCATCACCGGCAGCAGGTAGCGGCTGTGAAACAGCCACGTTCCTCCGGCCGCGCCTTCCAGCAGAAAAGCTCCTGGGACCAGCAGCAGCGCCGCGCCCGCCACATACACCGGCTTGCGTTCCGTCCAGGCTTCGTGAAGAAGGCCCCGACGCCCTCGCCAAAGGGTCCACGCCGCCAGGGCCAGCACGGCGACCAGCACCAGGGCGATTTCGCGTGAAAGACCGTTGTACACATCTAGAATTTCGCCGAAATGGGGTGCCTTGATCCAGAAATGCGGCTTGCCCACCGCCGCCGACGCCACGAGATTGCTTCGCTCCGGGAGCAGCAGCAGCCAACTCGCGGCGCCAGCCAGGTACAGCAGGGGCCGGGGGCGACGCTCCAGCACATCCAGCACGGCCAGCGCGCCCAGAAGAAATCCGCTATACACCACGCCCAGAAGGTGACTGGTCGTCAGCAGCCCGTGCACCAGAAACATCGCCAGATACCATCGCGCGGGTGTGGGCCGCGGCATACGGGCAAGCCGCAAGACGAGCGCAAACGCCAGGGCAACCCCCAAAGCGAGCAGCCCGTAAAAGCGGCCTTCACGCATATGCAGAAGCATCGACCGGCTGAAAAAGAAGGTGTTGATCACGGCAAACGCGACGATGCCTATGCGGTAAAACCGGCGCGCCGCTATCCAGGTAACCGCGTAAGCCAGGGCCACGCACGTCGTGGAATACAGCCGAAAGCTCAGGTCGGACGCGCCAAACGCCTGCAGCCAGGCCCGGCCGGTGAGGTAAAACGTAAACCCACCGCCATCGGCCCCCTGCTGCCACGCGGACACCATGTGGCGGAACGACGAGTCGTGCAGCAGCATCCAGCCCAGAGTTTCGTCTTCCCACAGAATACGGCCGCGCATAATCACGCACGTCACCGCGACCATCAACAGCATGCCGCCCACAATGCCGGCAGCGTCCCACCTTGAAAGGTTGTGCTCTTCTGAAGGGGCCTTCGCTGACATCCTGCTTCCTTTTGCGCCCTGCATCGTGCAGGCAGCGCGGGACGCGGCGGACCCGTTCGCGAGGGCCGGCCGCAGGCGTTTTTCAGCCGCGCTTCAGGTCTTTTCTGAACTCACACACAAGGCGTTTGCGTGAGCCTTCCCCGGTCAAGAAAAAACCAGACGTGGTTCGGAAAAGCATGAGACGTGCATTCAGGAGAACAGTTGCAGCTCTAACATGCAACTTTTGGGCTCCCTGCTGTAAACTTCACGAAGGATGCCCAATCAGGACAGCTTTGCAGAAGAAACATGGCCACTGACCCTGGGTCTGGGCTGGCTGCCTGAGCTCCCTTCCTGGAAGGACCTTCTGCAGGATGCCCGGCGACAAGCTCCGGAAACCGCTTTTGCCGCCTTCCAGAAGCTCGCCAACACCCGGATGGACTTTATCCGGGCCGGCCAGCTCGACAAAGCCATCCAGCGCTACCTTGCGGATCATCCCGCCTCCTCGCCCTTTGCTTCCGTGCGCCTGGCTCTGCTGGGCTCAGGAACCCTGAGCCATCTGCTTCCCGGCATCCGCCTTGCCGCCCTTCGCCGCGGCCTGCTCGTCGACATCTACACCGGCCCCTACGGCATGTACCGGCAGGAGCTTACCGACCCCGCTTCGGCGCTGTTTGCCTTCCGGCCGGAGGTCGTCTGCTTTTCGTTCGACGCCGAGCACCTTGCTCCCGCGGGTGGGTCCCCGGAAGACACTCTGGCCAATCTGGAGTTTTGCTGGCGCACCGCCGGCGACGCTCTCGGGGCCGCCGTGGTGCAGCAGACCGCGCTTCCCCGGTTTCCGCTGCTGATGGGCTCAAACGAGGACCGCTTCCCCCAATCGCGGGCCACGGTGCTGCGCGTGGTCAATGAGCGCATCCGCGCCGCCAGCGCCGCGCACGGCGTTAGCCTGCTTAGCGTCGACACCTGGTCCGCCGTCGACGGGGTCGCGTCCTGGTTCCCCCACGGCCTGTGGTACTCCGCCAAGCAGGAAGTTCATCCGCGCGCCGCCATGTTCTATGGGGAGCTGCTTGGCCGGCTGCTCGGAGCCATGCGCGGACGCAGCGGCAAATGCCTTGTGCTCGATCTCGACAACACCCTTTGGGGAGGCGTGATCGGCGACGATGGCCTCGACGGGATCGCGCTCGGCCAGGGCAGCCCGGCCGGCGAAGCCTTTCTGGCCATGCAGCGCTATGCGCGGCAACTCGCCGAGCGCGGCGTCATTCTTGCTGTCTGCTCCAAAAACGACTACAGCAACGCCATCGCGCCGTTTGAGCGGCACCCTGAAATGGTCCTCCGGCCCGCCGACATTGCGTGCTTTGTCGCCAACTGGCAGGACAAAGCCGCCAACCTCCGCGTGATCGCTGAAACCCTGAACATCGGCCTCGATTCCCTTGTGTTTGTCGACGACAACCCCGCCGAGCGCCGGCTGATCCGCACGGAGCTGCCCATGGTCGCCGTTCCCGAGCTTCCCGAAGATCCGGCCGGTTATGTCGCCACCCTGTCCGCGGCAGGATATTTCGAAGCTCTCCACCTGACCGCGGAAGACACGAGCCGTACCCTGCTGTATCGCGCCAACCGCAGCCGCGAAGCGCTCCGCGCCTCCAGCACCGACCTCGGCAGCTATCTTCAGGGCCTCGCCATGCAGCTCCACTGGAGCCCCTTCGATAGCTCCGGGCTCAAGCGCATCACGCAGCTCATCAACAAGACCAACCAGTTCAACCTCACCACCCGCCGCTATACCGAAGCGGAAACCGGTTCCATTCTGCGCGGCCCCGAAGCGCTGACCCTGCAGCTTCGCCTTACCGACGTGCACGGCGACAACGGCATGATCGGCGTCATCATCGCCTATCCGCGGCCCGACCATGGGCTCCTGATCGACACATGGCTGATGAGCTGCCGGGTTCTTGGCCGCGGCGTCGAGCAGGCTGCGCTCAATATTCTGGCCGAACAGGCGCGCGTCCGCGGGTACACTGTTCTGCATGGCCTGTACCGGCCTTCGCCCAAGAACGGCATGGTGCGCGAGCACTACAAGGCGCTCGGCTTCGACCTCGTCCGTACGCTCGAGGATGGCGCGACGGAGTGGGTCCTTCCTCTCGACCGCTTTACCGGTCTCCCCGCGCCCATGGAAATACTGAAGGGAGACGCATGCCATCCAGCGATGTCTATGAGCAGTTAACCGAAATTTTTCGCGAAGTCTTCGATGACGACACGATCGTCCTGACCCCCGAAACGACCGCCGCGGATATTCGTGACTGGGATTCCGCCAACCACATCAGCCTGATCGTTTCGATTGAAACGCGGCTCAAGATCAAGTTCAAAACCTTTGAACTGGAATCCCTGCACAACGTCGGTCATCTGGCAGAGCTGGTCCAGGCGAAGCTGAACGCGAAGACCACTTAGAAGACAAGGTAGAAAACAACGCGAGATTCGCATATCGTGCAACCGGTATCGGACGAACGGCACAGCGCTCCCCTGTTGCACGAAGAGGTACACCGTTCGTGCGTTTCAATTCCTATGTTTTCCTGTTTGCTTTCCTACCGGTAACGCTGGTCGGCTACCAACTGGCCGCGCACTGGCATCGGCGCGCCGTGGTTGTCTGGCTCTCGCTGGTTTCGCTGCTTTTCTACGCCTACTGGCGGCCGCCGTACGTTCTGCTGCTTTGCGCCTCCATTCTGTTCAACTACACACTTGGCGCCATGATCAGCCGCCGCATTCCTAACCGTGTGTCCACCCAGGCGCTTCTGCTCTTTGCGATAGCCGTCAACTTGCTGGCTCTCTGCTATTACAAGTACCTTTTTCCGCTGCTGAACTTTTTTACGGCGCACTCTGCCCAGCACAGCGTTCGCGAGAACATCCTGCTGCCTCTTGGCATTTCTTTTTTCACCTTTACGCAGATTGCTTACCTGATCGATCTACAACAGGGTGAAGCCGTCCAGCAGGACCTCGCCAGCTACACGCTGTTCGCCACCTTTTTTCCGCACCTGATTGCCGGGCCTATCCTGCACCATGCGGAAATCATGCCGCAATTTCAGGAAGAGCGCGACTACCGTTTGCGCTGGGACGACGTGACCGTCGGCTTTTCCTGGTTCATCATGGGGCTGGCCAAAAAGGTCCTGCTGGCCGACCATTTTGCCCTGGCCGCGGACCCCGCGTTTTTCCGCACCAAAGACATCGGCGCCGCCGGTGCCTGGGCTGGCGTGCTTTCCTACGCGCTGCAGCTTTACTTCGACTTTTCAGGCTATTCGGACATGGCGCTCGGCCTGGCGCGCATGTTCTCGATCAACTTCCCCCTCAACTTCAACTCGCCCTATAAAGCCGGCAGCATCATCGACTTCTGGCAGCGCTGGCACATGACGCTGACCCGCTACATCAATGCGTACCTGTACAACCCGCTGTCGCTGTACGTCAGCCGCCGCCGCGCCGCGCAGGGCAAGAAAATCTCGCGCAAAGCTATGGCCACCCCCGGTGGCTTCGCCGGCATGATCGCCGCGCCCACTGTCCTGTCGCTCTTTCTGGCCGGCGTCTGGCATGGAGCCGGATACCAGTTTTTTGTGTTCGGCATGCTCCACGCGCTGTATCTCACGGCCAATCATGCATGGCGCATATTTCGTGGCAGCAAACCTGTTGCCTTTTTCGCGAAACCGCTTGTTCGCCCCGCGGCGTACGCCGGCCGTGTCCTGCTCACGCTGGCCGCCGTGGTGCTCGCGCAAATCTTCTTCCGGGCGTTCGGCGTACGATCCGCGACGCAGCTTCTTTCCGCCATGGCCGGCTTGCACCGCATCCCGTCCCCCAATCCCTACGTCTTCCGGCCGACCGGGTTCACCTTTGCCTGGATCGTGGCCGGTTTTCTAATCGTCTGGCTGTTGCCCAACACGCAGCAGATTCTTGCCCTGTATAAACCGTCGCTCGACCCACCTAAAGTGGACGGGCGCGAACACCCCTTGCGCACGCTCTGGAAGCCCACCCTTGCCTGGGGAACCGTGTTTGCGCTTCTCTTTTTCGCCGCTCTCGTGCAGATGGAAGACCCCACCACCTTCCTCTACTTTCAGTTCTGAGGGGGCCTATGCAAACCGCCACAAACCTTTCGTCACCCCAGGCAGACCCGAAAGCGAACGGCAGCAAACCCTGGTTTGCCTACCTGCTGCTGGTCTTTGTTCTTCCTGCGCTGCTGGCGTCCACGGCTTTTTTCGTAGTGACGCGACCGTCGTATGAGAGCTGGGGGCCCAGCAAGTGGGGCCCTGAACTGGAATACCCCTTCGTCATGCCCCCGCAAAATGCCGACGTCGTCATCTTCGGCGATTCCAGCGCCTTTCTCGGCATCGACCCCAGGCTCATCGATGCCCGGCTCGGAACCCGCAGCGTCGTCCTGCCAGCCACCATCGGCAGTCTTCCCGTCATCGGCGACCGAACGCTTGCGTTGTACCTGCAGCGCAACCGCAGGCCGAAACTCCTTGTTCTGTACTTCGCTCCGTGGAATCTCGACTACCAGCGCACGGCAAAAATCGGTCTTTTTGAAGGCGAAGAGCTGCTGCTGCGTCACACGGACCGGCACGATCTTTTGCATTACGCTCGTCGCTATCCTGTGGAGCTGTTGAAGTTTCCGTTCCGCTTCTACAACACCTTCACGCTCACCCAGATTGCCGCCATGCTCCACCGCCATCCTGTCGACCGCGGACAGGCCATCGCCAGCGCCCGGGGCCACATGGCGTACAGCGAGCCCATTCCCGCGCTGGAAAGCCCATGCACGATACCGAAGGACTACCTTGCCGATACGGCCAGCGGTTCTGTCCAGGAGCTCGCCGAGCGCTACCGTGCCGCGGGCCTGCAGGTAATGGTCTATCTTGCGCCCATTCCCCATTGCACGAACACGGCCGACGTTCCCACTCGCTCGTTTGCCGCACTTGGCGCCCTGGGGCCGGGCGTCCTGCCGGCGGGTGACTTCGCGGCAGATCCTTATTACGCCCACATCCGACCGGAAGCGGTGCCGGCTTCTTCCCTGCTTCTGGCTCAGGCACTAGGTCCCCGCCTGCAGCGGAGCACGGCGCCCTGAAGCTGCCTTCACGATCCGCTTGCCTATGGACCCTTGCAGTCTCCCTCGCAGACGCACGACTGGAAAAGGCGTCCGCCTCATCGGGTTAGATCGCGGTATGCCTTGTAACTCGCATCTGCCTTGACCTGCGCTTTGTCCATCGCATCTTTTGCAGCTTTCACCTTACCGAGGGATCCTTGCCCTTCACCGCATCTTCCGACGACGCGTTGGGCGCGCTCGCGGCACCCATGTCAGCCACATCGACGGAGTGGTACATGCTTTGGTGATGAATCCGGCCATTCGGTGCCGCCATCACAATGTCGCCCAGACTTTCAAGCACGATGGCGGGGCGGCCGCCCGTTTCGGCGTGACTTTCGGTCAGCATCAGCCGGCTGCTGGTGGGCGTTGCAAGGGAGATGGTCGCCAAGCCCGGAGTGTCGACCAGCGTGATGCGATGGCCGCCCTTTGTGACGATGCGCTTGATGTTGTTGGCGGCAAACTCCGATCCATTCACTTCGTCCGGCTGATGGAAGCCGGTCGTCGGTGGCTGGTGCACGCCGTTCCATGCGGAGCCAACGACGAATGGCCGTTCGGCGTCTCCTTCCTCAAACGTGACGAGGACCTCATCGCCCAGTTCCGGCAAAAACAGGGTGCCGCGGCTTGCGCCGGCGTGCGGCGTCAGCAGGCGCACCCAGGTGCTCTGCCCTTC
Organism: uncultured Granulicella sp.; assembly: GCA_937871785.1. GTDB lineage: Bacteria > Acidobacteriota > Terriglobia > Terriglobales > Acidobacteriaceae > Granulicella. The sequence continues at coordinate 37,909 of CALMON010000235.1, forward strand.
TTCCTGCCAGTAATACTGCACACGAATGCGCCCCTGATTATGCGGGTCGTCATTCTCCACCACGCGTGCCGGATACATGCCGTCCAGCATAGGCCGCGGCGGTCGTACAGCCGGCGACCAGCGCTGCGCCGGAGTGGCGATGAAGTGATTTTCATACCCTTGGACAGTCCAGCTATGCTGCACCTCGATGACGCCATAGGAGGCGTCGACGCCGGGTAGCCCGGTCACTTGCAGGGTGTCTCCGGCGCGCACCTTGGGATTTCTGCTGATTCCGCTGCACTGCACCGTGTTCGCCAAACCTCGACGCGCTTCACGCTGCATGCGCGCAGTCAGGTCAGGCAGAGTGGCTGCGCGGTGGCGGTCTACCCACGCCGGCTTGATTGCGCCGGATGCGCCTTGCGCCGCGCTCACCATTTGTTCCGCCGCACCGCCGTACCAGGCCAGCGAAGAAGATGTGCCGCCAGCGACGGTGCTCCTCATGGTTTGCGGATCGTAATTGGCGCCACTGGCGGTGATTGGCTGCAGGCATCCGCGCGTCACCCACTCCAGCAGTCCGTATTCGCCTTCGCGCCAGTTGACCGTTGTTCCATCCTGGAAGGCTGTTTGCACCTCGACGCCGCTGTCGCCGGAGATGGCAGGACGAAACCAGGCTTCTGTGTCGTCGACCAGCCGGGCAAAGAAGCTGTAGTCGGTTTCTTCCCATTCCACGTAGGAAAGGTTCGGGCCGGCAGGCATAGCGCCGGCAAGCGACAAGCCTGCAGCCGAAACAAGTGTTTGCGCAGCCGCTTGTGCCGTCTGCTGGCGGAAGTACTTTAGCCGGTTACCCTGTGCCATTTTCCAGGTCGCAGACACGGCCTGCAGCTCCGCACCCCAGGCACCGCTGATCTCGTAGATAAGGCGCATGCTGCGGATGAAACCCTGAAAGATGATCGTTTCCGTGCCGTCCAGGTCCGTGGTGCTGATCTTGAAGTCCTTGCCGGCATAGTCTTCCACAGCCGGCCGCCGATCGGGCGTATCGCGCAGCACGACGCGGCAGCTCCAATGGTCGTTCAGCGCCTGCCGAACTTCTACCGTGCTGAGCAGCGCCGATGAAAGCTGTTCCGATCCGAGACTGATGTTGGGAGTTTGCAAAGGAGCTCCTCTTACGCAGACTACCCCTTATTCACGTTGGATGCGGATGCAGCGGAAGCAACCCATACCCAACCGGCGTTTTACGCGGGCCGTCGTATACTGGCACCCACTCTTATAAGGGCCCTGGCCTTTTGGTCACAAAAAGGGCCGCGCAGAGTCTATGTGCAGGGCAGGATCGATCCCGGAAACTGGAGGAGGAAGACGATGCAGGGTGCCTTTGTTTCCTTGGCCGGGGAGTTGCTGGATGACGCGATTTTTACCCGTGTTGTGATTCAGCAGCGATTGAACGATCATTCGTTTTGCGAACTGGAGTGCCGCGACACCCTGGACAGGCCCATTCCAGGCGAAAATGCCTTGGGTGCCGATTGCGTGATCACCAACACGGCGGATGACGGCACGGAATTTGTAAGCTTTCGCGGAGTGGTGATCGATGTCGCGCTAAAGCGTGAGGTGTGGGGCAGCTACAGTTGCGTTCTCCGGGCGGCTTCGCCTTCATGGCTGTTGGACCGGTCGACGCGCAACGCATACTTTCCAGGCTCCCTGTCGGCCGTGGCAGGCACCATGGGCGCGGCTTCGCTCGTGCCGGACAAGCCTTCGCCAGCCGAGTACGTGCAGTTTGCCGAAACGGACTGGCGCTTCCTGCTCCGGTTGGCCGACGATCACGGTGGCTGGATCAGAACCGGCGTAGGCGGCACCGAGATCCGCAACAGCTTCGAAAGTGCAGTGCCCCTGATTTTTCGCGACCACGGCGGGCTGCTGGAATTCCACATACAGGGCGAGCTCGCACCCGCGAAAGTTGCCGCTGCGCAATACGATCGATCGAACATGCAAAGTTCTGTGCTGCCGGGTGAATCCAAGGCCGCCAGTTTCGAGCAGCCCGGTCAAGCGATGGCGTCGGCTGTGCAGGGCGGCTCCTTGGCGCAGGCGTTACTGGGATTTTCGGCACGCTCTCGCTCCTGGACCAACGCAGATATGCAGGTTCGCGCGCAGTTTGACGCCGAGCGGGCGGGCGGAGGCGCGGTGACGGCCGGTGGAGTTTCCCGCAACATGGCACTCACGGCTGGTGGTTCAGTGGATGTGCAGAATCTGGGCGACGCCAGTGGCACGTGGTACCTGCTGGACGTGACCCACACCTGGACGCAGCAGGAATACACCAATAGCTTTACCGCCACGCCGTGGCAGCAATGGCATAGCCCGCAGGCACCGCAGCGAGGCGCAGCGCCTGGTGTGCAGGTAGCGCGCATCGTCAGCAACGTAGACCCGGACGCACGCGGCCGTCTGGTGGTCTCACTCTTTTGGCAGGATGGAGCATTACTGCTGGCGCCCATGGCAAATCTGCACTGCGGAGCAGGTTTCGGCTTTACGATCCTGCCGGAAGTGGGAGATGAGGTGCTCGTCGCGTTTGAAGATGCGGACCCGGAGCGGCCTGTCATTCTGGGCAGCCTGTGGAATGGAGTTCACCAGCCGCCGCGCGAGCAATTTGCCACTGGCGATGAGAGCGAAAGCAATCTGGTGAAACGCCTGGTGACCAAGAGCGGCATCCGCATTCACGTCGTAGATACTCCCGGCAGGCAGGCGATCTCATTCGCCACGCCGCGCAGCAACCATGTGCTGTTATCAGAGCACGTCGATGAAACCGGACGACCGGCCATCGGCATGGAAACCACGGGCGATATTATCCTCAGGGCGGGCGGCCGTATTCACAAAAAAAGTGCTTTTCAAACAACGCAGGTGGACGGGCAGGAAAAGAAAGGGGTTTCCGTAAGAATGACAGACTGGTGGGGAAACACAGGTGCCTATCAAGATGTCACCTTGCAGGCGGTGCTGAGCAGCGGCGAAAGCAAAGAACAACCCATGGCAGCCGGGCAGCATTTCACCGGAATCCCCCAGGGAAGCAACAAGTTTTCCTTTCCGGATTTTTATGCGGACTACAAAGTCACACCGAATGAGGACGCGGAGTGAGCGGCGTGCCGCTTGCATTACGCCGCCTGTCCCCGCAGGCCCGATGCACGCGAAGATTGAGACTGGGGCTGCTAGCATCTTTGCTGCTGGTGGGTCTGGTAGCTGGCTGCCGACGCGGCGATAGCAAAGGAGAAACGTCTGCTGTGAGGCTCACACCCATTCCGCAGTCCACCAGTAGCGCGAACAGCGTACACATCGGCCGCCTTACGTTTGCATGCCCGGCGCTACCCGCGGTCACGTTTCGCAAAGTGCAGATTGCCGATATTCAACCCAGTATGGATGTGCTGGGCGGCAAATCGATGGATCAATGGCTCGCCGAGCGCACGGCGATCATTCATTCCGGGAAATTGAGTATGGACCGGCCTTCACCCTTGTTGCGCAGCTATCACTTGCCGAATGGCATGCCGGCCAATCTGTTCTGGTCCTTACCCGATTCCCAGATTCGGCGGCTTGAGGCCTATCGCCAAGTCGGAAACGATGTCTTGATTCTAGGTACAGATGGGCTGCCGGACGAGCTTCCCGTTTCCGAACGTTTAACCCTTTCCGTGGCGGCCAGCTTCCAGCAAACGGTGCCTGGAAGTGGGGCCACGCCGGGTGGCTTCGGAGTCGATGGCGGCGTGGTGCAGCGCCCGTTCGATAACAACGAGTTCGCAGAAGCGGACGTGAGGTTTGAAGACGGTCAAAACAAGGACCCGGCTGACCTGAAGGTGAGCATAAACACGCACGTCTATGCCGATGTGGGTCAGAGCACATTACCTGCACGGGTTCGGCGGGCACAGGAAGCGATGTTGGCGATGAAGCTAAGCCTTCCGACGGCCCACAGTGACATCCTCCGCAATGGCAAGCGCACCGTAGCGGGCCTGGCGGGGCAGGAGTTTTTTGTGTTTACTCATAAGTCCGGTAGCTCGCCGGATTTGGGCGTTCATGCTGAGTTCGAGTTCGGTGGCGACGCCAGCAATGAGCTCCGGCCTTATTTGCAGATTTCAATGGACGCGGACGATCTGCCCCCGGGAGCAAACGGGGCGCAGTTGTTGCACGTCTGGGACGACCTACTTAACAGCGCCGAACTGCGCAGGTAGACGCTATGGCCGACAAAATCACAGACATCAATTGGCGTGAATGCGAAAAGCTGGGAAGCTACACCTTCCTCACGGATCTGCATCATCACATTCGCATTGTGAAGCACTCCATCCCGATAGTGTTTATTCCGGGCATTATGGGCAGCCGGCTGATCAACAGCGATGGCAAGGCGTGGGATCCAGACGACGGCCTGTTCATGCTTTGGAACTTCATCAGAACAGGTGCGGAAACGCACAAACACCTGCTTGTGGACCAGCCGCACGCCGTGATCGGCCACCCTGCGCCTGCGGGCGACCCGAAGGCGAGCCAAAAAGACAAGGAGGCCCTTCAAAAAAAGCAACAGAAGGCCGACGACTCGTACAGGAAAGACAAGCTGTCGCACTACAAAGGCAAGCTAAAGGGTCGATTGAACCCACATGCACCGGGATGGCAGTGGTTGCCGATCCGTGCCGATGTGACCGGGGACGAGCGGGTGCAGCAAGCAGCGCAGATCCTGGTGGACCACGGGTGGGGTGAGGTCGCTTCAGACTTTTATGAAGATTTTCTGTTTATGCTTGCGGGCGCCAACTTCCAGGCGCTCGAACGGCCATTCTGCTTTCCGGTGTATGCGCGCGGATATAACTGGGTCGATAGCAATGATGAGTCGGGCTCCTACCTGGCGACAGAAATCGGGAAGATCATCACGGCAGAGAAGAACATTCCGGGACGGGAATGCGATCGCGTCATCCTGGTCAGCCACTCCATGGGCGGCCTGGCTTCACGGTCGGCCATGATGCTGCATGGCTTGCAGGGAGCGTGCTTCGGTGCTCTGCACGGAGCGCAGCCGGCTACCGGCGCCCCGGAGGCCTACCGCGAAATGCGCGGTGGCGCGGAAGGCTATGGCTGGTCGTCCAAAGCGTCGTATGTCGTCGGCCATAGCAGCCAACTGGTGATGCCGGTGCTGTCAAATTGCGCGGGCGGGCTTGAACTGTTACCGAACCGCCGCTACCAGACCAACGCAGGCAAATCAGCCTGGTTGCAGCAACTGGGCAGCAAGGGAGAAGTCCTTCAAGCGCTTCCCCAAAAAGGAAACCCGTATGACGAAATCTACAAGGCAGATAAGAACTTCCTTGGACTTATGCGCCATCCTGAGCTGCTGGACCCCGGCGGTGCGGCTCGCAAAGACCCCAGCCACACGGCGGGAACGGCGCAGAAACCGGAAGACCGCTCCAAGGGCTTGATTGGTAAAGCGGACCAGTTCCACCAGAATCTGGACGTCCTGCACCACCCCAGGACTGCTGTTGCTTTCGGCAATTCCGGCCCGCCGACGTATGACCTCATCGATTACAAGTACGAGCGTCCCTACCAAAAGCGAGAGGTGTTGAACCATGCCGGTGATGTGATGGCGTACAAGCCTGACAGCAATGCGCAAGACGGGCATGGCGCCGACCTGGACGGCGATACCTGGTACCTGATGGACACCAAGCACGGTGCCGGTGACGGCACCGTGCCACGCAGTTCCGGCAGCTCCTTGCCGCCTACCTTGCGCGAGGCCCATCAAACGAACGGCCCGGCGCATTCGGATTTCTTCAAGGGTCGTGATGTGCATCAGTACACCGTCGACACGATCGGTCTGCTTGCTGCGGAGTACCGCAAATCCGAGGTGGGGCACTGATATCGGTGGCGGCTGTGGCACTGTTCCAGCGAACGAGGCACCTGCTCTAGCCGTGAGATCTAAGCTGAGGCCGTTTCCTTCCCGGTCTCTCCTGTACTTTCCGCAAGGCGAAACGGCGGAAAGCGACGAAGAGCGGCTAGGGCTATCACCTGCCTATAGAGCGGCAGGACGACACCAAACCGATCTTAGCTAGGTCAGCACTACCTTGACAGGGGAAAATTCCTACGATATCTTCGGGTACGCTTCAGAGCAGCTACAGAATTGGGCCCAGTATGCGAAGCCCCGGCGCAGAAGTTGCGCGTGCTGTGTCGTGTGCTTCAGAACCTTGTCTGGGCACGTCGGTGCTGGAATCCACTGTGGAGTATGCCGCCGTGTTAGGGTCAACGATTCTAGAGGTCGCCATTGGCGTCGTCTTCGTCTTCCTTCTGGTCAGTCTCTTGGTCAGCGCCATGCGCGAGGGCCTGGAAACCTGGCTGAAGACACGTGCCTCTCACCTGGAAGCCGGCTTGCGAGAGGTGCTGCGAGACCGGGAAGGCACTGGACTGGTCAAGCAGTTCTACAATCACCCCCTGATCTACAGCCTTTACAGCGGCGACTACGTACCAAGACCGGCGCGGAAAGAAAGCAGTCTTCTTATCGCCCGGGGGCGCAACCTGCCGCCGTATATTCCAAGCAGCAGCTTCGCGCTTGCCTTGATGGACATGGCGGCACGTGGGCCGGAGCCGACCGCGACCGCGGCGCAGCCACTGACGCTGGAAACGATTCGTACCAATGTCGGACTCATCGAAGATCCTGCCATACAGCGAGCGCTGCTCATCGCGGTCGATCACGCGGACGGCGACCTGCAGCAGTTACAAATGAACCTGGAGGCTTGGTACAACAGCGCGATGGACCGCGTTTCGGGGTGGTACAAGAGGTCTTCCCAGGTGATCCTGTTGCTGCTTGGGTTGGCCATGGCGGTGGCGCTGAACATCAACGCCATCCATATCGGCGTGGTGCTTTCGCGCGACAGCACCGCGCGGGAACTGATTGTTGCCAGTGCCCAGAAATCAGCCGCGAGCGGGTTGACGAACTATAAAGCCGCGAGCGATCAGCTTCAAGGGTTGGGCACGCTGGTGGGATGGTCTGCGGGATGGCGGACGGAGCTCAAAGAGAATGGAGCTTCGGATGTTGCCGGCTGGCTTCTGACAGCATTCGCTGTGTCCTTTGGAGCTCCGTTCTGGTTCGATCTGCTGAACAGGCTTATTGTGGTGCGATCCACGGTCAAGCCTCATCAAAAGAGCCCGGAAGAAGGCTCCGCCGATCGTGGGACCGACGATTCCGACTCGGTGCCGTCGACACCGCCTCCCTTCGCATCCGGCCTGCCGCTGGCTCCAGGCCCATCCACCGGGATTGTGCCAGCACTGCCCGTTTTCGCGTCCGGAGCTTCGGCACTCGATACAGGAAACGATCTGGACGGCTGCGATGTGGACATGTCGCAGAGCATCACCGCCGACGAGAAGCTACCTGCCGCAACAGGAGGTGTCCGTTTATGCCGTACTCACTGACGTGGTTGCCGGACGTGCTGCTCAAGGCGGGCCTGAAGGTTGCACCGGTGGATGGCTGGCAGTACCGCGGGCACGCTGATATGGGCTCCGTCTACGGAGTCGTGTGCCACCACACGGCAGGCCCAAGGACGTTGAATATGCCGAGCCTGAACACGCTGCTGCAAGGCCGCCCTGACCTGAGCGGACCTCTGGCTCACTTGGGACTCGGAAGAGACGGAACGTTTTACGTGATCGCCGCTGGGCGCTGCAACCATGCAGGGGCCGGCTCCTGGAAGGGCATCGCCGCGGGCAACACGCATTTCCTGGGCATCGAGGCGGAAAACACCGGGCTTGCGGACGACCCGTGGCCTCCCATTCAGATGGGAGCGTACCGGTTCGGGGTCGCTGCTATTTTGAGCCACCTGGGTCGCAGCGTGGAATGGTGCGCCGGCCATAAGGAGTACGCCCTTCCTCAGGGCCGGAAATCCGATCCGAGCTTCGACATGCCAGCCTTTCGGGCGGCGCTCGCAAGGATCGGGCCGTCGGACGAACCGTCCTCGATTCCCTCCGAGGCGCCGCCCGCGCCGGACGGCACACCAGGTCGCGTGACTCTGCGCCGCGGAACCCGTGGCGATCTTGTATCGGAAGTTCAGAACCACGTCGGCGTGATGCCCGCCGATGGCGTGTACGGACCCGCAACGGAAGCGGCTGTCAGAGTCTATCAACGCGCCAGGGGCATGGTGCCGGACGGCATCGTCGGCCCCGCAACCTGGCGATCCATGGAACATCACTAAAGCAGAATGCGCCTGCGCGGCTTCCCAATCGTGCTATGCAGGCAGACCGTTCTTTTCAAGGAGCTTTGCGCATGAACGTCAATCTCGGCCGTACCAGCCTGACCGTCGACCCGACTACCCAGGCCGACGTGTGGGCCGCGCTCACCGCGAACACTCCGTTTCCGGATCGTGCGATCACGATGGGCAGCATCAGCGCACAATACGCCTCGGGGGAAATCCCGATTGCTCTTGGAGGCGGAGCCAATGTCTCTCTCAAAGCGTCGTTTTCCGCCGGCGGGCACTCTGGCATCGGTGTCTTCCAAAGCGCGTCCGCCGCAATCGCTGCGCTCGGGTTGGACATCTCGGTAACGCCTGACGTTCCCGCGGGCGAGAACGACCGTTTTCTGCTTCTTTCCTTCGATGCAACAGCCCAGGGCAGCGTTTCCGGCACGGCGCCCGTGGGCGTAGTGGGCTCGGCAACCTTCGGTGTGTCGGGTACCGGGACGACCCGCTTCGCCGTGCTGTACCGCTTTCCGAAAACCACCGGGTGCCGGACCGCGCTTGAGCAGGCCGGCTCATGCATCAAGCTGCCCCGCGAAATCAAAAGTGCTGCCGACCTCCCCCAGGGCGCGTGGATCGTCGCGGAAGTGGATGGATCGCTGGCGCTGTCGGTCGCGGCCAGCGTGGGATACGACTACACCTACACGCGGGACCTTCCCGCCCAGGCCCAGCAACTCGGACTAAGTACGGACCTCAGCGTAAAGGTCGACGCTGCTGCCACTGCGACCGTAGGTTACAACGTCAGCGGGCGCTACCTGGTCACGGTCGGCCGACCGGCGCTGGTGCCCGATCAGGGGATCGCGCTGCGGATCAACAAGGGTACCTCGTACGGGTACAACTTCGGGCTCAACCTTTCGGCGGGCGTGCAGATGACAGACGTGCTCCCCCAAAAGGGCGAGGACCTGGTGGCGGCCTCGTTTGGCGTGTTTGGGCCGCAGATCGTTGCCGACGTCAGCAGGAGCATGGCAGCTCTCGAGACCTGGAGTACGGGCGACCTGGCAGTGAATACCGCCGCGCTCACCATCGCCAGCGCGAAAGAGCTGCTGACGGCCGTGACCGGCGTCAACGCGGACACCGCGATCGCGCAGGCCACCGGAGTTCTGCAGGACGCGCTTGCAAAATGGAACGCGCTCGTTCAACAAGGTTCCACCGACCTGCAAACGCTTGCCTGGAATCTGCTCGGCGATCCGGCCAGCAAGCCGCAGATTGTGAAGATCCTCACCGACCTGCAAACGGGTGACTCCTTTGAAACGGCGCTATCCGACGGCTTGCAATCCTTTTCCGGACAAACCTGGCTGCTGGCAATCGCGAACGGCCTCGGCGCGTCCTCCGTTCTGTCCCTTGGCACGCGCCAGGCGGAAGTGCAAACCATCGCCGGGTATGCGCTGGACGTGCTTTCGGACGGCAGCGACAATGTCCTCGAGAAATTGCAGCAATACATCGTGAAGCGCTTCGATCTAACAAACGTCATCGCCACTGCGAGCGATCCTTCCAGGCTGGCCCCCTGGGTGCAGGATCGGCTGGCGGCGTTCTTCGGCAAGACGGGCCTCGCATCCGGCGATCTGAAAGCCGTTCAAAACGCCGTCAAGGCGCTGCTGACGAAGTTCGACGATCTGTACTCCAAGACCACGGCAGCCCTGGCCCGGAAGTACAATTTTGCGTTCGCCGCGAGCTATGAACAGGTCGCAGAAAACTCCACGCTCCTGGACCTTTCGTTCGATGGATCGAAGCCCGGTGTTCTTTCGCTTTACCAGCGGGTATTGGACGGATCGACCTCGGCGATCTTTCAGCTACAAGCTCCGCTCGATGGCCTGACGATCCGCAGCGCCGTCA
>CALMON010000235.1:47937-57338 GCA_937871785.1 uncultured Granulicella sp.
ATCCACACTACCGCGAAAACCAGCCTCACGCTGCCCTACCTGTCGACCGCGGGCACCGATCTGAACAGCTCGATTGCGAAGCTAAGCTTCGATCGCAACGGGGCGAACCTGATCGGCTACGTGGATGCGACGGATCAGGTACAGGCGGATCGTTACCGCAGCCTGTTGAACCTGGCGCTGCAGCTCGGGATCAAGGGGACTTCTGTCGAATCGATCGGTGGCTTTCTGGCCTATGAGATGCGGGCTGTCGCTCCCCATGCGGGCCGGGCCATCGTCACTACGTCAACTGCGGCGTTTGTGCAAGCGTATCTTGCCGGCAAGTTTCCGCCCAACGAGTACTCGGACAAATTTTTAACCGACTTCGACATCGCCGTGCAGCACGTGCCCAGCAACCAGTTCGGGGACATGTTGATGTCCATGCAGCTCGCTGTTGATGGCGACTTCCTTTCCGCATGGGTTGTGCCTGATACACAACTGCTGGCCGCGCAGATCCTCGCCTCGCGCACAATACAGCGGTGCCTGCGTGACTACACCCATCGAATTTACTTTCGCAAGACCAAGCAGATCGATAGCTGGGAGACTCTGCCTTTGCTCGTCTGGCAATCGCTTCCGGTGTGCACGGGCATCGCGTGGGACGCCGGTGAAGGGACACTGGGTTCCACCAACACGGGTAAAGACTTCTACATGAGCAACCAGGACGGCGCCGGCGACGACGATCTGGTCCACGCCCTGATGAACAAGAGCCTGGGGACCTTGCAGGTCATCGAGTCCACCTCCTACCAGGAGGTGCTGGCCGCCGGTATCAAGAACCCGGCTTTCATTACCGCGAACAGCGCGGACGCAACGCAGCAGATGGAGCAGTATGCGTGGTCGGGCCCGGGACTGATCCAGTTGAAAGCGTTGCTGCTGGCGGAATCCGGCGTGGTCAAGAGTATCGCCAAAGCGCTCCAGAACATCAGCGCCGCAGGAAAGGCGATTTCGGTTTCGGACCCGTCGCAGTTGCTTGCTCATCTGGCGAAATTCGGTGCGGAGCTAACCGGTGCGCTCAACAAGAATATGAGCAGTCTTTTTGCGCCAACCGATCTCCGCCTCTTCGGCCCGATGCTTCTTGTGGAACTGACCAGGGCGCTGTCCGGTGCCGGCACCGGTGTGCATACCAAGGCCATGTTGGCGCTGACATCGCTGAAGCCGCAGCATACGTTCGACCTCGCCACCTATCTCAGCGGAAGCGAACCCAGCCCGGACCAGGTTCTGGTTTCCCAAACGATCGTCAGCTTTTAGGGCCCTGCAGGAATGTGTCGAGTGTGTCCACTGGTTTTAGTGTGAACGGCGCACCGCGGTCCTGCAAACAACGACTCCAGCAGGGAGGAGCAGAGATGGCCGAAACGGCGGACTGGCTGTTTACACAGATCGACGCGGAAAGAAGGGTCAAGGGCGCTCCCCTGTACGCGGTGCTGCAACAGCTCGCACAAGAGGATGAGGGATCTCGCCTTTCGTCGTTGCGGGACCACGAGGAGTCCGGCTTCGATGGACCGGAACGATCGCAAAAGTCGTACAAACAGGACGATCGCACGCGGCAACTGCTGGACGCGGCACTGGATGCTCTGGCGCTGCAGGAGCTGGCCTATGCGACGGGGCTGTTCTCGCCGGCGGCCGTGCAGCTCCCCGCCTTCGACGTGCTGGACACACTTCTGCAGTCAGAGGCATTTTGCCGGTATCTGGCGATCTATCAATACGTCAGCGTTCGTTTTCTGGCGGGCCGCCTGCGCGAGAAGGCAGCCGCCAGGGGCGCGCGTCCGGTCTACGGGCTGGCTGACCCGCGCAAGCCGGAGGTATCCCAGGAGAATGCGCCGGAAAATCGTGCGCTTTGCTGTCTTGTCTCTCCCCCTCCCATCGACCGGCCGGACCCGGTGGGCGTGGAGCAGGCGCTCCAGCAGATGCAGGCTTTGGAGGATGATTGCGTCGCGGCGCCCGGGGTCGCCGAGATGAAGAAGTTTTTAGATGGCTACCTGACCCAGGCGCGAACGCCGCAGGAAGAGGCAAAGCGCTTCGAGCTGTGGCTGCGCGACTTGAGCCCGCACACGCAAAAAGCTCAGGAAAACTTCGAGCGTGTGGTCGAAGGCATGTTGAATTGGGCGAAGACCTTCCACGACCTGGTGTATCGCCTGGAGGTCACATGGACGAACGAGCCTCGTCCGCCGGAGCCGAAAGCGTTTGAAAGAAGAAATCGTCGAGAAGACGAAATCCTCAAGCTGACCAGCCCGTACATCACTCGCTTTGCGCTGGTGGAGCTGTATTGGCTGGCAAAGTTGTTGCGGTTGGAAATCGATCGCTCCGGCAAGGTGAGCGGCCGCGAAATTTCCTGGCTGCAACTGCTGGCCGACCGCGCGGACCGTCACGAGCAAATCTCGGAGGCATACAAGCTTCGCGGGTATGACGAGCTGTTGCGCCTGGCGCTTGGCCGCACGTGCGACCTCGTGCAGAATGGGGCGGAGTTGACGCTGGAGTCTGAGGATAAGCGGCTAGGCGTGGTTCCGGCCGAGCGCGGTCGAACTGTCCAGTTTTCCTGGCGCATGGTGCTGGATCAGGAGGCCCATGCGATCCAGGAGCAACGCCGGGCACGGCGCAACCAACCTCCCTCGGGCGATGGCTCCGTGCCAGAAGCGTTTGTGGAACCGTATTGGCGCGAGCGCCACCGTAATGGCTTTCTGGTGCGCCGCCAAGTGGGGCTTTCGCTGTCTGGTGGTGGCATCCGCAGCGCCACGTTCGGCCTGGGCGTGCTCCAGGGTCTGCAGGAGCTTGAGTTGTTGAACCGGGTGGACTACCTTTCAACGGTGTCCGGCGGCGGATATATCGGGTCGTGGCTGGTAGGCAATGTGAAGCGGACGCAGCATTGGCTGGCGAGGCGAAACGGCTGGGACGAATCGATTCGTCACCTGCGAACCTATGCCAACTACCTGATGCCTCGCAGCGGTATGTTGAGCGGCGACACATGGAGCCTGGGAGCCCTGTGGCTGCGCAATACGCTGCTGATCCAGTTGATGACGTTTGCGCTGATCCTGGCAGGCATGTGTGGCATCGTCCTGTTGCGCATCGCCTACGGAAACGCGACCGCAGCGCTGGACGCCGATGGGAATTCCTGGACATGGCCCGCTGGTGTGACCTACGTCTGTGCCGCGCTGGTGACGGCGTTCCTTTGTATTCAGTTTACGTGGAACAGATTGTTCAAAACGCGCACGGTGCTGCTGGCGGGGGTGGCTACGGCGTGGATCGGAGCGGCCCTGATGGGCTCGTATCTACAGTCCCTGGCAACAGGAGACCTGATACGGCACAAGCAGGCAGTTGCGCAGGCCGCGACTGCTCCGGTGCGGCCGCCAGCGTCGGCTGTCCGCATCGCGGGCGAGCAACATGCCTCGCCGGCAGTAGGCACGGAGAGCCGGATTACGAACAATTTCGACAATAGCGACGCGCCCCGCGCGCCTGGTTGGTCCGTCTCGTGGAACTTTTCGCATCTGCTCAAAGACAGCTTCGGCGATCGGTGGTTGTGTCTTTGGCTTTGGAGCTTTGGGGGGTTGACGCTGGTGTCGGCGTCGACATTGGGACGCTCGGCCTGGGATCGCCGCCAGCAAACCGCAGATGAGTCAGCTATTCGGACAACGCTCGAGGTGATCTTCGGTTCGATCGGAATCGGCGCCGTGAGCGCGACAGTAGCCCTGCTCTGCCTTGTGGGGCTGCTCTATGAGCTTGTGCACGAATTTACCGTGGGTAGTGTTCACGCGCCGCTTGCAGGCTTTGTCCTGTTGCCCGCAGCCGTGCTGCTGGCGTACTGCCTGGGCGTGTTGCTGCTTATCGGGCTGAGCGGGCGCGCTTCCAACGAGCCGCAACGGGAATGGTGGACAAGGTATGCGGCGTGGGTGTTACTGGCCGCGGGAACGGGGCTGCTGCTGTGCGCGATCATGTTCGGCGGCCCATGGCTGATCCAGTTTGCCGGCAGCCGGCTGGCAAAGCACCACGCCATCAAATACGGCGCCATCGTTTCGTGGCTTTCCACGATCGTCGCTGGTGTGTTCAGCGGCAAAAGCAGCAGGACGGCGGGAAACAACCCGGACAAGTCCACCTGGATGGAAATTCTGGCGAACGTCGGCGGCCTGCTGTTCGTGTTGACGACGCTGCTGTTGGCGGCGGAGGTGGTGTACGCGTTTCTCCACGTCTCGATCGACAACCCTACGTTGCAGGATGTCGGGGCAAGCGTGCTGGCGTTTCCGACAAAGGTCGCGTGGGCCATGTTCGGGGTGCTGGTCATTGCGATCCTGCTTTTTGCCTGGCGTTTCGAGATCAACATCTTCGGCCTCAACCAGCTCTATCGCAACCGGCTGGTGCGCTGCTATCTGGGCGCCACGCGATGGATGCACGGTCTGCGTCGCCCACAGCCCTTCACTAAATTCGATTTTGAGGACGACATTCCGTTGGGGAACTTGGCAAAAGACTTCCGCGGACCGTACCCGCTGTTGAACACGACGATGAACCTGGGCGGAAGCGCAAATCCAGCGCTCAACACACGCCACAGCACGAACTTCATTCTTTCCCCTTTGTTCTGCGGTGCGGACTGGGCCGGTATCGGGTATGCAAAAACTGGCGCGGGCAATGACACGAACTGCTACGCCGGCGGTCTGAACCTGGGCCAGGCCGTGGCAATTTCCGGAGCGGCGGCGAGCCCAAACATGGGCTACAACACGCGCCCGCTGGTGGCCTATCTGCTCACGATGTTCAACGTGCGGCTAGGATGGTGGTTGCCGAGCCCGAGCTTCAAAGCCGGCCGCAGTTCCTTGAGCTTCAGCCTTGCCTACCTGCTGGCGGAGTTATTCGGCATGGCCAACGATCGCAGGGCCTTTCTGAATGTGAGCGATGGTGGCCACTTCGAAAACCTGGGCATCTATGAGCTGGTGAGGCGACGATGCCGGGTCATTATCGCAAGCGATGCGGAGTGCGACGAAACCCTGTTTTTCGGTAGCCTGGGAAATGTCATCCGCCTTTGCGGCACAGACTTCGGAGCCACGATCGACATCGATCTTTCGGCGTTGCGCAAAGGGGAAGATGGGCTCAGCCGCTTGCATTGCGCGGTCGGCACCATCCAGTACAACGATGGCACGACGGGCTACCTGATCTACCTGAAAGCGAACATTACCGGCGACGAAGACACCAGTGTGTTGCAATACCGCGACAACCACCCAACTTTTCCGCATCAAACGACGGCCAACCAGTTTTACACCGAAGATCAGTTCGAAAGCTATCGGAGGCTGGGGCGTCACAGCGTACAGTCGGCCTTTCGAGGCGTACCTGCGCAGACCAAGCCGCTGGCGGCGGCGCTGATACTGGCAGATCGGCTGGTGGCCAGCAGCGTTGCGCCTGAAACTTTTGTGAAGTACACGCAGCGGCTGGATGGGCTGTGGGAGCGGTTCAGGAACGCCGCGGCCGCAGAGGCCTTTTTCCAGCAGTTGATGGACGGGTCTCCTGTCGTCGACGCGACTGTGTCGACCCTTGAAGTGACCCTGGGCTTGGAGCTCCTGCAGTTGATGGAGGACGTCTTCCTGGAACTCAAGCTGGAACAGCTCTGGGATCATCCCGATACGCGTGGATGGGCGATGCTGTTTATGGACTGGGCGCGAAGCCCGAAGCTGCAGACAATCTGGAATCAGTACCGGCGTGCGTATGGGATACGGTTCGAGCGATTTTGCGACGACAAGCTCGGGCTGACGCGGGAAACTCCGATCGCCAGAGTTCGCCCTTTGCAGCAGAGAGCGTGACGCTCCGACCGGGAAGAGTTCGGCCTGGAGATGAGCCGACCAACCGTTTTCTGTGGGAATCGTGCGCAGTCGCAACGTCCGTCGGCTTTTCAAACGAAACGCTACAGCACGCCATCATCGGGATACCCAGCACAAGGAAAATGGTCCCTTTCGCTTGACATTTCAAGGTTCCTCCGTGAACCTTGACCTGACCTCCTCCCCAGGGACGTGTGATCTTCAGATTTACTGACAAGACCTGAGTCAACCCACGACTCTCAGGCTATGTTCTCGATACATCGTTCCCGTTTGCCGGCCCCACAGAATTCATTCCATAGCTTGGAATCCGGATTGCCGCAGGCGCGCGCGCCGACGGCAACTCCCCTTGGAGAAGTGCGCGTATGAAGAACTACGAAGTTTTTACTGACTACGACATGGTCGTAGCCATTTCACAGCAGACGATCAACGACCAACTCACCCACCTAACCCACATGGGTATCATCCAGTCCGCGTTGCGCATCACCCGCGACCAGGATGACGACGGCAACTTTCTTTATAAGTGCCTTGGCCCGTCGGACGTCATCCCACCGGATGTCGAATCCATTGATGCCTTTGCGCTGTCGCAGATCGACATTCAAGCCAGTGGCGGCACCGTGCATCTTGAACTTCACTTCCAAAGCGGCACTTTTACGTTGTGGAAGGGCCGCGGCCGTGCCGCCAAGCTCGCCGGTACGGACATGTCCGGTTGGGTATACTCCATCGCCATCAATATGGACCTGAATGCGGTGAAGGCGGACGATCTCCTCAAGAACAAGAAGGTGCCTGATTCTGTCCTGCAGCAATTGACGAACTTCAACACCAACATGTTCGACATCAACCACCTGTTCATGGACTTTGAATCGACCGACCTGATCCGTTTCGACCCCCAGTCTACTCAGACGGGCGCAGCGGGCGACGATGCGCAATCGAATCTGGCCGAGTTCATGCAGTTCTATCTTTCCGACCTGATCAAGAGCGGCAATCCCTACATTCTCGGATACAGCCTCACCACCAACGACGCCACCCAATACGCCAAGGACCAGATGGTTCCCGACACCCTGCGTCCGGTTTCCACCACCTACAACATGTTCCATGAGACCGACGCGAGCAAACAGGGCAGAAACACGCTGAACTTCATCCTGGGCACCAAAGGCGGCCACGGCGTCGTCCAGGGCAGCCCCGGTGTGTTCGATACGAACTGGCTGCCCAGTGCGGACTCGCAGGCCTGCATGGCGTACAGCCGTTCCGTTCTCATGGAGGCCAACCTGCTCAAGCCCTTTTATGACAGCTTCAGCAAGCAGATTGGCGACAGCATCAAGGACCAGATCACCATCGCGGCCACTCCCACATATGCAGAGGCGACCAAGGCCACCGCTACGGGGTATAGCTTCACCATCAGCGACGTCAGCAGCGGCAGCGACCAGTACGTCAACACGTACACAGTCGACTTCAGCAACAGCGACGGCGCGGTGACACTCAACTTCAAAGGCCACCTGTACTTTTACAAGTACGTCCAGAACGAGCCGTCGGAAGCGCACGCGTCCGGCACCATCGACTGGAGCGGCACGTACACGCTTTCGCTGGATAAAACGAAGGCAGGCGACCCGCAACTGGTTTTGACCCATAGCTATAAAATCGACAACCAGACAAGCGATTCCTCCATGAACACGGCGGCAAAGGCGTTGAGCTGGATCGGCAAGATCATCGGTGGCGTGTTGGACCTGTTTACCGCCTTCCAGGACCACAACTACATCGGCAACGCGCTTGCATCGTTGATGAGCGTTTCCGTGCCTGGCATCGGCGACGTCAGCGTGGCGCTGGGCTCGCTCGGCGACTCCGTTGGTCCGGCTATTCTGCTGCCCGCGGGCCAGGTGTTCTTCTTCAAGTCCCCATCCGCCGACCCGTACGGCAATCTGACCATGGACCTGACCTACAAGTCGCAAAGTTAAAGCGGCTGAAGCCCCGCAGCAGGGTGCTCTGTTCTTGTGTTTGAAGTACGCGTTCAGACCATGAATCTCCATCCGAAATCATCGACGCCAGAACGAACCCATACCGCACCCAAGGGACGCAGAGCAAAAGCCATGGCAGATCAACCCGCAGTTATCGACTCCATATCGCTTCAAGGCGCCGGAACGTATGCCGGCAAGACGTTCAGCATGTCAGCTTCCTGCGAGCTGATGCACAATCAATTACCCGCCGCGGCCATCGATCCCACACGCGACCTGCTGGTGGTGCAGGACAACACCGGCTCGCCGATGGTGTTTTCGATCGGGTCCGACCGCATGTTGCGGTTGCTGACCCATGACCCCGCGACCCCTGGCGGCTGGAAGTCTGTAACCCTGAGCGGACCCGTGGCTGCCTCAACGGCAATCGCGTTTGACGTGGGCCAGGACAGCCGCGGCCGCATCAGCCTGGCGGCCGCGTTCACGCGTCCGGGCGCATCCGGGTACGACGTGCTGTACGCCACGCTCGTGGCCGACACACCGGGAAGTGCCGACTGGAGCACGTTTCCGTCATTGGCAAAGCCGGTGACGGGACTGGATGCCGCCTTCCAACCGACGCGGCTTATTCTGGGTTCGAGTGACGATGGCGCGGTTCCTTTACTGACGGTTGTGGGGGTTCTGGGGGCACAGCAGCATTACTACCTGCTGCAAACACCGGCGCAGCCGGCAGCCAGGCTCGACTTCCCGGAGAACTTCGGCAACGATCCGGCGGCGCTGCTCGACTTGGCGCAGGGCTTCGCCTTTGGGCAGCGCGGCGTCTGGTTCCTGTACAAGACCGGGGCTTCGCAAACGCTGGAGTGCACGACCTTCAAGACCAGCGACCAGGGCGCGCTCACCTATGACTACAGCCCTGGATACAAGGACATACCCGCGGCCATGCGATATACATGCATCGCTACCCCCACCGGCGCGAGCCTGAACCCGTTTTCCATTTCGTCCGACGTGTACGTGGGCACCAGCACGGGGGTCTACGTGTTCACAGCGGCGCACGCGGCCAATCCCACCGTTGTGGCGACAGGCCTCACGGACGTGCGGCAGATCGTGGTGCGGACCAAGGGCGACCTGATCAGCGTGTGGGCCATGTGCAGCCCAAGCGAGCTCTGGTACATTGCCGGCAAGCACAGCCAGCCGGGTGTTTGGAGCGCACCTGTGCTGTTCAGCAACGACTGCATCCACGTAGCGCCTATCCGCAACGGGACCACCGGCGCCAACGAACTGTTCACCGTCACAGGCGATCTGAACCTGCAGCACGCGGTGCAGGACGCCACCTCCACCCTTTGGCAGCAGAGCGTGATTCGCGCACCGAAGACGAACTTCCTGATCAACATCGCCACCTACACGAGCCTGCTGCATTTCGATGATGAGCATGGCTTGCCGCTGGCGGGCTTCCCGGTCAGCATTACCGCGTCCGATCGCGTCTACGCCACGGTGAACGGGCGCATGGTCAGCCTGGACATGGATGCCAGCGAAGATCTGACCACCGATACAAACGGCAATGTAACGGTGATCGTGCCGGCCACCGACATTTCCACCCCCATCCTGCATGTGAGCTCGGACGCGCTCGGGTCTGTGATCAATG
>CALMON010000236.1:0-2742 GCA_937871785.1 uncultured Granulicella sp.
ACCCCGTCCCACCCGCGTTCGCATCGCCCCGTCGCCGACTGGCGACCCCCACGTGGGCACCGCCTACATCGGCCTGCTGAACTACCTTTTCGCCGCCCAGCGCGGCGGTCAGTTTGTGCTGCGCATTGAAGACACCGACCGCACCCGCTTCGTGTCTACGTCCGAGCAAATGATTTTTGACGCGCTCCGGTGGATTGGGCTCACCTGGAACGAAGGGCCAGACGTCGGCGGACCCTACGGCCCCTATCGGCAATCGGAACGCACCGAAATTTACCGCGAATACTGCGCGAAGCTGCTCGCCTCCGGCCACGCCTACCGGGCTTTCGAAACGCCGGAAGAGCTCGAGGCGGAACGCAAGGCCCAGACCGCCGCGAAGCAGCCGCCCAAGTACAACGGGCGCTCCCGGCACCTGAGCGAGGCGGATGTGGACGCGAAACTTGCCGCCGGCCTGCCGTTTACCATCCGCCTGCGCGTGCCGGAGGGCGGGTCGACGACGTTCGTCGACGAGTTGCGCGGCGAGGTCACCTTCGACCACGCCAATGTCGACGACCAGGTGCTGATGAAGTCCGACGGCTTCCCCACGTACCACCTTGCCAACGTCGTCGACGACCACCTGATGGGCATCACCGACGTCATCCGCGCGGAAGAATGGATCAGCTCCACCCCCAAGCACGTGCTGCTGTACGAAGCCTTTGGTTGGGAGCAGCCGCGCTTCTGGCACATGCCCCTGCTGCGCAACGCCGATAAAAGCAAAATTTCCAAACGCAAGAACCCCGTTTCGTTGGTGTACTACCGCGACTCCGGTTTTCTGCCGCAGGCCATGCTCAACTTCCTGGGTCTTCTGGGCGGCGGCATGGCCCAGCCCACCGAGCAGGAAATCGTGTCGAAGGGCCTGAACACGAAAGAAGGCGACATCTTCTCTCTGCCGGAGATGATCGAGAAGTTCGACTTCAAACGCATTTCTCTTGGAGGCCCGGTGTTCGACCTCGTCAAGCTCAAGTGGCTGAACGGCGAGTACATTCGCCGCCAATCGCCCGAGGAGTTTTACAAGGCGCTGCGCCAGACCATCTTTTCGGACAGCTACCTGCAAGCCATCGCGCCGCTCGTGCAAACGCGGCTTGAAACGCTTGGCCAGTTCGGCGACATGACCGGCTTCTTCTTTTCAGACAACGTGCTTCCGCCCGAGTCGGTCTGGGTGCCGAAGAAGCGCACGCCCGAGGAAACTCTCGCTTTCGCCGCCGAGCAGCTTACGGTCGTTGAGGCTGCTCCCTGGGAAAAGGAACCGCTCGAAGCCGCGCTCAAGCAGCTCGGCGAAGCGCATACCTGGTCGGTGAAGGAAAATTTCATGCTGCTGCGCGCCATTATGACGGGCAGCGCGAGCTCGCCGCCGCTGCTGGAGTCGCTCATCGTTTTCGGCAAAGCGCGGACTCTTGACCGCATGCGACGTTTTCTGGATACTCAGAAAAAGCTGGCCCAGAACGCCGCCCGGCTGCAGCCGAAGTAGTTCTCGATCGTTCCTCGTCTCTGTTCCGCGCAGTTTTTTGTGAACAGTTCCCTTTTGGAGAGCCGCCTCATGCCCCTGACGCACAACGCCGCCATCGGCTTTATCCCCACGCGCCGGTCCGAAACCGTTCGTCCCTTCTTCGAAGACGTGCTCGGTCTTACCCTGGTCGAAGACAACGGGTTTGCCTTCGTCTTCCGTGCCGGAACCGCCGGGTCGACGCTCCGCGTCACGCGCACGCCGGATTTCGCACCACAGCCGTTCACGATCTTTGGTTGGGAAAGCGACGACCTTGAGACCACAGTCGACGAGCTGACTGCAAAGGGCGTCGACTTCCTTCGCGTCGACTTCATCCCGCAAGACGCGCGCGGCATATGGCGCGCGCCCAACGGGGACGCTGTCGCCTGGTTCAAGGACCCCGATGGCAACACGCTCTCAGTCTCACAGCACGTATAACCGCTCGCGACAGTCTACTTCACGCAGGCCCACCAGCTTCCGCCGTAGTCGCGGTTGACCGTCTCCTGCGACTCGAAAGCGAACTTGACGGCCGGAACAGCTTCCTGCGGGTAGCCAGCCTCGGCAAGCAACCTGCGAAATGCCGGTATCGTTTCCCGATCGTTCGAAAGTTTGTCGCGCTCCTCATCGCGATCGACGGTGATCCAGATCGCCAGGTGGGCCGGGTCAAGATGCACAGCGCCGACACTGAATTCGCGAGCATTCGGATATCGGAGCTTTACGTATGCCAGGATGGCATGTTCCGCGCGCGTGATCCTTTGGTGCAGATCGAAGGATGCGATCGACACCACCGGCCTCCTACTTCCCGACGATCGCCACCACGACCGGCAGGTCGCGCGGCGGGAAGCAAGCTGCCGAGTCGCACGCCTGGTAATGCAGCATACCCCGAAGCTCGCTTTCTCCCCGGGGCGCGACCACCGTCAGCCGCACGCGAAACTCGCCCTGGTAAACGTCCAGGGTTTCCCCGTCGCCGACCGTCAGCCGGAACGCCGCACCCCTGGGGTACTCCTCATTGGCGACCTTCACCGCAGCAGGCTCCAGCTTTAGAGCTGTCGGGATAAGCAGCTCCGAGGCGGGCTTGTGCGAGTTCACATGGAATCCGTCTTCCACCCGAAACCGAAGCTCCACCGCGGACGGTTTGCCCGCGGTCACCGTAGCGGTTTCCGCTTCAAACAGCACATGGCCCTTGCCCGGAACACGCGCCGGAGCGCCAACAATAGCCTGCC
>CALMON010000236.1:2752-38442 GCA_937871785.1 uncultured Granulicella sp.
AACAGCACGCGCGCCAGCATTAAAGGCCACCCGTGGCTGCGACGAGCTTGCGAATATTCGCTTCCATTTCATCCTTGGTCGGCGCGCCGGCGGTTTCTTCAACCACTGTGCCCGTCTTGTCGACATAGAACGTTTCCGGCAGGTAATCGACGCCCCCATACGCCCCCGAGACCTTGCCGTCCGTCAACAGGATGGGATAGCTTACGCCCGCCTTCCTCACGGCCTTGTCGATGTCTTCCTTGGGCGCGCCGTCATCCTCGCTGATGCCGAGCACCACCAGCCCCTGGTCTTTGTACTTGGCGCTAAACTCCTCAAACCAGGGCATTTCCAGCCGACATGGACCGCACCAGGTCGCCCAGAAGTTCACCACCACGGGCTTTCCTTTGTAGTCGGCGAGCGACACCTTTTTGCCACTCGTATCGAGCAGCGTGAACCCCGGGGCCGCCTTGCCTTCGAGCTTGCCTGCCGACGGAGCGGCATCCGGGCCGTCTTTTGTGATGGTCACCTGCGCCTGTTGCGCCTGCTGCATCTGCATCCGGCGCTTGCGTAGGTTGTGCACCCCCGACCAGAACAGCGCTGCCACCACCAGTACCAACACGGCCAACAAGCCAAATCGACGAGCCATCTCCACAACCTTCCTTACACTTCGCGAAAGAGTCGGCGCCGCGAGCGAGCGCGACGCCTCCTCTATAGGACGCGTCCTTCCCCCCATTGTCCCATCCTCGGCCGCCTCTTTTTGCGTGGCCCGCTCTGCTAGCATCGTTTCTGTTGCTGCGATGCCCGATGCCAACCCCATTTCCGCCGACGCTCCGGACTCTCCCGCCAGCCTGATCCGCATTGAGGCCGCCGCTCTCCAAGCGCTGGCCGAGCGGCTCGAAGACCCCGCCGGGCCGGAGGGCCGGGCCTTCGCTCGCGCCGTCGCGCTCCTCGCGGAAGCCTCTCGCGGTGGTCGGCGCACCATCCTCACCGGTGTCGGAAAATCCGGCCTGATCGCCCGCAAAATCGCCGCGACCTTGGTCTCGACCGGCACCGCCGCGCATTTTCTGCACCCGTCCGAAGCCTTGCACGGCGACCTCGGCCTGGTCACCCGCGGCGACATTGTGCTGGCGCTTTCCTACAGCGGCGAAACTGACGAGCTGCTGCGTCTTCTGCCGCTTCTGCCGCGGCTGGGAGCGACGCTGGTCAGCTTCTGCGGCTGCCCGAGTTCCACGCTGGCCGAAGCCTCCAGGGTGACGCTCGACGTCAGCGTCAGCCGCGAAGCCTGCACCCTGCAACTGGCGCCCACGGCCTCCACAACCGCCATGCTGGCGCTTGGCGACGCGCTCGCCATCCACGTCAGCCAGGTGCTTGGCTTTGAGGCTCCCGATTTCGCCGCGCTGCACCCTGGAGGACAGCTCGGCCGCCGGCTCGCGACCGTCCGCAAGCTCATGCACATGGGCGCGGCGATGCCAAGGGTGGCGCCCTTTGCGGACATGCCCCACATCATTCACGAGATGTCGGCAAAACGGCTTGGCATGACGACCGTGCAAGCCGACGGCAAGCTGCTCGGCGTCATTTCCGACGGCGATCTCCGACGGCTTTTCGAGCGCAACGGACCACACGCGTTCCACAAATCGGCTGCGGACATCATGAATCCGAACCCGCGGACGATCGCCCCGGAACCCTTCGCCAGCGAGGCTCTTCTGCTCATGGAGCAGCTCAAAATCACGTCGCTCGTGGTTACCGCGGACGGCACTTCCGCCACGGCTCCCGTGGGGGTGCTGCATCTGCATGACCTTTGGGAGATTGCTCCGGGAGCGCCCGTCTAAGATCCCCCGGCCCTTGGGAGCGAAACGGCGGCGGCTCTGGCTTGAACCCAGCAGTTCAGACGGAAAGCGGACTCGACAACGAAGCCTTGCAGAATGGCAGCTACGCCACGTCCCGCTCTGCATGCAGTGCCCGCCGATAGGCCGAACTCACGATGCGGTAGCACTCGCACGCCGAGCTTTGCAAAGCTTCGCGGTCCTTGATCAGGATTTTTCCGCGACTGTACTCAATCAGCCCGTCCCGTTGTAGCTCACCCGCCATCACGGTCACGGTGGACCGCCGCGAACCGAGCATCTGGCTCAGGAACTCCTGCGTCAGGGTGAGTTGCTCGCTGTTGTTGCGCTCGGAGGCGGTAAGCAGCCAACGCGCCAGGCGACTCTTTACGTCATGCAGCCGATTGCAAAGCGCGGACTGCCCCATCTGCAGCATTTGCAAGGTGATGTGCTGATACACCAGTTCCGTAAAGCCACCGCACCGCCGCATCAGTTCCTGCGAGGCAGTCACCGGGGCGCGATATCCCTGACCTGCCACCTGCATCACGATGGAGTGCATGATCTCCGTCTGCCCGAGCAGCGAGGAGGTGCCCACGATACCCTCGTTCCCGGTGACGCCGATTTCGATGGACTCCCCAGCTTCCGTCAGCGCGTCGGTAGAGACGACGCCGGAAATAGGAAAATACACGAACGGCATTACGTCCGCCGGTCCGGCGAATTGGAATCCCTGTGGCAGGTCCACCCGTAGAAGCGATCGGCTTAGAAGGGCGTACTCGGTATCCGGAAGGTTCGCCAGGATGTAGTTGTCGGGCCTTGACGCGTTTTGCGGCGGGCGTCGAAATTGCATGTCACGCGTCCTATCGTTGATCGGTTGACGTGCATGAACTCTTTCCCGACTGTGAAGCAGTATGGACAAGCGTACACAGAGAGTGGCGCGGGAACGTCTGCCACACGAGATTGCAATGTTATCCACATCACATAACGCATAGCATACGCGCCTTGCTGGAAATTAGCTAGGAACGGCCCTGCATGGGAGGCTGCACCATCGAGTGAAACGTCCGGTTCACGATGCCGTAGCACTCGCACGCGGTCGCTTCCAGCCGCAACCGGTCGATGATCGTCAGCTTACCTCGCGAGTACGAGATCATGCCGCGCCGCTGCAGCTCGCCCGCCGCCAGGGTCACCGTCGAACGCCGCGAACCAAGCATGCCAGCCAAGGTTTCCTGCGTCATCTCGAGTCGAGGCGATTCCAGCCGGTCAGACGCCGTCAGCAGCCAGCGCGAAAGCCGCTGCTCGACGTCATGCACTCGATTGCAGAGCGCCGACTGGGCCGTGGTGACCATGCACAGATGGAGATATGTAAAAAGATTGTCCATCAACGGACCGTCTTTGCGCAGCTCGCGCTGCATGACCGCGGCTGGCAGCCGGTACGCCCGGCCCGCGGCCTGCACCATCAGCGCATGGTGCATTTCCGGCTGCTTGAGCGCGGCAGACACCCCGGCCATGCCTTCGCGACCCGTCAGGTAAATCTGCACGGAAATTCCTTGACGGTCGACGGCTTCGGTGGAAATCATGCCCGACTCCGGAAAGTACACATATTTCATGTATTCCGAAGGTTCCCCCAGGCGAGTCCCTACCGCAAGGTCGACCGGAACGAGGTCATGCGCCAACGAAGCAAGCTGGCTTTTCGGCAACTTCGACAAGATGAAGTTGCGAATGGGTGGTACGGTCGGCTTTGAACGAGGTTCGCCCTGCAAGTCTTGTCTCCGCACGATGTTTGCCGCTGACGTGCAGGGCGCCGTACACCTTATGGTAAAAAGATTGGCGCTGCATTTCAAGCGCCGTTCCCACCCTCACGCGGAGCCGGGTTGGCTGAGTACAATCAGATCAACATGCATCGTTGGTCACAGCTCTTTATCCCTACTCTTCGCGAAGCGCCGGCCGACGCCGAAGTCGCCAGCCACAAACTGCTGTTGCGCGCCGGCTACATCCGCCAGCTTGGCGCGGGCATTTACAGCTATTTGCCGCTCGGTCAGCGCGCGCTCAACAAGATCGTCGCCATCGTGCGTCAAGAAATGGACCGCATCGGTCAAGAGTTCCTGCTGCCCACGCTGAACCCCGTCGAACTCTGGCAGGAAAGCGGCCGTGAGTCGGTGATGGGGCAAAATCTTTTCCATCTGAAAGACCGCAAGGGCGCCGAGCTGGTGCTGGCCATGACGCACGAGGAAGTCATCACTTCCATCGCGCGCAACGAGTTGCGCAGCTACAAGCAGCTACCGCAGGTTTGGTACCAGATCCAGACCAAGTTTCGCGACGAGCCGCGTCCCAAGGGCGGCCTTTTGCGCGTGCGCCAGTTCCTCATGAAGGACAGCTATTCGTTCGACATGGACGACGCCGGGCTCGACGTTTCCTACAGAAAGCATGACGACGCGTACCGCCGCATCTTTACGCGCTGCGGGCTCGACTTTGTGGCGGTGGAAGCCGACTCCGGTGCCATGGGCGGCTCCGGCTCGCAGGAATTTATGGTGTATACCGAGGCCGGCGAAGACCTCATCGCCTCAAGCGCCAGCGGCTACGCGGCCAATCTTGAGAAAGCCACGTCGAAGCTCGCTCCCGTACAGGACCTCGAAGCCACTGGCGATGGCCTGCCGGAACTCGTCTCCACTCCCGGCAAGGCAGCCATTGCGGATGTGACGGAGTTCTTCGGCATCCATGCCTCGCAGGACATCAAGTGTGTCGCTTTCATGGGCTCGCGCACCGGACAGGCCGCAAGCGAGCCGCTGCGTCCGGTGGTCGCGTTCCTGCGCGGCGACCATCAGGTGAACGAGACCAAGCTCAACGCTATCGCCGGCACGGCCGAGCTTCGACCGATGCTTCCGGAAGAACTCGAGCTCTATATCGGCGGTCCCGCCGGCTATCTTGGCCCCGTCGGCATCGCTCAGGGGATGACGCAGGGCTCGCTGAACGGGCTGAAGTCCGGCAAACCGCTCGACAGAGTCAAGGGCATTTTCCGCGACGTTCCGACTGAAGGGCTGAAGACGATTGTGGTGATGGACCTTGGCCTTGAAGGCCGGGCCAACCTGGTGGCCGGGGCCAACAAGCAGGACTTCCACCTGCGCAACGTGACCCCCGGGCGAGACTTCACCCCGACGGTGATCGCCGACATCCGCAACATCAACGAAGGCGAGCCCGACCCGTTCGCCGGTGAGCCCTTGCGCCTCGGCAAAGCCGTAGAAATCGGCCACATCTTCAAACTCGGAACGAAATACACCGAAAGTATGGGTTCCCGCGCCCTCAACGCCGCTGGCAAGGAAGTAACGCCGATCATGGGCTGCTACGGCATCGGCATCGAGCGCATCTTGACTGCCGCGATCGAATCCTCAGCCGCCGCGTTCGCCAAACTGACGACGGACGACGCCAAACTCAAGACTCAGCCTGATTCCAATGCCACGGGGTCACAAGGTAGCAGAACACCGGAGCCCAGCTACGCCCTCCCTGCCGCGATTGCCCCCTACGCCGTCGTTGTCACGATCACCAACGTGCGCGAAGCTCCCCTGCTCGAAGCGGGCGAACGGATCGCCGCGGAACTCGACGCCGCCGGGGTAGATACCCTGCTTGACGACCGCGACGAGCGCGCCGGCGTCAAGTTCAAGGACGCTGAACTGATCGGCATCCCCTACCGCATCAACGTCGGTAAAAAGCTGGCCCAAGGGCAGATCGAACTCGTCGATCGCCTTACGGAGACTACCATCGACCTACCCCTCGACCAGGTCGCCGCCCACCTCAAAGCTCTCACCACGTCCAAGCCTTAGGCGCTTTCTCAACCCCGGCCCCTGGGCCCTGGAACCTGCTCTCCCATGGCTGTCAAAGTGAAACTCGGCCGTAAAAACCGCTCGCTTCTGTGGCGCTTTACGCGCGTCGTTCTGCTGCTCGTCTTCCTGTTCGCGGCGCTGTTCGCCGTGGTATTCCTTGCGGAATACCACCACTATCAGCAGGTGGTCGACGATCGTCTCGCTTCCGGGCCGCTGTTCGCCTCGGTGTCGCAGATCTACGCGGCCCCGCAGGAAGTCCGTCCCGGTCAGCGGCTCGAAGCCGCCACTCTCGGCGCATCGCTGCGCCGCGCCGGCTATAACGTCAACCCGCTGATGGGCAGCTACCAGCTCCGCGGCGACACCATCCTCATCAAGCCAGGGCCGCAAAGCTACCACAACACCGATGGCGCGACGATCACATCTACGAACGGCGTCGTGCAATCGATCACTGCTGAAAACGGTGTCGCGCTGCGGTCCTACCAGCTTGAGCCGCAGCTGATCACCGCGCTGAGCGAAGATAAAGGCCGCGCCAAACGACGCATCGTGGCCTATAAAGACATTCCGCCGCACATGGTGGAGGCGGTCGTCGCGATCGAAGACCACCGCTTCTTTCAGCACGGCGGTATCAACTACGTCCGCACCGTGAAGTGCGGCGTGCAGGATATCTTCGCCAAGCACATGGCCTGTGGCGGTTCGACCGTGACGCAGCAGCTTGCGCGTGGCTTCTTTCTTACGCCGGATAAAAACATCAAGCGCAAGCTGCAGGAAATCATGATCACGTACCAGCTCGAAGCCCGCTTCAACAAGGAGCAGATCTTCGAAATGTACGCCAACCAGATTCCCATGGGGCAGCGCGGCTCGTTTGCTGTTGCGGGCTTCGGCGAGGCCGCGCAGGCGTATTTCGGCAAGCCGCTCGGGCAGCTCGACGCCGCCGAGTGCGCCCTGCTCGCCGGCATCATCCAGCGGCCCAGCTACTTCAACCCCTACAAACACATGGACCGCGCCACCGCCCGGCGCAACCTCGTGCTCGACCAGATGGTCGAAACGCAGGCCCTCACACCTGAAGAGGGGGCTAGGTCCAAGGCCGAACCCATCCGCCTGGCGCCGCCTAATGTCGACGCCTCCGAGGCCCCTTACTTCGTCGATCTGGTCCACGAGCAAATCGTTCAGCGTGCCGGTGATAACGAAGTGCAGCACGACAGCCTGCGCATCTATACGTCGCTCGACCCCGAGTTGCAAAAAGTTGCCGCCGAGGCCGTCGAAGTCGGCATGCAGGGCGTCGACGAGCTGGTCCGCAGGAAGCACAAAAAAGGCGACCCGGATATCACCTACCCGCAGGTCGCGCTTGTTGCGCTGAACCCACACACCGGCCAGGTTCTTGCGCTCGTCGGCGGCCGCAACTACACCGGCTCGCAGTTGAACCACGCCGTCGCCGAGCGGCCTACCGGTTCCATCTTCAAGCCTTTCGTCTACGCGACCGCCTATAACGGCTCGCTGAACGGCTCCTCCTTCGACGACGCCGGTCCCTTCAGCGCCCTCAGTCTCATCAACGATGACCCGCAGAACTTCGGCACCGGCGGCCGGGACTACAGCCAAGGCAACTTTGTTCACGGCGAATATCCGGGCATGGTCACCGCTTCCACCGCGCTCGCGCACTCCCTCAACATCGCTACCATCGCCCTGGCCCAAAAGGTCGGCTATGAAAATGTGGCGTCCCTGGCCCACGCCGCCGGCATCGTCAATGCCCGCGCCACGCCGTCGATGGCGATCGGCACCTATAACGCGACACCGCTCGATATGGCCGGTGCGTATACGGTCTTCGCCAACAACGGCGTTCATCTTACGCCCTGGCTGCTTTCCTCGGTCCGCAACACCAACGGAGACATCGTCGCCGACTTCACGCCGGAAGCCCACCAGATCATGGACCCCCGTGCCGCTTATCTCACGCAGTCGCTGCTGCAGAATGTGATGCAGTTCGGCACGGCCGCCAAGGTGCGCAGCCTCGGCTTCACCGCCCCCGCCGCCGGTAAAACGGGCACGTCGCATGACGCCTGGTTCGCCGGCTACTCGTCCGATCTGCTGTGCATCATCTGGGTCGGCAACGACGACTACACCGACGTGAAGCTGCAGGGCGCCGACGCCGCCGCACCCATCTGGGCCGCGTTCATGAACCGCGCCATCCGTCTGCCGCAATACTCCGACATGGTCGCCTTCACGCCACCCGATGGCGTCCACAACTACCGCGTCAACAGAGCGACCAACCAGCTCGCCGACGCGAGCTGCCCCGGCAACAGCTTCGACGCCGCCTTTCTCGACGGCACCCAGCCGAAGGGCACCTGCTCGCACATGGACCAGGACACGCAGACGCTCGGCAACCAGCTCTTCGGCAACGGCCTAGAAGGCACTCCGTCCCCAACGCCGATCCTCGTAGCCCCTGACGACCGGCCGAGAAGCGCTTCCCCTCAGCCCTAGCGGCGAGCGCGCAGCTTCGGGCAAACACCCATTTCGTTTCCTCGCGCGTCTCAGCATGCAGCTAGGCGAGGAGTACCATGGCCAACGTTGCAACGTCACCACAGGACTGGAAGTCGCAGGCTAGGCTTGCGCTGCCGGGCAGCGAAAAACAGCCCTTTCAGCCAGCCGTTTCGCTTGGAACCGCCGCCAATGCAGTGTCGGAGTCGGCTCCGCTCCCTTTGCCGGCTAAGAGTCGCGCGAGGGTGACGGTCTCCGTCCTGGTGCGGCCGCGCGAGCCGTTTCCACCTGCAGAAGGCGGCGTTCGCTTGTCGCACGCGCAGTTCGCCAAACGGTACGGAGCCGATCCGGCCTCCGTCAAACTCGTTCAAGCCTTTGCGGCCGCCTACGGCCTCACCGCACAAGCGCCTGAGCCCGGCCGACGCACGGTTTTGGTGAGCGGCTCGCAGGGCGCGCTCGCGGAAGCGTTCGGCGTCGCATTTGAACAGCACGAACAAGGCGGGCAGCCGTTTCGCACGCGCTCCGGGCCCATCATGCTTCCAGCGTCGCTGGCCGAGCATGTCACTGCTGTGCTCGGCCTGGATGATCGGCCCCAGGCGCGACCTCACTTTCGCGTCGCGAAGCCGCGCGCCACAAACACTTCCTACTCGCCCGCACAGGTCGCGCAACTCTACGGGCTGCCCGTCGGGGCTATGGCGACCGGCCAGACGATCGCGATTCTTGAACTTGGTGGCGGCTACCGCAAAGCTGACCTTACAGCGTACTTCAAGTCGCTTGGCCTTCCGGTGCCTTCCGTCACAGCGGTTTCCGTGGACGGCGGCAAGAACACACCCGGCAATGCGAATGGCGCGGACGGCGAGGTGATGCTCGACATCGAAGTGTGCGGAGCTGTAGCCCAGGGCGCAAAGCTGGTCGTCTACTTCGCGCCCAATACCGACCAGGGCTTTATCGATGCGATCTCTTCCGCCGTTCACGACCAGACCCACAAACCCGGCGTGCTTTCCATCAGTTGGGGCGGTCCCGAAGCCAGTTGGACCGCCCAGGCGAGAACGGCGCTCGACCAGGCCTGCCAGGCTGCTGCGGCCCTGGGCGTCACCATCACTGTCGCCGCCGGAGACAACGGTTCAATCGACTCTACATCCGGTACTGCCAACCAGGTCGACTTCCCAGCTTCGAGCCCACATGTGCTCGCATGCGGCGGCACCAAGCTCGTCGCGAGCGGCGCACAGATCACCAGCCAAGTGGTCTGGAATGAGCTCGCCGCCAACGAAGGCGCAACCGGCGGCGGCGTCAGCAACGTCTTTCCGCTGCCCTCGTGGCAGGCCGCTGCGGGTGTGCCTAAACCTGCGACGGCTGCCGGCGGCCGTGGCGTCCCCGATGTTTCCGGCGACGCCGACCCGGCCACCGGATACGATGTGCGCGTCGACGGACAAACTACGGTGATCGGTGGAACCAGTGCCGTAGCTCCACTTTGGGCGGCGTTGATCGCGATCGCCAACTCGCAGCGCAAAACGGCCCTGGGCTTCGTCAACCCCACGCTGTATGGTTCCGTAAACGCGTTTCGCGACATCACCTCCGGATCAAACGGCGGCTTCAACGCGGGTCCAGGCTGGGACGCCTGCACCGGTCTCGGCTCCCCGAACGTCCCTGCCCTGCTACCCGCGCTTTCCCCTACGACCGCGCGGAGCCCTCGCCAGCGCTAAACCACTTTCCTGCCGCAGAGCGTTCCAAAAGTGGAGCATTCTGGGCGTTTTTTCGAGGAAACGTCCATGACGCTCGAAGCCATGAGCGACACACGCAGGTAAGAACGGTCGGCCGCCGAGCTTTTCCTGGTAGAAACCAAGATCAGAAGATCAGGCGCGCGTTTTATGCGCCTGCGTCGAGTTCCGCCAATGCCGCCTGCACGTACGGCAAGGTGTGATCCCACACGTCCTGCAGCGTCGCACGCCGTGAGCGCTCGCCGATTCTGCGCATCCAGGCAGGCCGGCGGAGCCGCGCGACGACCATCCGACGCACGTACTCCTCTTCCCAGCCGGCCCACTCACCAGTCACAATCGAAAGATTGAAGTAAAACGCTGGCCCCACTTCGTCCAGAAAAATCTCATGTGCGTCTCCGAGCGCGAAACCACCTTCGCGCATGGTGCGCACGATGTATGGCCCCCACACATGGGGCATATCGGTGTCGAGCAACAGGTCGGAAAGTGCCCACCACAGCGGCAACCGGCGCGCAATCTCAACGTCATTCAGCATGAGCTCAGCAGCTTCCTCGGCGCCGCGTTTTGCCCAGCAGCTTGACTTGACGCCCTACTGGCGCTATCTCGGCCGTTTGGCCCACGCCCGGCACCCACGGCTGGCACTCCGGACACCAGTACGTCGGCCGCACCGCTTCTCCCTGCAGGCGCCGCATGACATTCGCGCCGCAACGGCGGCACTCCTGCCCCTGCCGGCCGTACACCCACAGCCGGTCACCCGCGTTCATGCTGTGCGTCGTGCGCCGATTACCCGAGTAGGTCACGATGCCGTCTGTGTTTGAGGACAGCCCGGCAGACCCATCGTTGATATTTGCCCGCAGGTACTTTTGCGATACGTCCGCCATCACCTGCATTTCACGCTCGCTTAGCGTGCTCATCTGCCGGAATGGGTTGACCCCCGCCGCAAACGGCACC
The DNA here is from genome assembly GCA_937871785.1 of uncultured Granulicella sp. GTDB lineage: Bacteria > Acidobacteriota > Terriglobia > Terriglobales > Acidobacteriaceae > Granulicella. The sequence goes on from CALMON010000236.1 coordinate 13,499, forward strand.
TCGCTTTTGTACACGTTGCCGAGCCCGGCCATGACGCGCTGGTTGAGCAACACCACGCCAATTTCGTCGTCGGGGTGGGTATCGCGTCGCTGCTGCAGCGCGCGCACGCCAGCCTCCGGGCTATACGCATCGCTTAGAATATCGACGCCGAGCTTCGGCACCTGCGTGCTCCGTTCCAGCGAGCGCGCCGTGTGGAACTCTGCAATCGGCACGTTGAAGGCGACTGCCTGGAAGTCCTCGGCTGTAATGGCTGCCCGCATCTTGCTGCGGCCCATCCACCACTTTTCGCCAGTGCGGTAGATGTGCCACGACCCCGACATGAGCATGTGCGTCACCAGGATCAAGGGCTCTTCGCCGCTGCGCCCGCCTGAGAAGTACATCAGGCACCACTTCCCGCGCGACTCTACCTTCTCCACCGTACGCCCCACCACAGGTGCATCGTCGTTCAGGCTGGCGAGTTTCGCCAGACCGGTGTCGAACGCCGTGACGACCTTGCCGGCGAGCGCCTTATGGAGCGCCCGGGCCGCTCGATAGATTGTGTCGCCTTCAGGCATGTTCTTAAGATGCGGAGACCCACCGCGCGGTGCTACTCACCCCTCAAAACTGAACTTTCAGAACTGAACACAGACCCGGTCGTACTCCCTTTGTGAGGGTTACGCCACCGGAGCCTCGATGACCGGGGTCGCCCGCGGCAACTGCGGCAGGTTTCGCCGCACATTGAACCCCAGCGGAGCCGCCTGAAAGCCCGCATCGAGCAGGAATTTCGCCAGCGGATGCTCCACCACCGCGACGCCGTTGATCGAGGTGATCAGCATACCCATGCGTCCGCGCAACTCGTCCACGCCGCCTTCGCGCTGCACGCTCGCCACCAGGAAGTCGGTCAGGGCGCGGGCGACGCGCGAGCGAGACGGCTCTTCTTCGGGCAGCATCACCTGCACGTTCGAGTTCCCGCGGCGAAGATAGGCGGTCAGAGCGCCGTCCACCAGAACCACTCGCGCGCCCACGGTCCGGGTCAGCGACGAGCCCTCTTCCGGAGCCGCCGGCCAGCGCAGCAGCGTGCCGTAGGGGTTGGCCGGGTCGGTCGCGGCCAGCATCACGACCTCGCTGCTTTCCTCGCTGTTCGCCACGCGTAAGGAACGCAGCAGGTCCACGGCGGCTGGCATAGCAAATTGAGTCGCACCCAGATCGGCGGCGAAATAGCCGCGCCGCACCCGGCCGCTTTCCTCCATGGCCTTCAGCACGTCGTACACGGCGCTGAAACCGCCTGGAAGATTTTCGGCGTGAGCGGTTTCGCGAAAGACCACACCATAGCGCGTGAGCAGTTGCTGCGCAATGGCGTGCGACCACTCGGTTTGCCGACCAGCGCTTGTCGGCCCGGAAAGCCGCTCGGCATCGAACGCGACGGCGTTCAGACTCCACCGCCCCTGAGCCGTGGGAGGGGTCGTCCGGCGCGAGCGGAAACCGGTCTGGTGATGCACGCGGCGCTGCGGCTTGGCGTTGCGGCCGCGGTCGGGGGTGCGCTCGCAGTAAGCGCGCAGGGCGTGGGGCGCATCGTTGGTCAGCAGACCGCGCCACACCAGCGACCACAAAGCTTCCAGCGTTTCGCCGGGGTAGCCGCCGCCAAGCCCGTCATGCAGGCTCTGGAAAAAGGACGCTCCGTGCGAACGCAAATAGTGGATGATGGCCAACTCGCGTTCGCTCAGGTCCGAGCCTGTGAAGTCCCTAGCTGGAACAGCATCGCCTTTTGACTTATCGGAACCAGACTGATGCGAACCGGACTTGTCCGCGGCAGCGATGCGAAGAACCTGCTTTTCCACTGCGGCCAAATCTACGATCCGGTCCGCGGGCCAGAGCGACGGCAGCTTTTCCGCCAGATACAGGCCGACGCGGCCATCGCGCTCGCCGATAGGCTCCAAACCTACCCAGACCACTTCCCCGGCGGCGATCAGCGTGTCAAGATCGGCCGATTTGTAGCCCAGAATGCGTGCCGGGAGGATTTCCGTTTCAAGCAACGACGCCGGCAGCGGAGCGCCTTGAAGGTTCTCGATCACGTCGAGCAGCGCATCGAGCCCACGCCTCTGGGTCACAACCCCCTGCCAGCGCGTGAACAGCCGCGCCAGCGTGCGCTGCTCAACAGGCTCGATTTCCTTGCGCAGCTTGGCCAGCGACTTCCGGCGAATCGCTCGCAGCACCTCCGCATCGATCCACTCGCGATGCACGCCGCCCGGGCGAAAGCCCCCCTCCGCGACGCGGCCGGTCTGCACCAATCTCTGCAAGACCGCCTCGACGCTTTCGGGTGGTAGGCCATAGCGCGTGACGACATCGCCGGTCGTGAACGGCCCATGGGTACGCGCGAACCGGCGCACGACATCGAGCAGAGCGTCGGGGACCGGCTCCAGAAACGCCGTCGGCAGCCCCGGCGGCAACGGTACGCCCAGCGCGTCGCGAAAGCGGGCGGCGTCTTCGACAGCCATCAACCGCTTTTCGCCCGCGACCATCAACTCCAGCGCCCGCCGTGCCTTGATCAGCCGGACGACCCACGCGGCGACGTCGTCCGCGTCCGCCGTGGCACGCGCCGCGAGTTCTGTCCGCGTCAAGTCGCCGAGCCGCAGCAAAAGGTCATGGACGCCGTCCATGCTGCGCGCCCTGTAGCCCTCCACCGTGCACTGCAACTGCTCTTCGACTTCTTCGATCGCGCCCAGATCGAGCAGCTCACGGAGGTCTGCGTCGCCCATCAGCTCGCGCAATTGGTCCTGGTCGATCGAGAGCGCCTGGGCGCGGCGCTCGGCCAGCGGAGCGTCGCCGTCATAAATGTAGTTGGCGACGTAGCTGAACAGCAACGCACCGGCAAAGGGCGAGGGTGTGCGCGAATCCGTGACATGCACGCGGATCGCGCGCGAGCCGATGGAGCGTAGCGTTTCCATGAGCGCGGGCATGTCGAACACATCGCGAAGACACTCGCGATACGCTTCGAGCAGGATGGGGAACGACGGGTAACGCGAGGCCACACTCAGCAGGTCATAGGCCCGTTTGCGCTGCTGCCACAGCGGCGTGCGACCGTCCGCGCGACGGCGCGGCAGCAGCAGCGCTCGCGAAGCGGCTTCACGAAACTTCGCGGCAAACAAAGCTGTAGAACCAAGCTGCCGCATCACGAGGTCGGCCGCCTCCTCGGGCTCCAGCATCAGCACGTCGGTGTCGGGCGGCGCATCGCTTTCCGGGAAGCGCAGCACAAAACCGTCTTCGCTCCACATGGTTTCGACATCGAGCCCCGCGGCCTTGATCTTCGCGGTCACGGCCATCGCCCAGGGCGCGTGCACCTTACTTCCAAGCGGAGTGAGGCAGCACATGCGCCAGTCGCCCAGTTCGTCGCGCACACGCTCGACCACGATCGTGCGGTCGTCCGGAACCATGCCCGCGGCCAGCTCCTGGTCGGCCAGGTAGCGCAGCACGTTTTCGGCCGCCTGGGGGTCGAGATCATGATCTTTGGTCAGCTTCGCAATGCCTGCGGAGCGGGGCATATCGCGCAGCTCGCGCATCAGCGCGCCGATGCGGCGGCCAAACTCGATGGGCCGGCCAGCCTGGTCGCCATGCCAGAAGGGCATCTTGCCCGGCTCACCCGGCGCGGGGCTTACCAGCACACGGTCGTGCGTAATCTCATCGATGCGCCACGTCGACGCACCCAGCACGAATGTTTCGCCGGTGCGCGCTTCGAACACCATTTCTTCGTCGAGCTCGCCGACGCGAATCGGCTTGTTCTGCGTGCCGCTCAGGAAAACGCCGTACAGTCCGCGGTCGGGGATGGTGCCGCCGTTCAGAATCGCGATCATTTTGACGCCCTGTCGCGGCGTTAGCCAGTTTCGGGTGCGATCCCACGTCACGCGCGGGCGCAGTTCGGCAAACTCGTCCGACGGATAGCGCCCAGCCAGCATGTCGAGCACGCCTTCAAATACGCCGATGCTCAGGCCCGCGAAGGGCGCGGAGCTGCGCATCATCGCGAGCAGCGCGTCATAGGAAATACCCGGGGCTTCTTCTTCCTCGGCAACCTTGTGCTTTTTCGCGGCCTTCGCGGCTTCCGCACGACGCTCCACTTCGGCAAGCGGCAGCGGAGGATGCGCGATCACCGCAACCATCTGCTGCGCCAGAACGTCGAGCGGATTGCGAAGAAAGCGCGTCGACTCCACATGCCCCGCGTGCATCGCTTCCGTCACAGCGGCGCACGCGATCAGGTCGGCCCGGTATTTCGGGAAGATGATGCCCGTCGAAGGCGCGCCGACCTGATGGCCCGCTCGGCCGATGCGCTGCATCCCGCTGGCCACGCTGGGCGGCGCTTCGATCTGCACCACCAGGTCGACCGCGCCCATGTCGATGCCGAGCTCAAGCGACGACGTGCACACCAGCGCCTTGATAGTGCCGGCCTTAAGCATTTCTTCAATTTCACTGCGCTGTGCCGCCGCCAGCGAGCCGTGATGCGCCCGCGCGATCGGCTCGTTCGCGAGCTCGTTCAGCGCGCCGGCCAGCCGCTCGGCCACGCGCCGCGCGTTCACGAAAATCAGCGTAGACGTCCGTCCGCGAACGATCTCCAGCAGCCGCGGGTGGATGCTTTGCCAGATGCTCGTACGCTTGGGGCCTTGCGAGGCCGGACCGCTGGGCAGATCGTCAATCGCGCCGAGCTTGGCCATGTCTTCGACTGGGACTTCCACCGTAAGCTCCAGCACCTTGCGCGCCCCGGCATTGACGATCGTGACAGGCCGAAACCGCACCCCTGCCGCGCCCGTGTCGGCTTCGCGCAACGTGCCGTCGACGCTGATCTCGCTTTCGATCTTCGGTGCGAGCGCCGTTTCGCCGCCCTGTAAGACGAGCTCACCCGGCCTGCCATCCGCCTCCGGTGGGCTACTCGTCGCCGGAATGCTATCCGCTTCGAGCTTGCGATTTTCCGCACCGGCAAGGCTCCTAACGGCCTGCTCCGCGCCGTCCGCCCCGCCCAGAAACCGCGCCACTTCTTCCAGCGGCCGCTGTGTCGCACTCAACCCGATACGCTGGATAGGCCGTCCGCAAAGCGCTTCGAGCCGCTCAAGCGACAGCGCCATGTGAGCCCCGCGCTTGGTCGGCACGAGTGCGTGAATCTCATCGATGATGACCGTCTCGACCGTACGCAACGCTTCACCAGCATTCGAGGTCAGCATCAGGTACAGCGACTCCGGCGTGGTAATCAGGATTTCGCCAGGATGCCGCGCAAACCGTGCGCGCTCTTTTTGAGACGTGTCGCCGGTGCGCACGCTGATCTCCGGCACATGCACCGGAACGCCCTGCCGTTGCGCCATGTTCGCGATACCCGCCAGTGGCGACCGCAGGTTGCGCTCGACGTCTACCGCCAAAGCCTTGAGCGGGGAAATGTAGAGCACGCGGCAACCGCGATCGGTCTCCTCCACCGGCATGCGCAGCATGAGCCGGTCCAGGCACCAAAGGAACGCCGTCAGCGTTTTGCCCGTACCTGTCGGCGCGAGAATCAGCGTCGACTCACCCTTCGAGATCGCCGGCCAGCCTTCCCGCTGCGGGGCCGTAACGCCTTCAAACACGGCCCGAAACCACGCCGCCGTGATTGGGTGAAACAGCTCCAACGCGGCGTCGCCGGCCCGCACCAGCGCGTCAGGGTCAGGCGCCGCAACGACCTTCGCCTTGCGCACGACCGCCACAGCCTTCGCAGGCTTGGTGACTTCGATCTCTTTCGTTCGAGCCAAACGTACGGCGCTCCCAGGACGCCCCCGCGGCAAATCCACGCCGCACCAGCTTGGATGCAAAAGAAGATGCTAGCCGCACCTGTCTGCTCGCCCTTACCTGACCCGCGCTTTCATGCCGCCACACGCGGTCGGTAGTAGTAGCAGTCCTGTTCGAACTCCACGCGAAACAGGTCGGTCGAGTCTTCCGCCTGCTCCGCGTTGCCGAGCAGCAAGGCCCCGTGCGGACGCATCGCTCGATGCACGTCCGTCAGCACGCAGCTACGATCCTGCTGTGGAAAATACAACAGCACGTTTCGCAAAAGAACCAGATCGAACTTGGGCAGAAGCGGCAGCGGGGCGCACAGGTTCACGGGCCGGAACTCCACCATCGTGCGCACCCTGGGGCTGATTTCCCACTCGTCGCAGTCGCGCTCAAAGTAGCGCAGCAGCATGCGTGCGGGCAGGCCCCGGTTCACCTCCAGCCGGCGATAGCGGCCGCGCTGGCCGTAGTCGCGGGCCTGTTGCGAAATGTCGGTGGCGATGATCTTGACGTCCCAGCCGGCAAGCTGCGGAAAGTATTCGCACAGCATCATGCCGAGGCTGTAGGCCTCCTGCCCGGTCGAGCTCGCCGCGCTCCACAACGTCAGTTTGCGCTCAGTCTGGTTTTGTTCGATCAGCTTCGGAATCACCGACCGGCGCAGCAGTTCAAAGGGCGTGTGATCGCGAAAAAAACTGGTCTCGTTGATCATCATCGCTTCAGCGACGACGCGCTGCAGGTGCGCCGGACGCTTTTCACGCAGCATCCGCACGAAGCCTTCCAGGTCGTTTTCCCCCGAAGACCGCGCAAGCGGCGTCAAGCGCGCTTCAAACAGCGCGTTACGCGAAGGGTCGATAAAGTTCGCCGACTGGTTCAGCACCAGCTCGCGAAGGTAGGCGTAATCCTGCTCACTGCATGGCATAGTGCATCTCCCCGTTTTCTCGTGGCTCGTTCCTGCGCGCCGGACCCTGCATGGATACGTCCTTGCGCGTTCGTCCCATCAGCTCGGCAGCCATGGCGGAAAGCGGCAACACCTCAGCCGCCAGGCCCTCTTCGACAAGGCGCCCGGGCATGCCCCACACGGCCGAGCTCGCTTCGTCCTGCGCCAGCACGGCAGCTCCCGCGCGCACCAACTCCCGCGCCCCCGCCACGCCGTCCGACCCCATGCCCGTCAGCACCACGCCCAGGGCGCGGTCGCCAAACGTCTTGGCCAGCGAGCGGAACAGCACGTCCACCGCAGGCCGGCAGTGGTGCAGCGGAGGCCCCTGCGTCAGCATCAACCGCGGCGTACCCAGCGGCGGGTTGGTCACTTCAAGATGGCTGTCGCCCGGGGCCAGCCAGATCGCTCCCGGGCGCAGTTCGACACCTTCCAAGGCTTCACGCACCGGAAGTGCGCAAAGGCCGTTCAGCCGCTGTGCCAGCGCTCCCGTAAACAGCTTCGGCATGTGCTGCACGATCACCACCGGCGCGGCAAAAGTAGCCGGAAGGCTGGGCAGCAGGAGCTCGAGTGCCGCCGGGCCGCCGGTGGAAACACCAATGCCCACCACGTCCGTAGGCTTGTGGTGCGCCCCGCGAAACAAGGGCCTGCGGGCTTCCGCTGGCACGGCGAGCAGCGGCTGCGCGGGTTTTGCGGGGCGAGCGGCCAGAGCCGCAATCTTAGGCAACAACTGCGCGGAAAGCGAAGCCATGGCCGCCAGCGGGTTCTTGCTGCCGCTTGGTTTGGTCACGTAGTCCGCCGCTCCGCGCGCCAAAGCATCAAGCGTTGCCGCTGCGCCCCGCGCGGTGTACGCGCTGCACATGATGATCGGCATCTCGGGCCGCTCGGCATGGAGAATATCGAGCACCTCCATGCCGCTCATGCGCGGCATTTCAAGGTCCAACAGCAGCAGGTCCGGCCGCAGGGAGCGCACGGTGTCCACGCAGCTTACGCCGTCAGCCACGGCGGCCGCGAGCTCCATTTTCGGCTGCGAGCTTTCCGCGTGCTCGGCCACAGAATCGAACAACATCGCCAACATATGGCGGATCACGGCGGAGTCATCCGCGGCGACAATTCGTAGATTTCTTTTAACGCTCATGGTCGTTCTCCTGGCCGGGTCGTAGCGGCGCGGTGGTCCCTGGGTCCCGAGGGCGAGTGGGGCTGCCGTTACGACGCCACGGGAAAAGCGCGCCGCCGCTCGAACCCGCCGGCTTCGTGGCTGCCGGCGTCCGCAAGCCCCAACATGCGCAGCTTGGTGAGCAGGCTGTCCGGGGTAAACGGCTTCATCAGAAACTCGTCCGCGCCATAATCGAGCGCCTGCAGGATAAAGCTGGAATCCACTTCCGTCGTCACCATCATCACTTTCATGGCCGGAGCCAAGGCGCGCTCGCGCAGTTGCCGCACGCATTCCAGACCATTCATTTCCGGCATGTTGACGTCCAGCAGCATCAGTTGGAAGCTGCTCTCCGCAAGCCGTTCCAAAGCTTCTACCCCGTTGGCCGCTTCCGCAAAGTCCCAGCCGAGCGGCGTCAAAATCTGCTTCAGCCGCTCGCGCAAAAAGCGGGAATCATCCGTGATCAACACTCGCTTCATCGCTTCCCCTCCACTTGTCCGTTGTTCCATCACGCCACCCCTGCCGCCGTACGGATGCCGAGGCCGGGAAACTGTATTTCGGCCAGCCGCGAAGGCCGCAACAACTCCGGTTCCAGCCGCACGATCACACCATCGCGAAGTTTGTAGGCGCCTGCGAAAATCGCTTTCTGCGCCGCGGTCAACGTGCACGGGTTCGCTTCAAAGCTCGCCGCGTCGACGGTCAGCACATCGTCGACCGCGTCCACGGCCAGCCCAAATAGTTCGTTCTCTACTTCGTCCCGCAGCACCAGCAGATTGAGCACCTTGCCCAGCGGCTCGAGCCCCAGCAAACGCCGCGTGCATACCACCAGCAACACGTCCCCGCGGTACGGGATGACCCCGCCGACAAAATCATGCGAGAGCGGCACGGGTTGCAGCACGCTCGCTCCCAGAACTTCATGGATCTGCTGCGTGTCCATCCCGAACGCCGCGTCACCGACCCGCAGCGAACACAGGGAGATGATCTCCGCGTCCCCTTTTTCCTTTGTGCCGTTCATGCCGCCCTTTCCAGGTCTTCAAACCCTGCCTGCATGGTGGCCAGGCGCTCCTGCACCAGGGCCAGCCGGCCACCGTGGGACTGTTGTGGCAGAAGCACCTCAGCCTCCGCAATGTTCAACACCCGCTCTACGACCAGGCCGATGCGGCTGTTCACCTCGGCACCGCGATGGCAAACAACGACCGTCACGCTGTCGCCAGCCCCATTCAACAACAGCCCGCCCGCATCTTCGAGCGGAAGAAAACCGCCGGTGATCTGCATGAGCGCGACCCCGCCGCAATACTCCACCTGCTCCGGCATCAAGCGCTCGATGCGCTCCACTGCATGCAGCGGGATGGCCCCGCGCTCGCCGCCGCAGCCCTCGAAGATCAGCACCGAAGTGCCTTCCGCACGGCTTGCTTCCACAGCCTCCGCAGCCCGGGCCGAAACGTCTGCCGCGGAGGTCTCCGCCAGGTCCAGCCGGGCGCGGGTCGCCAGCCCGGAAAGATCCAGGATCAGCGCAAGCTCCCCGTTGCCAAGAACGCTTGCGCCCGAAAACACCCCCGACGCCCGCAGCACGCGAGCCAGCGGCTTTACGACGATTTCCTGTGGGTCCAACAGATCGTCGACCATCAGCCCGAAGCGGCGGCCCTTGGCCTCCAGCACCGCCACGTAGTACCCGTTGTCGATATGTTTTGCGAGCCCCAGAAGATCGTTCAGCGAGACCAGCGGCAGCAGTTCTTCGCGCAGACGCAGCATCGGCGCATCGCCGATCGTCTGCACCATCCGGCTTTCATCGCGACGCATTACCAGCAGCAGTTCGCACACCGCGTTCTGCGGAATCGCAAAGCTCGACGGCCCGCAGCGCACCACCAGCGCGGGCACAATCGCGAGCGTCAGCGGCACGCGCATCCGCAGCGTGGTGCCTTCGCCCAGCTTCGATTCCAGCTCCACCACACCGCCGACGCTTTCCACATTCGATCGCACCACATCCATGCCCACGCCGCGGCCGGAAACCACCGTCACGGCGTCGCGCGTTGAAAACCCGGGAGCAAACACAATCTGCAGCGCTTCCGTTTCGCTCAGCGTCAGGGCTCGCTCCGGCGTCAACAGGCCACGCTCCACAGCTCGCTTCAAGACGTTCTCGGCGGAAATGCCGCCGCCGTCGTCAGCCACCTCGATCACCACCTGCCCACCCTCATGCCGCGCGCTCAGCCGGATGACGCCCTCAAGCGCCTTGCCGCTGCGCACGCGATCACCGGGGCTTTCAATCCCGTGGTCGACGGCGTTGCGCAACGCGTGCGTAAGAGGGTCTTTCAAGGCTTCGAGCAGGCTCTTGTCGAGCCGTGTTTCCTGTCCGTCAAAGTCCAGCCGCACGCAACGCGCGCAGCTCTGCGCAAGATCTCGGACCATGCGCGGAAACTTCTGAAAAAGTTGCCCTACGGGCTGCGTGCGCGCGCGCATCACCGTTTCGCGCAGGTCGGCGGTCACACCGTCCAAGCGCCTCGTGAGCGCGGTGAACTGCTCGCCGCTGCCGTTCGCCTGCAGAATCTGGTTGCGCGTCAGCACCAGCTCTCCGACCAGGTTCATCATGCGATTCATCGTGTCCACATCGACGCGCAGGGTTTGGTCGGTCGGCTGCGTGGCCCGTGTGTTCTGCTCCACCGGAATCGCGGGAGCGGTGGGCATGGCAGCCGCTTCGCGCACCGGGGCCACGCCTCCGCTCTCGCGCAGATCGTCGAGCAGCGCGATCAAGGCGGTGTCGTCATCGCACTCGCGCTTACCCTCCTGCCCGGTGGCGCCAATGATCTGCAGGATGCTTCGCAGCCGGTCCAACAGCGCCAGCAGCGCGTCCACGACGGTGCGCGTCGCCTGCAGCCGGCCATCGCGCAGCAGCCCCAGCAGGTGCTCCCCGGCGTGCGCCAGTTTTTCCAGCCGCGGCAACGCCAGAAAGCCCGTGGTTCCCTTGATGGTGTGCACCGCGCGAAAGATTTCGGCCAGCAGCTCACGGTTGTCCGGCTGCAGTTCCAACTCGGTCAGACACCGCTCCATGCGGTCGAGACCTTCCTGGCTTTCGACTAGAAATTCTTTGATGAGCTCGTCCACAAAGGCTTTATCGGCTCGGCTCCCGAAAAACTTAGACCCATGGCTTGCTCGCTGGCGACCACACGGGGAACCTTCCGATGCTCACTCCTGCCGCAACGCCTTGCTGTTTGCCCCGGTTCGGTCTACCCTTTGCATTCACCATGTCGCGCATCTCCCTTTCCGAAACCGAACGCGCAAAGCTTCGCAAACTGGCTGAAGTCGCCGCCGCGCACGCCTATGCCCCCTACTCCAACTTCCGCGTAGGCGCGGCGCTGCTGCTCGAAAACGGCTCGGTCGTCACCGGCTGCAACGTGGAAAACTGCTCCTACCGGCTCACCAGTTGCGCCGAGCAGGGTGCGATCGCCCGGGCGGTGGCGGAAAGCGGCCCGGGCATCCGGCTGCGGGCCGTGGCTGTCGCCAACCTCAACCGCGCCGCCTCCATGCCCTGCGGAGCTTGCCGCCAGACACTCTCGGAGTTCGGTTCGGACGACACGCTCATCCTCTACCCGGGAGCGACCGGAACGCATGAAGAAACGACACTCGGTGCTCTGCTGCCGCACGCCTTCCGTCTCGAGTTCCTGAAACCCTGACGCTTCCTGTCGGGGAGAAAGCAATTTCTCCAAGCCCATGTCCACCTTTCACCCGCTCGACATCATCATTCGCAAGCGCGACGGCCACGAGCTCACGCAGGCGGAAATCGAACACCTTATCCATGCCGTCGTCCTGTACGGCGAAGCGCGCCTTGCCGAAAGCAACGGCGAACCGGCCGCTCCCCTGCTCGCCACGGACAAGATTACCGGCGAGCAGATCGCCTCGTTTCTTATGGCGGTTTTCCAGCGCAAACTCGCTCCTGCCGAGCTCGCCCATCTCACCACCGCCATGCGCTTTTCGGGCGAAACCTTTACCGCTCCGGCGGACACCTTCACCGTCGACAAACATTCCACGGGCGGTGTGGGCGATAAAACCTCGCTGCTGATCGCACCGGTCGTCGCCGCGGCCGGTCTCGAGAATGCGCCGAGTATCTCCGTCCCCATGATTTCCGGCCGTTCGCTCGGCCATACCGGGGGCACTCTCGACAAGCTCGAAACGATCCCCGGCTTCGACACTCAGTTGCCTCTCGCGCGCATGACCGAGGTACTCAAGCAGGCGCACGCCGCGCTCGTCGGTCAAACGCCGCGGCTGGTCCCTGCCGACCGCATCCTGTACGCCATGCGAGACCACACCGGCACGGTCGAGTCGCCGTTCCTGATCTGCGCGAGCATCATGTCGAAAAAGCTTGCCGAAGACCTGCGCGGCCTCGTGCTCGACGTCAAAGTCGGCTCCGGCGCGTTTATGCCGACGTACGAAGACTCAAAATTCCTTGCCGAGCTGATGGTCTCGACCGGCAATCTCGCGGGAACCCGCACCGCCGCTCTGCTTTCTACGATGGACGAGCCGCTGGGCCGCTTTTCCGGCAACTGGGTGGAAGTGTGGGAGTGCGTCGACATCCTGAAAGGCGCACGGCATCCTATGTCCGCCGATCTCATCGAGCTGTCGAACATCCTTTCCGGCTGGATGCTCTTCTTTGCTGGTAAATCGGCCACTCCGGAGACCGGAGCCCGGATTGCCGACGAGATTCTCCGCTCCGGCGCGGCGTACACATCGTGGCTGCAACTCATCGACCTGCAGGGCGGCGACACCCGCGTCTTCGACAACCCCGCTGCCTTTCACAGACCGACGGCAACCCGGGTCCTCACCGCACCGCACGCCGGCTATCTCGCTGGGATGGACTGCAAGGAGGTTGGCTGGGCGGTGCAGCGGCTCGGGGCCGGGCGCGCCAGGCCAGGCGACCCGGTGAGCGCGCACGCGGGCATCGAATCGCACGCCAAGCTCGGCACCTGGCTCAAGGCGGGCGACCCCATCTTCACCCTCTTTGCTGAAGACGCAGCGCTGGTCGACGAGCCGTTCCGGATGCTGCAGGCGACGGTTCGCCTTTCCACAGAGCCGGTGAGTCCGCAACCGCTCATCCGCGAAGTGATCACGGGGTCGGCGCCTCATTGAAGCTCTCAGAGGCTGTTCACGAGGATGTGCACTTGCGATAGTTTTTGGCTGGGGATAGGTTGAGCTCCAGCCCAGACATCAACCGTGGTGGTGACTCGGGCCTTGGCCCTGAAACACGTCGTCCTGTGTAGCTACACGAGGTTCGCCGCTTCGATCACACAGTGAAAGCGGCATCAGCAAACAGAAACGCCCGGCTCATCGGCCGGGCGCGCTCTGGAACCTCAAAGGCTCATGCTTTCTTGTTGCTCATGTAATCGCGAATGCTCTGTTCCCAATCGAGGGACGTTCCCGCGTACGCCGAGGCCTGCCGGCGTGCCGTCCGATTCAGTTGCCCGGCGGCTGCCGGCGCCGCCGCTTCTGCTTCGACCGCTGCCTGCGGTGCGGCCTCGGGCTCTACGCCTTCGGGCAGAAAGGAGCGAGGCAGCTCCGACGTCTTGTACTCGATGCCTTCCGACGCCAGCCGGCGCGCGGTTTCAGCGAGAGTTTCACGCTTTTTCGTGAGCTTCCGGGCCGCCGCATCGCGCTCTTCGTCAGAAGCGTATACGCCGTGCTTCATCAGGTGCGCGAGCTTGCGGTCGAACAGGCCGATCTCTTCGTGCAAACTCTTCAGGTAGTACTTATTCTCGGTGACGGCAGCGGCCATGTATTCTCCCGTGGTGCAAGACGTGCAGTATGCGTGAGCCCTGGGCACCGGTAACGGAGACAGCCGGCCAACCCTGAAATAGCGAAGGGCGACTCCCTCAAGGAACCGCCCTTTGCTCAAACTACCCTTCGCTTACAGAGGGCGAACGTTTTCTGCCTGCCAGCCCTTGGGGCCCTTGACGACATTGAACTCGACGCTCTGGCCTTCCTGCAGCGAGCGGAAACCGTCTGTCTGGATCGCCGTGTGATGCACGAAAACGTCATCGCCGGTCGAACGGCTCAGAAATCCAAAACCCTTGGCATCGTTAAACCACTTCACTGTTCCCTGTTCCATTGTTTGTTCTCTTTTCAAGTAATACGGTGTACCGCTGAAGCGCAATATAGGAGTTGTTTGCGAGTAAAGCAGTACGACCAGAACAAGCAAGAACGCCGATAGGATTCCACGATCTCGTGTAGTGTATCACCGGTCACTTTGGTTTGCAGAAAATAGTTACCGGCGACGCCAAAGTTGGCGGCCCGGCCCCTTGGCCGTTACACTCCGTTCACAGACCCTTTTCGGAGCGTACGCCTTGGCCCGTTTTACAGGACTTTTAGGACTGATCGTTTTTCTCGCCGTTGCCTACGCTCTGTCCACCGACCGCCGGGCCATTCAGTGGCGCACTGTGGCCTGGGGTCTCGGCCTGCAACTTCTGTTTGCGTTTCTGGTCATCAAGTGGAGCTACGGACAGGTGTTTCTGCACGCCGGCTCATCCGCCGTAACTGCCCTGCTCGGCCACGCCACCGACGGCTCCTCCATGGTGTTCGGCAAGCTCGGCGACCCCGGCAATCCGCTTTCAGTGTTCGCCTTTTCCGTGCTGCCGACGATTATTTTCGTATCTGCCCTGTTCGCGATGCTGTACCACCTCGGCATTATGCAGCAGGTCATCAAGGCCGTCGCCTGGGTGATGCAGCGGACCATGGGCACCAGCGGAGCGGAGTCGACCAACGTCGCGGCCAGCATCTTTATGGGCCAGACCGAGGCCCCGCTCACGATTCGTCCGTTTCTCGGTAACGCCACCCGCTCCGAGCTGATGACAATCATGACCTCCGGCATGGCGCACGTTTCAGGCGGCATCATGGCGGCATACATCCTGTTCGGCATCCGCGCGCAGGACCTGCTTTCGGCCGTCATCATGACGGCCCCGGGAACCATCCTGATCTCAAAAATGCTGGTGCCCGAAACCGGCGTTCCCGAAACGCTCGGCACCGTCAAAATGACCGAAAATGAAGAGCACAAAAGCGAAAACCTCATCGGCTCCATCGCTCGCGGCACCATCGACGGCGGCAACCTGGCCTGGAACGTCGCCATCATGCTGATCAGCTTTCTGGCCATCGTCGGTTTGATCAACGCGATCATGTTGAGCATTTCGGACTTCAGCTGGGCTCACAGCCACATCCGCTTCCCGAAGTCTCTCGGCAACGCGCTCGGCGTTCTGTGCGCGCCCATCGCCTGGCTCATCGGCATTCCGTGGCACGACGCGCCGGTTGTCGGCAACCTGATCGGCACGCGCGCCGTGTTGAATGAATTCGTCGCCTATACCCAACTGGGCACGCTGGCAAAAGCAGGCGCGATCAGCACGCGCACGTTGGCCATTTCGACCTTTGCCCTGTGCGGTTTTGCGAACCTCGGCTCGGTCGGCATGCAGATCGGCGGCATCGGCGCGCTTATTCCTCACCGCCGCAACGAGTTGGCGAAGCTCGGTCTTCGTGCCATGCTCGCCGGGACTATGGCGAACCTCATGTCGGCGGCCATCGTCAGCATGTTGCTGCCGCAGTAAGGACTGCCACTCGCGTTCTTCGTCACGTTGTCTTTGTCCCGCTTGTGGGCGCTTGCCCCAGATAGGCGCAACTGCGACAAGTTCTCGGCGGCTCATCTACACTTAAGCCGCCTATGTCGAAGCCTCTTACTCACCTCTCTGCTGACGAACTCCTCTTTCGCGACGCCATCCGTGACTTCGCCCAGGCTGAAATCGCGCCGCTTGTTCGTAAAATGGATGACGCGCAAAAGCTCGAGCCCGCGCTCCTTAAGCAGCTTTTCGCCATGGGCCTTATGGGCATTCAGATTCCCGAGGCTCACGGGGGCGCGGGCGCAAGTTTCTTCGATGCCGTGCTCGCTGTGGAGGAGATTTCCGCCGTAGACCCCGCCGTCGGCGTCCTCGTCGATGTGCAAAACACCCTTGTGGTCGCCTCGATGATGCGCTACGGCACTGCCGCGCAGCAGGCGCAATACCTGCCCCGCCTGGCCGCCGAGCTTACCGGCTCGTTCGCGCTCAGCGAGGCTGCGAGCGGCTCAGACGCCTTTGCTCTGCAGTGCCGCGCCAGTCTTCAGCCCGCCGGCAGCTACAAGCTCAATGGCCAGAAACTCTGGATTACGAACGCCGCCGAAGCGGGGCTGTTTCTCGTGTTCGCAACGCTCGACCCGGCGCTCGGCTACAAAGGCATCACCTGTTTTCTGGTCGAGCGCGACACTCCCGGGTTCCACGTCGGGAAAAAGGAAGACAAGCTCGGCATCCGCGCCAGTAGCACCTGCGCCATCAACTTTGAAGACTGCGAAGTGCCGGCGAGCGCAATTCTCGGCGAGCCCGGCAAGGGGTACAAGATCGCTATAGAAACGCTGAACGAAGGCCGCATCGGCATCGGCGCGCAACTGCTTGGCCTTGCCGCCGGGGCGTGGCGCCACGCGGCCCGGTATGCCCGCGAGCGTCAGCAGTTCGGCAAGCCCATTGCGGACTTCCAGGCGATGCAGTTCCAACTCGCCCGCATGGCGATGGAGGTCGAAGCGGCGCGGCTGCTGGTCTACAACGCAGCGCGGCTGCGCGATACGGGAGGCGCCGACTACCAGAAAGAGGCCGCCATGGCCAAGCTGTACGCCTCTGAAGTCGCAGAGCGAACGGCTTCCCTGGCAGTAGAGGTTCTGGGCGGCTCGGGGTTCGTAAAGGATTACCCTGTCGAGAAGCTCTACCGGGACGCTAAAATTGGAAAAATCTACGAAGGGACCAGCTTTATGCAGTTGGCTACTATTGCTAAATTGACGATCCCCAGCGCATAAGACGAGTTTTAGCTATCATCTCGACGCTATGAAGTGCATACATACGAATGGCGCAGCCAAAGCTGCGCCATCCGTATCTGAAACCGCTTACAGCGACGACATATTATGCAGAAATTCTTGATTGTTCCGCGTCTTTCCCAGCTTATCGCTGAGTAACTCCATCGCTTCTACAGGCGAAAGCGGATTGAGGACCTTGCGTAGGATCCACGTGCGCTGCAGGTCTTCTTTCGGGATCAGCAGCTCTTCCTTCCGCGTGCCGGAGCGCTGAATGTCGATGGCCGGGAAGACGCGCTTGTCGACCAGCTTGCGATCCAGAATAATTTCCATGTTGCCCGTGCCCTTGAATTCTTCGAAAATCACTTCATCCATACGCGAACCGGTATCGACCAGCGCGGAAGCGATGATGGTGAGGCTGCCGCCCTCTTCAATGTTGCGCGCTGCGCCGAAGAAGCGCTTCGGGCGCTGCAGCGCGTTCGAGTCTACGCCGCCTGAAAGCACCTTGCCGCTTGGCGGCACGATTGTGTTGTAAGCGCGCGCCAAACGCGTAATCGAATCGAGCAGAATCACGACGTCACGCTTGTGTTCGACCAGTCGCTTCGCCTTTTCGATTACCATTTCAGCGACCTGCACATGTCGCGCTGCCGGTTCGTCAAACGTGGACGAAATTACTTCACCCTTCACCGAACGCTGCATATCGGTGACTTCTTCAGGACGCTCGTCGATCAGCAGAACAATCAGCACAACTTCCGGATGATTGGTCGTGATCGAGTTGGCGATCGCCTGCATCAGCACGGTTTTGCCCGTACGCGGCGGAGCGACGATCAACCCGCGCTGGCCTTTGCCCACTGGAGTCAATAAATCCATTACCCGGCCCGGAATGGCCTCGCGGACGGTTTCCATCTTCACGCGTTCCTGCGGGTAAAGCGGCGTCAGATTGTCGAACAGAATTTTATTGCGCGTTTCTTCCGGCGACTCAAAATTGATCGCTTCAATCTTGACCAGCGCGAAATATTTTTCGCCTTCGTGCGGCGAGCGGACGTTGCCGCTAATCGTGTCGCCGGTCTTCAGATCGAACTTGCGAATCTGACTGGGAGACACATAAATATCGTCGGGGCCGGGAAGGTAGTTGTAGTCCGGCGAACGGAGAAATCCGTAACCGTCAGGCAGTATTTCCAGCACACCCTCGGCGAAAATATGTCCTTCTTTTTCGCTCTGGGCTTGCAAAATTTTGAAGATTAAATCCTGCTTGCGCAGGCCGCTGGTGCCGGGAATCTCAAGCCCGCGGGCGAGTTTTCCTAACTCGGCAATGCTTTTTTCTTTCAACTCTGAAATCGTCATGCTTTTTCCTGATAATAAGGTGGGATAGGGGATGTTGCGGGAAGATAGAGGGCGATGCCGTCAGGCCATCCTGGTGTCGGCGGCCGGAACGGAAGGCGTCGTGCGAGGGGGTAGAAAGGGAGTCTTGCGGATCTACTGTGTGTTGCCGAAGGATACTGCGAACAGGACGCGATGCGCCACAAAAATCTCGGCAGGAAGCTGAGGAAAAGTGTTCCCGTCAAGCTTCCTGCCAGTCAGCACGGTTATGCCGCGGTGGTTTCCGGATCGGCGGCGGTGTTCATCGGCACCGTGTCCTTGAAGCGGTCAAGCACTTCGTTCGTCGTATCCTGCAACCGGGTGTTCGGCTTATGCAGCTTGCGAGTGGCCTTGCTGGCCAGTTGGCATAGCTTGTAGCGATTGGTTACGTGGGTCAAAGCCCCAAAAATTAAATCTGAACGCATACACTGTTCTCCTTCGAAAAACGTTTGCCGTGACGGCAGAGGTTGGCCCGTGAATCCATTCGTACGCTGCTTTGTAGAATCTCCATCCTTTAGACGCGCCACACTTGCTATACGACGCATGCTCCAAGCTCCGCGCAGACAGAAGCGTGGAACCCTGGTAGACAAAGCGCTTGCCTGGAAGGAGTGCGGTCCGCCGAATGTGGCTTCCGGATCGATTTGTCCGCAAGGGTCGGACCCGGCCGATGGTTACCCAGCCAGCTTTTCAAGAATACGCCCGCTTTTGGTGCAGGTCAACCATTTTCCGATCAGGACCAGTAGCTACGATCCAAAGTTCGGTATTGGATGGCCTCGGCAATATGCCGTACCTCGATGGTCTCCGCAGCCGCCAAGTCGGCGATCGTACGCGCCACCTTCAGGATGCGGTCATGCGCTCGCGCGCTCAATCCCTGCTGCTGCATCGCTCGTTCCAGCATGCGTTCGGCATCGCTGTTCAACTCGCAGTACACACGAATTTGCTGCGTCGTCATCTGCGCATTCGCGAACACCTTCTGCCGAGCCCCAGGCCGGCCGGGCTGGCCGACTTCACTGAAACGCGCGTGCTGCCGCTCTCGCGCCGCGAGAACCCGCTCGCGAATCTCCTTCGACCCTTCGGCCGCCGTGCCGCTGCGCAGTTCCTTGTACTGCACCGCCGGAACCTCGATGTGGATGTCGATGCGGTCGAGCAGCGGCCCGCTGACCTTGGACACGTAGCGCTGAATCATCGGCGGCGTGCACCGGCAGTCGCGGCTCTTGTCGTTGTGGTACCCGCAGGGGCACGGATTCATCGCCGCGGCCAGCATAAAGCGCGCCGGAAAGCTCAGGCTCATTGCCGCCCGCGCGATAGTCACGGTACCGTCTTCAAGCGGCTGCCGCATCACTTCGAGCACGTTGCGCGGAAACTCGGGCAGTTCATCCAGAAACAGCAACCCGTTGTGCGCCAGCGACACTTCCCCCGGTCGCGGGATCATGCCGCCGCCGATCAAACCGGCGTCCGAGATCGTATGGTGCGGCGAGCGGAACGGCCGCTGCGTCACCAGCCCGTCGTCCTTGTTCAACACGCCGGCGACGGAGTGAATTTTCGTCGTCTCCAGAGCTTCCTCAAATCGCAGCGGAGCAAGAATGGACGGCAGCCGCTTGGCCAGCATCGTTTTGCCGCTGCCCGGCGGGCCGATCATCAGGATGTTGTGGCCACCCGCCGCGGCGACCTCCAGCGCCCGCTTGGCCACATGCTGCCCGCGCACATCGCGAAAGTCCGCCGCATATTCTTCCGCTTTGTCCAGCAGCTCCACCGTATCGACGTGCAACGGCACCGCCGTCAATGTGCCGAACGCCGCCGCGTTCAGCAACTCGCGCACCTCCGTCAAGCTCGAGACCGGGTACACGTTGACACCCTGCACCACCGCCGCTTCGCGCGCGTTCGCCGCCGGAATCACCAGGTTTTTGATACCCGCCTTGCGCGCCGCAACCGCAATCGGCAGCATCCCCTGCACCGCGCGCAGAACGCCGTCAAGACCCAACTCACCGACGAGCACAAAGTCGCTGGCTTCCTTCAGGTGCAGCCCGCCGTAGGCCCCCAGGATGCCGATCGCAATAGGCAGATCGAACCCCGACCCTTCCTTTTTCAAGTCGGCAGGAGCGAGGTTGATCGTGATGCGTGTCGGGGGCAGTTCGAAGCCGGAGTTCTTGATCGCCGACCGCACCCGGTCGCGACTCTCGCGCACCGCCGCGTCCGGCAAGCCCACCATGTTGAACGTAGCTTCGTCGCGCTCTTTTACGGCAGAAAAGTCGACCTCGACATCGATCAGATGAGCATCGATTCCGTACACCGCCGCGCTGCGCGTTTTAAAAAGCATGAGCCTGGTGAATCCTCGAAGGCAGGAGTGCGGCCAGTGTAGCATCGGCGATCGTTCCGCCTCGCGCCTACAATGGACAGGCACGGCATACCCTCATGAACACCAGCCTCTTCGAACTTTTCAAAATCGGTATCGGCCCGTCGAGTTCCCACACTGTTGGCCCTATGCGCGCGGCGTTACGCTTTCTGCGCGAACTCCGCAGCGCGGGAAACACGGAAGCTGCCGAGCGGCTTGCCGCCACGGCCAGCCTCACCGTCGACCTGTACGGCTCGCTTGCGCTTACCGGTATCGGCCACGCCACCGACCGCGCCATCCTCATGGGGCTGCTCGAAGAGTCTCCGGATACGGTCGACCTCACCACAATCGACGACCGCCTGCAAGAGTTGCGCGACACGCATCAGCTTCACTTCGGCAACACGCATCCCGTCTCTTTTGACCCGGCCACGGACCTCCACTTCCACCGCGATCAGATGTATCCCGAGGCTGTGCCGACGCACCCGAACGGGGTCCGCTTCACCGCGCTTGATGCCGCCGGACGGGTCGTTTCCGAGCAGGTGTTTTATTCCATCGGCGGCGGCTTCATCCTGTCCGCGGAGGAGTTCAGCCACACGGGCGAGGCCAGAAAGCGAGACGTGCCGTACCCTTATTCGAACGCGGCCGAGTTGCTTCGGCTCGGTGCCGAACACAGCCTCACGATCGCGCAAATCGTTCTGGCCAACGAGGTTGCCCTGCTTGCCGACGCGACGATCACACGCCGCATCGATCGTATCGTGTCTCCGGCGCGCCCCGACTTCGACGCCGGCAGAGCCACCACTTCAGCCTCCGGTAGTCCGGCGGCGACCGCAGCTGAATCGCACATCTTCGCCGCCATCCTTACTCTTTGGCAGACCATGCAACAAAGCATTGATCGCGGCATCGCGACCGAAGGCACACTGCCCGGCGGCCTGAACGTGCGTCGCCGCGCGCCAGGACTTGCGGCGCGCCTGCTCAGGCTTACCGAGGCGGGCCGCATTCCGGACCCGCTTGCGCCGATGGATTCCGTTACGCTCGTCGCGATGGCCGTGAATGAAGAAAACGCCGCCGGCGGCCGCGTGGTTACGGCCCCTACAAACGGCGCTGCCGGGGTCATTCCCGCCATCGGCTACTTTTATCTGCACCATGCGTCTTCCGGGGTCGACGAGGCGCAGAAGCAGGCCGGCCTGCTCCGCTACTTTCTGACGGCGGCCGCCATTGGCATTTTGTACAAGGAAAACGCCAGCATTTCGGGGGCCGAAGTCGGCTGCCAGGGTGAAGTCGGCGTGGCCTGCTCCATGGCTGCCGGCGGCCTTGTGGCAGCGCTTGGGGGCGACAACGCAGCCGTTGAGCACGCTGCTGAAATAGCCATGGAGCATAACCTCGGTATGACCTGCGACCCTATCGGTGGCCTCGTGCAGATTCCGTGCATCGAGCGCAACGGCATGGGCGCGGTCAAAGCCGTGAACGCCGCCCGCCTTGCCATGGCCGACCCCGGCACCCACAAGATTTCGCTCGACCAGGTGATCGACACCATGTACCGCACCGGCATGGACATGCAAAGCCGCTATAAGGAAACCAGTCTCGCCGGGCTGGCGCTGAACATCATCGAGTGCTGAAGACGCTCGATGAGCCCATGTTGTTTTCTGGACAGCGGCTCTTATAGCCTCTCGGCACGACGATCCATTTGTAGCTTGAACTCGAAGAACAGCTTCAACAATGCGCGACCGACTCGGGCCGCACCCTAGGTGATGTGGCGCAAGAAGCCTTTCAGCAACACATTGTGCAGAGACAGGTTTTACAACAGGACATTCTTGAAGCTGAGGAGAGGCTGATCGGGATGGCCGGCTCACTCAGGATGAGGTTTTCTATCGATTGAGGAAGCGTCTTTTGAAAGCCGCGTAAAGGTCATCTGGACCCGGGAGCAGCAGCCGATCTGGATCGGGCAGTTGCCTATATGAGCCGCGACAAACCAGCGGCGGCTATAAGCGTGGCGGATCGAATGGGAGTGAACTTGCAGCGGTTGGCTTCCACTCTACCGGAAAGAGCTACTCTATGGCTGCGGCTCTCCTTTTTTTGTTGCTTTCACAAACTCCGCCCGGTTGTAGTACCGAACCCCGTCGACTTCCTCATAATCAAGCACAGTGGCCGCTCCGTTCGCCGTCGTGGAGGACACACTCTGCCGCTTGGTTACAGCCTTGGCATCGCCCCCGCTCACCAGAGCTTCGTCCAGCACCCTACCCCGCAGCGTTCCCTTGGAGGTCATCGGCACGCCCAGGATCTTTGCCAGCGTGGGCGCGATATCGACGTTGCCGGAAGCGGTGTCGTCGACGAAGCCGGCCTTGAAGTCCGGCCCGATCGCGGCCATGTTGTTCCACGTCTGCTCGCGGCCAAAGCCGCCGTGCATGCCTTGGCCTTCCTGCAGCGAGGTGTCGGAAATCTGCGCCGCGCTGCCGATGTCTCCCGGCGTTCCGTAGAACACCTTGTACGTGACGACGATCGCCGGTCGCGGCACAGCACTTGTCCCGACCAGGCCGATGTCGCTCAGGCGCAGCGCGCCCGGGCAGGCCAGCGGCGAAAGGCAATATTTGTCGTCCACGAACAAGCCACCGACGTAGTCCAGCTTCGTCATTGCGTCAAGCGCGCGGTGCACCGCCGCCGCATCACCCGTCGGCGCGTAAACGAGGTCGGACCCACCGTTCGCGGCCACAATCAACTCGGCATCCGCGCCGTCCTCACGCAACACCGCTTTGCCCAGAAGCGCGCTCCCGCCCACGGGGTAATGCGCCGCACTTGCGTCCGCGGTCAGCTCGCCGTAAGGCTGCGGCGCTTTGCCCGCAACCCCCGTGTCGAACAACCGCAAGCCAAGCCGAAAGGCGAGATCGATGGCGAGAAAGCCGGTCGGCAGCGTGCCTTCGGGCTCAGCCGCGTCCTTGCCGCTCAGCGCATAGTGCTGCCGGGCGGAGTGCTCCGCCGTCCCCACGGCGCCCGGCGAAATTTCGCGCCGGCTGATCGTCGCAAAGCCGTGGTCCGAGGTCAGCAGCACGTCGGTGTTTGCCTTGATCGCGGGATGCGCGTCCAGCCAATCGAGCAACTGCTTCAGGCAGTGGTCGGCGTTGCGCAAACCGCGCTTGGAAGTTTCACCATTGATGCCCGGCGTTAGCGTTTGCAGGCTGTCGCCTTCGTTGTGCTGCGTGCCGTCCGGGTCACGCGACCAGAACAGCAACACGAACGGCTGCGCTTTCGCCGCAAAGCCGGGCAGCAGCACCTGCGTGGCGACGTCTGCCATCCACTGCTCCTGCACGTGGTTGCTGTCGAGCGTGCCGGCGGTCTGCGCGTCGCCGTGGAAGCCGTTGCTGTACGGCGACGCATCCGCATACCCGTTGGACCGCGAAGGCGACGTCGGAGCCAGCCCAGCGCGGCGCATACCGGCAAGAACCTCCGGCGGCAAAGGTAGGCCGTTCCGGCTGCCGGTCGAATCGTCCACCACAATGGCGCCGTTCGTCGCCAGAGCCGGGCTCTTGCTACCCGCACCCTTCCACCCGACAGCCTCGATCTGCTGGATGGCCGTCGGCCCGAGCTTGCCTACCGAAGCCACCGCATACCCCGCCGCGCGCACCGCCGAAAGCAGGGTTTGCTCACCAAGGTAGTTACCGCCGAACAGCAGATTCATATCCGCCAGCACGGCATCGTCTTCAAGAAACGGAGTGGTCGTGCCGGAGCCCGCCGCGGCTCCCGGGTTCGCCAATCGCACCCCCGGGTAGATGGCATTGCTGAAGTCGCCAGTGTCGCCCAGTCCGTGTCCCGTGGCTATGGCCGAGGCGTTCGCCGTGGTAAACGTCGGGAAAACCGAGTGGCTGTCCCGCAGGTCCACGCCTTCTGTCCGAACCCGCAAAAACGTCGGCATATCGGCGGCAGTTACCGACCCGCGCCGCAGACCATCCGCCACAAACACGATGACGTTTCGCTTCGGTACAGCCGTTTGCTGCGCCCCCACCGTGGCGAGCGAGCAGCAGCTCAACCCAAGAATTATCCCGACCCGAAAAGAGGCAAACATAGCCGCAGCATACCCGACATCTCCCGATCGCGCACCAACGATCTGTAACAAACCCACCCTTTCGAGGTGCAATACACTAAGCTTCTAAAAAGCCCAGTCGTCGCTTCAGGCCAATGGCATCAGCAAGGGAGCCTCTCCATGGCGCGTCCGTTCCTGCATCTCTCGCTTGTTTGCACCTTATCCGCCACTGCCGTTGCGCAACAGGGTATAGCCCCGCAACCGGACCGTACCGTTCTGCCAATGGCTCCGCCGCCGTTCACGGGGAACGTCGGCACCACGTTCGCGGACTCGACGCCCGCCGCCGAGCCGCGCGCGCACGCTCCGGCCGGCGCGCCCCACGTGCTGCTGGTCCTGATCGACGACGCCGGCTTTGGCCAGTCCGGCACCTTCGGCGGCCTTATCCCCACGCCGACCCTTGACGGCCTCGCGGCCAATGGCCTGCGCTACAACCGCTTCCACGTTTGAAGAAACCTTCGACATCGGCGAAGACACCGCGTCGCCCGTGGGTGCGTA
>CALMON010000237.1 GCA_937871785.1 uncultured Granulicella sp.
GAATCGCAAACCCGTCAAAGTCTGACCCGATACCGACGTGGTCGATGCCGGCTACGCGGGCGACGTGGTCGAAATGGTCGATCAGTGAGGAGAGCGGCGCGCGCGGCAACACACCGGCCAATCGCTCCGCGTAGAAGGCACGATCTACCTCGATCAGCGCGGAGTAGGGAACCGGCACCCCGCGCCGCGCGCAGGTCTCGCGCGCCGCCGCATAAAGTGGTTCCCGCTCCGCCGCGGTCGCGGCCCAGACGTCGTGCCAATGCGTGTCGATGAACGAAGGATAGAAATTGACCATGACAACGCCGTTGTTGGTCGCAACCGCACGCAGCATCTCATCGGTCAGATTGCGCGGCACGTCGGTCAGCGCCCGCGCGCTCGAGTGCGACGCAATCAGCGGCACCCGCGTGGTGCGCAGCACGTCCCAGAATGTCGCATCGGAGACGTGGCTCACATCCACCATCATCCCGAGCCGGTTCATTTCGCGCACAACGCCGCGTCCAAACTCGGTCAGCCCGCCATGGTGCGCCACGCCCGCATCGAGCAGGTCGCCGGAGCTGTCCTCCCATTCATTTGTGTTCGACCAGGTCAGCGTCATGTACCGCACGCCCAGTTCATAGAAGCGCCGCAGCATGGCGAGATCGGCTTCAATGGCGTGTCCGCCTTCGATGCCCATCAGCGCGGCAAACACCCCATCGGCGCGCGCCTGCAGGATGTCCGACGGCGAACGACAAAGCCGCATCGCTTCAGGGTGGCGGCGCACCTGCTGTTGAACGCCTTCGATCAATTGCAGCGTCCGCTCGGCGAAGCGCCCGCGCCACGCCGTTGGCTCCGGCCATATCGCAAAGAATTCCGCCGCCAGGTTTCCTCGGTGTGCGCTATCGAGGTTCAACATCCCGCCGCAAAGCTCATCGGCGAAGTCCCATGCTTCGTCCACAAACCGCTGTGGCGTGTCGGCGTGCGTGTCGATGACGAGAGATGCAGCGTGGAGAGCGAGAGGGTTCATCGTGAGAAGTTTTCGTTGAGGACGCGATGCTCAAGCGTCAGGGAAGGCCGTGAATGCCAGCCGAACCACCGACAACCAGCCCGACCGTTCCCCGGTAATTTTACCAACTCAGGCGCTCCAATGTGACACCCTGTCAATCCAGATTGACCGTCTCGAAAGCGACGCCGCCGGCCACCTGCGCCGCTGTTACGCCCAGGTCTGTAAGGTTACCCGCCTTCTGCCGGCAATTCGTCGCATCGGATGCAACCACGCTTTGCTTGCATGCCATCCACTTACATGAGGTGTTCCATGAACTTTACCGACTCTTCCGAGAATAACAACGCGATTGGACAGAAACCCGCGGAACGCAAAGCCAACGAAGCCGGCGAGTCCCCCAACGAGAGCTCGCTTGACAAGGCAGCTATGGATGGCGCGCAGAAAGCCCAGTCTCGTCAGCACCACGACGAGCAGACCAATAGCAGCAACACCACTTTTTCGAAATAAGTTTGGCGCAAGCAAGGACACAAAGAGAGACCATTCGGTCTCTCTTTGTGTTGTTGCTTGTAATCTGCGCAGAGGCTTCTCAGTAAGCCTTGGCGCCTGCCTCGGCCACAGCCTGATCCTGCTTTCCCAGACCGCCGCTAACGCCGATGGCGCCGACTACTTTGCCGTCCTTTTTGATCGGGACGCCGCCCGCAAAGATCATCACTTTGCCACCATTCGACGCGTGAATTCCGTAGAACTGCTCTTCCGGCTGTGACAGCTCGCCCAGGCTCTTGGTCTCGATATCGAAGGCCCGCGACGTCCATGCCTTGTTGATCGCGATATTGATCGAACCCATCCAGGCGTTTTCCATCCGCTCAAACGCCAGCAGGTTTCCTCCTGCATCGACGACGGCGATGTTCATAGGCTGTTTCTGGCTTTCGGCTTCCTTGGTCGCTGCGGCGATAATGCGCCGCGCGTCGGTCAGTTGAATCATACGAATCTCCTCAAACGGCTCTGCCGTACCTCATGAGATGCAACCGGAGGACCTCTTCGCCGTCAGTTTCGCCCTCCATAAACGAAACTAGCTCCAAAGCGTCACTATGACGCTTTGGAGCTTGCTGCTAAACCGGATCAAAGGATATCCACCAGTCCGGCAGTTCCTTGTTCAAGCGGCTACCTCGTGAAGAAGTCCTTCACCTGCTGTACAAACACGTCGCGTCCCATATCACTGATCGCTTCCGTTAACGGTAGTTGCTTCGGGCAGGCCTGTACGCAGTTCTGTGAGAAACTGCACTCCTGCACACCACCGTCGCCAGCAAGCGCGCGCAGGCGGTCCGGCTTCAACACTGCGCCGGCAGGGTCCATGTTAAACAGCTTGGCTTGCGCAATCGTCGCCGCTCCCACAAAGCCGGTCGCCTCGTTGAACTGCGGGCAAACCTCCATGCAGATGGTGCAGGAGATGCAATTCGACAGCGGATACCGCTGCTCCTGCACCTGCGGAAACTGTCTCGGTGCGGGGCCAAGATCGTACGTGCCGTCAATCGGCACCCAGGCCTTGACCTTCTTGAGGTTCTCGAACAGCACCGAGCGGTCAACCGCCAGGTCGCGGACGACAGGGAACTTCGATAGGGGAGCCAGCGTGATGGCCCCGTCGCCATTTGGTCCCATCAGCTTATCGACAAGCGCCGAGCAGGCCATCATAGCCTTGCCGTTGATAAGCATGGCGCAGGAGCCGCAGATCTCTTCCAAGCAGTTGGCGTCGTAGGAGATCGGCGTTGTGTCGACACCAGTCACGGTGGTCGGGTTGAGCGCAATCTCGCCAAGCAGCGAGGTGATGTTCATGTTTGGGCGATACGGGATTTCAAACGTCTCCGTGGCCGCCTTACTTTCAGGCGAGGCCTGGCGCTTGATGGACACCTTGATCGTCCGGTTTGTCGCGCGCGTGCGCGCGGGGGTTTCGGAGACGGAGGTAGACATCGGCGACTTTGCGGGTGCTTCCAGAGTTGCGGTAGACATTGGCTTTGCCCTCGGGGCCAGCGGCCCTTTTCAATCGATCCACTCGGTGCAGGCCAACCTCTCCCGAGGGCGGCCGCTAATTGACCTAGCTACTTGTATAGACGCGCGGCCGTGGTGCAATGAACGATGTATCCACTTCTTCGAACGTGATCTTTGGTGCGCCATCAACAAAGCTGGCCTTGGTCGTCTTGAGGAATTCTTTGTCCTCGCGATTCGGGAAGTCCGGTTTGTAGTGAGCTCCCCGGCTTTCATCGCGTAAGCGAGCACCCTTGACCATCAGGCGTGCCATTTCAAGCATGTTGTACAACTGCCGGGTAAACGCAAAACTGGTGTTCGCCCATTGCGACTTGTCGGAAAGGTTCACGTCGCGATAACGATCCAGAAGCTCGACGATCTTGGCATCCGCCTCGTCCAGACCGGGGTTGTAGCGGACAATGGTCGCATGCTTGGTCATTGTTTCGCCAAGCTCGCGCCAGATCTTGAACGGGTTCTGCGTGCCCTTGTTGTTCAGCAAAGCCTGATTCTTTTGCTTCTGCCGGGCCAGTTCGGCCGCATGCCCGCCGTCGCCTTCCTGCGCCGGCAGTGCCTTCGCATAGGCCATGGCGTTTGGCCCGGCGACAAAGCCACCGTAGATGCAGGAAAGCAGGGAGTTGGCACCGAGGCGATTTGCGCCATGAATGGAATAGTCCGCCTCACCCGCCGCAAACACGCCCGGGATGTTGGTCTGCTGCTCGAAGTCGACCCACAGCCCGCCCATCGTATAGTGGACTCCAGGAAAAATCTTCATCGGCACTTTTCGCGGATCGTCGCCGACAAACTTCTCGTAAATTTCGAGAATGCCTTCCAGCTTGTTCTGCCGCTCCGGTGAAAGGTGCGACACGTCGAGGTACACCATCGGCTGCCCGTCGATGCCCATCTCGTCTTCGTACACGACCTTGAAGATCTCACGCGTGGCAATGTCGCGCGGCACCAGGTTGCCGTACTTGGGATAGCGCTCTTCCAGGAAATACCAGCGGTCGCCTTCGGGAATCGACGCCGCGGCGCGCTTGTCGAGCTTGTCGCGAGGCACCCACACGCGGCCACCTTCGCCGCGAGCCGACTCAGACATCAGCCGCAGCTTGTCTTCGCCGGGAATGGCCGTCGGATGCACCTGGATGAACTCGCCGTTCGCATAGTACGCACCCTGTTGGTACAGCGCTGACTGCGCGGACCCGGTGCAGACGACCGAGTTCGTGCTCTTGCCGAAGATGGCTCCGTTGCCGCCGGTGCAGATGATCACCGCGTCGCAGGGAAAGGTCTGCGTTTCCATGGAGCGCAGGTTCATCGCGCAGATGCCGCGCGCTTCGCCCTTGGACCCCAGCACGGCGGACATAAACTCCCAGCCTTCGTACTTGGTCACCTTGCCTTCGGATTCGTAACGCCGCACCTGCTCGTCAAGCGCGTAGAGTAGTTGCTGCCCGGCCGTGGCTCCCGCGAACGCGGTACGGTGATAGAGCGTGCCGCCGAAGCGCCGGAAATCGAGAAGACCTTCGGGCGTGCGGTTGAAAGGCACGCCCATGCGGTCGAGCAGATCGATAATCGCCGGTCCCTGCGCAGTCATCTGCTTGACAGGAGTCTGGTTGGCGAGAAAGTCGCCACCGTAGACGGTGTCGTCGAAGTGCTTCAGAACGTCGTCGCCCTCGCCCTTAAGGTTCTTGGCGGCGTTGATGCCGCCCTGCGCGCAAACCGAGTGCGAGCGCTTGACCGGCACAATCGAAAACAGGTCGACCTTGCCGCCCGCCTCGGCGATCTTGATGACAGCCGACAGGCCGGCTAGCCCTCCGCCGACAACGATGATTCGTGGTGTAGTTGCTGCTGCCATGGCTCTTCCTTCTGATCGACCGTTCTAAAGCGATCGTTACCGAATCAATTAATTCCGAATCGCAGCGCTCGGATTGACCGAGTTCGGAGGTGCCACAGAAGGCGCGGGAAGCACAATGCCCGGTTGCTGTTCCGGCATCACATCCGCTGGTGCGTTCGCATATTTCGGGTTGATGAATGCATACATGCCGACCAACCCAAGTGCGCAAAGTCCCGTTCCCACCGCCGCGCACGCATAACCGAAATTGCGGCGAGCCTTTTCACCCGGCGTGATGCCCCACTTTGCCGCGAACAGCCACACGCCATAGGCGAAGTGCCAGCACGTGGCGACCATCGCGATCACGTAGATCGCGAGCATCCACGGATTGTGCAACTCATGCTGTACCTTGGCGAACGCCGCGCCCGGGTGCTCCGGCAGGCTAACGCCCGAGAACCTCTGACGCCACACATGCTGGACGATATACGCGAAGGCGATATAGCCCGTCACGCGCTGCATGTAGTAGCTCCAGTTGCCGGCCCAGGGGTACACGTTCACGTTGCTGCGTCCGCGAATAGCGATGAATACGCCATAGAGCGCGTGGTAGAGCAGCGGGATAAAGATGAACGCCCACTCAAGGACGCGAACCAGCGGTAGCCCGTTCAGGAACTTGACCTGCTGCGCGTACGCGAGCGGACCGTTGACGGCTTCGTAGTTCGAGAGAATATGTTCGATCAGGAATCCGCCAATGGGGATAAGGCCTGTAAGCGAATGGAGGCGACGCCAGAAGTAGGAGTGGCCCTGACCTGCACGCAAGGGCTGAACGCCGCGAAGCGTCGGATTACTGGCTGGTGCGGGAGGTGCGGCTGTGGCCATGCGCGTGGACTCCTGTGAATCGGTTCAGAGTGCGAACGAAAGAAACACGTCCGACTCAGCAAACCGATTATTCCGCTCGCGTACGGGAGCGTCAAGGATTGTTGTGCGGTAATCAGAACGGCTGTTCGCATAGTGAACATGCCGGCCGGAGCGGACTCGCAATCTCCCCTGTGATGCTTAGAAAACCGGGCTCGCACTTGTTCGCTTCCGCGATTACGCTCCTGGTCCGCCATTCGCTCTGATTTGTTCCAGCAGGTCACGAAAAGCTTTGCCGCGGTGACTCACCCGCCACTTTTCTTCGCGCGTCAGTTCCGCGACAGATCGGCTGAATGCAGGGATCAGCAGCAGCGGGTCGTACCCGAAGCCGCCGACGCCACGGTTGGCCATCGACATTACACCGTGCATCTGGCCTTCAGCCCGCAAGAGCACCTCCCCGTCGCGGGCCAAGGCCAAAGCGCACTGAAAGTGCGCCGGTGATCCCCCCGCTCCAGCCTGCGCCATCTTTTTGAGCAAACACGTATTGTTCCGCGCGTTGGTGTCCGCACCGGCCGGCCCCGTGAAGTGCTCATCGTCCGCAAACCGCGCCGACCGTACCCCGGGCGCGCCGCCCAGGGCATCGACGCATAACCCTGAGTCGTCGGCCAGCACCAGTTTCCCCGGTGCCAGGAGGGAATAGGCAACAGCCTTAAGCTCCGCGTTGCCGGCGAACGTGTCCGCATCTTCCGCCGGCTCGGGCATATCAGCCAGATCGGGAAGCGCCAGCACCTCGATGCCGTCAGTCCATGCACACGCTACAAACTCTGCCAGCTTCCCGCGGTTCGAAGTCGCCGCATAGATCGTCATACGCCTGTCTCCAAGTGGCAGCAGTGGTGACCGCCGCTCTCTTCCGGAGCGTGGTCCATCATCTTCATCATCTCTGGTCCTCCGGTGCGCAGAAAGCGCCACAGCAGGGCAGCGGTCACCGCGATCATGGTGAGGTTCAGCATGGACGTATAGTTCCACCGCAGGGTTTCCTGCATCACGGTGGCTTTATGCTCGTGTGGGACAAGGCGGAGCGCGGCGAAGATCCACTCCACCGCGAGCGCCGCTCCGACCATTGCGACGTAGAACACACCGAACAGGATTGCGGCGATCTTGAGCCCGTAGTATTTGCGGTAGATGTTCAGAATCGGCAGGATAATGAGGTCGGCAAACAGGAATGCGATAACCCCGCCAAAGCTGATGCCGCCGTTCCACAGCACGGCCGCCAGCGGCACGTTACCTACCGAACACACAAAGCTGAGCACCGCGACGATCGGCCCTATGAGCGGTCCCCAAAACTTTGCCAGCAGCGGATGGCCGACCAGAAAGAACCCCCGCCAGAAGCTTTGCGGCACCCACACCGCCAGGCAGCCGGACATAACCAGGCCGCCCAGAATGTCCGGCCACAGCGAATACCAGTCCATCCAGTAATAGTGGCTGGTCGCCGTGATGCCTTTTGCGGAGGTCAGCTTCTGCCAGAACGTGCCTTCATGCAGGCTCATGTCCATGGCGGCGTGGCCTTCCATTTTGCCTTCAAGTCCGCGCTCGGCCTGCCGGCGAGCCGCCTCGATCATCTTGGGCCGAAGAACCGTGCGCAACATGATGACGATCAGCGCGATCATGATCGGCCCGCCGACGAACTCGGCTGCCATGAATTGCCAGCCGAGCATCAACGCCAGCAGCACGCTCAGTTCCACCACCAGATTGGTCGACGCAAACTGAAACGCAATGGCCGCGATGAAGTCCGCGCCCTTGCGAAACAGGCTGCGCGCCAGCGCTGTGGCAGCGTAGCTGCAGGAGGAGCTCGCCGCGCCCATCCCGGTCGCGATAACGATCGTCCCTGCCGAAGAGTCAGGAAGCAGCTTGGCCATCTGCTCCTTGGACACGACTGCTTCCACGATGCCGGATAAGAGAAAGCCCAGGCATAACGCCCAGAGCATTTCCCACGCCATGGCGCCGGTCATTCGCACGGCCATCCAGATTGCTTGCAGCATTGCTTCAGCCCTTTCTCTGAGACGCAAGGAATCTGCTTCTTGACGGAACTCGATCTACTTACCGCCCAGCGCGTCTTCGCGCAGAATTCCAATCCGCCCCTTTGACCCCACTACGAAGGGCAGGCTCAACGCGTTCCAGTTCTTATCCGCATCGGCCGCGTCGTTCGGACCGGGCTTCAGCGCCGTCCAGTTTCTGCCGTCGTCGTTGGAAATGTCTGTGCCGTTCGGCCCGACGGCGATCCACGTGCTACGTGCCGAGTCATACGCAACCGCACTGCGGTATCCCTGCGGAAACGAAAGCGCTGCCGTCCACGTAGATCCATCATTGCGGCTGAAAGCAGCCGTTGCGGCTTTCTCGTCTGGCTTGTCGTACACGCCGCCCACCGCGACGAGAACGCTGGCTGTTTTGCCTGCGGCGTTTGTGGCGAATCGTCCCGCAAGCGAGAATATGCCGGCAGGCGCGCTCCCATGCGCCAAAGGGGTTTCTGTTGCGGACCAGGCACTCGGACAGGCATCCGGCTTCCCCGATGTGCACTTTGGCCGAAGCGCATAGGTGGCGGCCTGCGGCCCTCCAGTCCCGAATATCAAGAACGGGCCTACGTTGATCAGCGCCGAATTGCTTGCGGCAAAGGCCCCGGCGTCTTTCGGCGCGTCCAGGCCCGGGTCGTCGGCGATGTACCAGGTGCTGCCGGCGTCCTGCGAAAAGAACATGGCAAACTTGCCGGCGACCGGATCTCCCAGCATGTACATCTGCTTGCTGGTCACGCGGCGCAGGCTGTCAAAGAAACCCGTATCATGCGGATCGTCGAACACCTTCTTCCAGGTGGCGCAACCGTCGACCGTTTTGTACAGGCGCGAAGCCGTGCCCTTGCCACTGGACATGACCACCGCGGTCGACGCGTCAAAGCCCTGGACACCCCGAAAATCGAGCTTGGCCGCGCCCTCCGGCACGGCGCAATGCAGCCAGTGCGCCCCGCCGTCGACCGTCCGCAGCACCGTTCCGCCACTGCCCGAAGCCCACGCCACGCCACTGCCGAGCGAATGGATGCCGCGCAAGCTGGCGGTAGTGCCGGACTCCTGCAGAGTCCATTGTGCATGGGCCGTCATGCAGACGATGATCAGCAGACCTAAAGGTGTTCGCATGGAATCAAAGTGTACGCCCGCCTACGCCGGTTCTGCCTTGTCCGCGCTACGATAAGGCCCATGAAGGCACACACGGAGTACCTCACATTCAAGACCCGCGAGCAGTATGAGATGGTCCACATTACGCGGGAGGTGGAAGCGATCGTGCAACGCAGTGGCGTAATTGACGGCTTATGCTTCGTCTCGCCGATGCACATCACGGCTGCGATTTACGTCAACGACCATGAAGACGGGTTGATCGAAGACATCAGCGTCTGGCTTGAAAAGCTGGCACCACGCTGGCCCGGGTATAAGCACCACCGCACCGGCGAGGACAACGCCGACGCGCACCTGAAAGCGCTGCTGCTGCACCACGAAACGACGCTGCCTATCACAAACGGGCGGCTCGACCTGGGCCAATGGCAGCGCATCTTTTACGCCGAGTTCGACGGGCAACGGAGCAAGCGCGTGATCGTCAAGGTGCTCGGCGTTACCGCGTAGCTCATGACTCGACTCTCATGGCTCGAAGCTTGGGGACTGATTCTAAGAGCCGGAATTTATAAGGGGAGCGGCAGCTATTTTGAGCGTAGCAGCACTAGGTCGACCCGGCGGTTCGCCGCGCGGCCTTCAGGTGTCGCGTTGCTCGTCAGCGGATGGAACTCCGCGTAGCCGGCGACCGTCACCTGCTCGGGACGGATCGCGCTGTGCTCCAGCAGGAAGCGGGCGATGGTTGCGGCGCGCGCAGTAGAAAGTTCCCAGTTGGAAGCGTACAGCGCCGACCGCATCGGCACATTATCGGTATGGCCTTCGACGCGCAGGCCGCCCTCAGGCAGCGTCGCCGCAAGCGCCTTGAGCACCGGAACGGCTCCGGGCCGCAACTCGGCGGAGCCGGAGTCGAAGAAGCCGCCCTCGTGCAGCGAGACGGTCAGCCCGTCTGCGGTAGGCCGGACGGTGACGTCGCCTGTAGGCACAGCGCTAGATTGCTTGACGACTTGCTCCACTCTCCGCTGCGTTTCGGCATCGCGCTCAACTCCCGGCAGCGGAAGCGCGATGGGTGTGGGCGTGCCGTTCGGCCCGGAGGTGTCGTCGAGCGACGGAAACTTCGAGTGCTGGTCGAAGATGCCCATCTCGGAAAACGCCGCCTGCATGGAGTGCGCCATCTTTTCCTTCTTGTGCTTGTCCGACTGACCGGAAGCGAACAGCACAACGAAGAAGGCAAACAGCAGCGTAATGAAATCGGCGTAGCTCACCAGCCAGCGCTCGTGATTGACGTGTTCAGGGTGCTTCTTCTTGCTCATGTCGCAAACTCCTCGCTCACGCTGTCGCGTCAGCCGCCGTCGCGGCACCGGGCTTCGAGTCGAACAGATACGTCCGCAGCTTGGTTTCCATCATGCGCGGGTTCATCCCTTCCAGAATGCAGATGACACCTTCAAGGATCATTTCCTTGATCATCGTTTCTTCGCGATGGCGAAATTTGAGCTTACCGGCTGCCGGAAGGCAGATGAGGTTCGCCACCGCGACGCCGTAGATGGTGGCAACAAACGCCGTCGCAATGCCGCGGCCCACTTCGTCGATGTTGTCGAGATTCTTCATCACCTGGATCAGCCCGAGCACCGCGCCGATGATGCCGACCGTCGGCGAATAGCCACCGGCCGCTTCAAAGACCGCCGGAATCTTTTCCTCGATCTCGGATTTGTTCTCCAGCTCGAGCTGCATGATCTTGCGCACCTCACCCGGGTCGGTGCCGTCGACGCCGAGCATCAGCGCCTGCTTCATGAAGGGGTCATGCACCTGCGCAAGGTCGCCGTCGAGCGACACGATGCCGCTCTTGCGCGCCTTATTGGCGAAATCGACGAGCTGCTTCAGCGTCGCTTCACCGTCGTGGCTGCCGGGCATGAAGACCCGCAGCAGCGACTTGCACGCAGCGAGAAAAATGCTGAGCGGAAACTGCAGCATCACCGCGCCGGCCGTTCCGCCGACCACGATCATGGCCGCCGTTGGCTGGGTAATCTGCGCGATGCTGCCGCCTTCAATCATCATGCCGGCGAGGATGCCGACGACGGCCAGCAGGATGCCGCCAATGCTTGCGATGTCCATGGGCTTATCCTTTGCTCCCGTCCGGTTGCAGGGTAAAGGCGGCCGCGGCGGCAATCAGCGCGCCGGCGGCGTCGGGCCAGGCGGCGCGCAGCACAGCGGCGCGATACGCAAACGCGATCTGCGCGACGTCCCTGCAGGTTTCGCGAACGAGCAGCTTTTCGCCGGTTACGAGCGAGAGCAACGTATCGGGCGACGCTTCGACCGAGCGGATCAGGTCGCAGTTGACGGTAATGGGATGTCCGTTGAGGCGGGTCAGTTCGATCACAAAGTCTGTATCGGCGCGACGGCGGAACGCGTGAGCCAGCCCGGAGCCCGGCCCTCCGGCTGTCTGTTGCGCTTCGCAACACTCGCGCCCAATGTCCTCATGCACGGTTCCGACGCGCCGATGAGGGGAGGGACGCGGCACAGCCAATCCCGGCGCGCCGACCGCACTCAGCCAGCCAATGAGCTGAGTGAGCTTCGCACTACAAGAACCCAGG
The DNA here is from genome assembly GCA_937871785.1 of uncultured Granulicella sp. Classification (GTDB taxonomy): domain Bacteria; phylum Acidobacteriota; class Terriglobia; order Terriglobales; family Acidobacteriaceae; genus Granulicella. The sequence goes on from CALMON010000237.1 coordinate 11,410, forward strand.
AGAATACGCATGTCGTTAGGTGTCTTGAACAACATCGCCGCAATCTACGCGCAAAACAACCTGAACCAGACGCAGTCGAGTCTGCAGAACACCCTGACGCAGCTTTCGTCCGGGTCGCGCATCAACTCGGGCGCCGACGACGCAGCCGGTCTCGCCGTGGCTGACGGCCTTCACGCCAACGAAGCCGCGCTGACTCAATCGTCGCAAAATGCCAGCGACGGCGTCGGCCTGCTGCAGACCGCCGACGGCGCGCTTTCGCAGGTGACGAACCTCCTGAACCGCGCGGTGACGCTCGCGACCGAAGCCGCCAACGGCACGCTCAACAGCTCGCAGGTGAGCGCCGCCAACCAGGAATACCAGAACATCCTCACGCAGATCGGCAACATCGGGTCGACCACAAACTTCAACAGCAACGCGGTGTTTTCGTCGACGGCAAAGACGGTCTTCGTATCCGACGGCACCTCCGCCGGGTCGACCTCGTTCACCGAAACGGTTGGCTCCCTGACGGCGGCCAGCGTCGGCGTTTCCGCGCCGACGGGGACCACCGCGACGCTGACTCCCGGCACGGTCTCACCCGCCACGTCAACCTCCGGCTCCTCCTTCACGCTCACGCCGACAGCCGGCAGCACCTTTTCCGGAACCCTGAAGATCACGCTTGGGGCGGGTACCGCCACCTCGCTGACGATCGCCGCGGGCTCAACAAGCGCCAGTGTCGCGGCGCAGATCAACGCGAACACGACGCTTTCCGGGGAACACGTGACCGCAGCTGTCGACGCGGCCACCGGTGTGCTCACCATCTCCGGTCCGGATGCCGCCTCGTCTTCGTCCGCCGACGTCACGGCCGCTGCGCTTTCTTCGGCAGGCTCGTCCTTGACGAGTACCGCCACGCTGCCCGGTGCCGGCGTCGACTTTGCGGCGGGCGCGGCGACAGACATTTCTGCGCTCACGGCGGCCGACGCTTCCAGCGTGCTGACCGGTGTGACCACGGCGATTGCCGACGTCGCGTATCAGCGCGGCGTGATCGGCGCGGACATCAATCAGCTCAACTCTGCTTCGAACGTCGCAAGCGCGGAAAGCGAAAACCTGACCTCGGCGGAAAGCAACATCCGCTCAACCAACTACGGCCAGGCGACCAGCGATCTTGCCAAGTACCAGGTGCTCTCGCAGACGGGCATCAGCGCCCTGGCGCAGGCGAATAGCGTGCAGCAGGAAGTGCTGAAGCTGCTGCAGTAGGAAGAAGAGCGTCGCCGCACAACGCGTCGCCGCGAGCTTCTCCATTGGCTAAGAGCCTTCTCATCAACCCGCAGGGGAGCATGGCCGCACGCGTGCTCTCCTGTTTTACGGTTGCGCAAAGACGCATCCGGCAACATCCGTGGTGGAGGCAGCATGGGGACGGTTGGGCTCTCGTTTGGATCGGCGACCAGTGGCGCGGGGTTCGATGTCACATCGACTGTGTCGTCGATCCTGGCGATTGCGCAGGGCGTAGAAACTCCGTGGAAAACGCAGCTTACCGCGCTTTCCGCACAGGATACCGTGCTGACCACGCTGGGCACCGACCTGTCCACGCTCACGACCAAGCTGCAGGCAGTGACCGACTTCGACGGCGTTCTAGCCGAAAAAGATGGGTCGAGCTCGAACACCGACGTGCTCGCGCTCTCGTCGGCGACGGCGTCGGCCAGCGCGGGAAGCCATAGCGTCGTCATCAACAGCCTGGCGCAAACGTCTTCGAGCTACAGCAGCGCCGTGGCGGCGACCGATACGTTGAGCGGTAGTCTCACCATTCAGGTCGGCTCCGGCACTGCGCAGACGATCACCGTCGGCAGCACGAGCAACACGCTTTCTTCGCTTTCGGCGGCGATCAACGCGGCCAGTGTGGGTGTGAAGGCGAGCATCATTACGGATTCCTCCGGATCGCGCCTTTCGCTGGTGAGCAGCACAAGCGGAAGCGCTGGGCAGCTTACTTTCACGAACAATCTGAACGACAACACGACGTCGTCCGCGCTGGCGTTGCAGACGGGCAGCACAGGGTCGGACGCGAGCCTGACGGTCGACGGCGTGGCGCTCACGAGTTCTTCAAACACGGTCAGCAATGCCATCTCCGGCGTCACATTCCACCTGCTCAATACGTCGGCTACGCCGGTGGATGTCGAGATCACCAACAGCAACTCCGCCATCTCCGGCGCGATCAGCGATTTTGTGACCGCTTACAACACCGTGGTGGCCGACCTGACCAAGCAGGAAGGCAAGGATTCGAGCGGCAACGCCGAACCATTGTACGGAGACCCGACGTTATCGTTGCTGCAAACGCAGCTCGCGTCGGCGCTGCTGGGCGGGACCGCCAGCGGAAAGATTTCAAGCGTCACGCAACTCGGCATCACGGTCAACAAGGATGCGACGCTGACTTTCAACAGCAGCGATTTCACGTCCGCGCTGGACGCTGATTTCGACGACATTGCAGGCTTTCTGCAAAACGCGGGGAGCTTCGGCAGTAACTTCGCGACGGTCCTGAACGGTCTCGGAACAAGCTCGACATCGGGCGCGATCTATCTTGCGCAGCAACAGAACAGCTCGCAAGAAACGCTGCTGAACAAGAATGTTTCGGACGAGGACGCGCGCATCGCGACCGAGAAAACGACGCTTACCGCCGAACTGAATGAGGCGAACGAGATTTTGCAGTCGATCCCTTCGCAGTTGGACGAAGTGAACGAAACCTACAGCGCGGTTACCGGGTACGGCGAAAAGTCTTAAGGAGCAGGCATGGACAACGCGGGCTATCGAGAGCAGGCACTGGCAGGGGCGACCGGAGTGGAACTGATCGTCGCTTTGTACGACGGGGCGATACGATTTCTGCATCGTGCGGCGCAGTGCGCGGAAGAACACGACGAGCATGGACGCCGCGCCGCGGTGAAGCGGGTCGTCGACATTCTGATGTATCTGCAGGCCCGGCTGCGACCCGACGTCGGCGGCAAAACCGCGCAGGCGCTTGGCGACTTTTACGCCGCCATGTTCACGATGACGCTTGAAGCGTCGCACCACGGCTCGTCCGAAGAGCTGCATGAGGTGATTCTTTGCCTGCGCAATGTGCGCGATGCATGGTCGATCGTGTCGCACGATCCTGAGGCGGGGCGTGTGCTGCCTCGCGAACTGCGTACGCGGGAAGAAACGTTCGTGAAGCTCACGCCGGCGGCCACCATCGCGACAGTCGCGGAGACGCTGCGGTGGTCTGCGTAAAGCGGTGCGCTATTGCGCGGTGGCGATCTCTTCTTCCAGCCGCTGCTTGTCGAACAGGTTGCTGTAGTACCCGCCGCGTTCGAGCAGCTCTTCGTGCGTCCCCAGTTCCACGATGCGCCCTGCTTCAAGCACCGCGATGCGATCCGCGCTGCGAGCCGTTGACACGCGATGCGCGATCAGGATGGTCGTGCGGCCGAGCATTGCTTTCTCAAGCGACGTGAGGATCTGCTCTTCGGTGTAGGTGTCGACCGAAGCCAGCGCGTCGTCGAGGATCAGGATGCGCGGGTCGCGGAGGATGGCACGCGCAATCGCGGTACGCTGCTTTTGTCCGCCGGAAAGCGTCATGCCGCGTTCACCGACGACCGTGGCGAACGCCTTTGGGAACTCGAGGATCTCCTTGCCGATGTAAGCCGTGTAGGCGGCGTCTTCGATGCTGCGGTCGCTCGCGGAAGGCACGCCAAACGCGATGTTTTCGCGAATAGTTTCTGAAAACAGAAATGTTTCCTGCGGCACAAAGCCAATCGCTTCACGCAGCATGGCGAGTGGGTATTCGGCTACCGGACGTCCATCGATCCGCACCATGCCAGGCCGGGCTTCCTGCAGCCGCGGGATGAGCGAGACGAGCGTCGACTTGCCGGAGCCCGTCGGGCCGACGATCGCCAGACTCGATCCGGCCGGTATGCTGAGGTCGATCTCGTGCAACACTTCCGTTCCGTCAACGTAGGAGAAGCTGAGTTGGCGGAACTCAATGGAGCCCTGCAGTTCGGGAGCGGGGCTTTGGCTTGCGGTAGACGCGAGAGCTGGGTCGGCGTGGTCGTCATTGATGGCGGCGCGCTGCTTCATCAGGGCGTCGATGCGTACCACCGACGCGGCTCCGCGCTGTACGAGATTGACTACCCAGCCGATCGCGATCATGGGCCAGATGAGCTGCACCATGTACACGTTGTAGCTGGTGAACTGGCCCACCGTCATACGGTGTTCTACGACCTGATGACCGCCTACTAGAAGGGTCATCATCAGCGAAATACCCAGCACAAACTCAAGCGTGGGCCAGAGCATGGCCATCAGCCGCGCGAGCAGCAGGCTGCGACGAATGTATTCCTGGTTCGATCGCTCGAAAGAGGCGATCTGCGCGTCTTCCTGCGCAAAGGCTCGGATAAGGCGTGCACCCGAAAAATTCTCCTCGGCCTGCGCCGAAATGTCCGAAAACATAGCCTGTATACGCTCGAAGCGTGTGTGAATGCGTGCCCCAAAGTACTGCACCAGGATGGACGCGAACGGCAGCGGCACAAACGCGTACAGGGTAAGGTGCGGGCTGGTGCGGATCATGTACGGCAGCGCCGCCGCTGTGAACACGACCGTGTTTGCGCTGTACATGATGGCCGGGCCGAGCAGTTGCCGAACCGCGCTCAGGTCGTTGGTCGACCGCGCCATGATGTCCCCGGTGCGATGCTGCTGGAAGAAGCTGGGCGGCTGCGTTTCAAGGTGCGCGAACAGGTCGTTGCGCAGGTCGAACTCGATCTCTCGCGAGGCACCGATCAAGACCTGCCGCGCGATATACAGGAACGTCCCGGAGACGACCGCGATACCGATCAGCCGCATGGCCGCGTTGGCGACCGCGGAGGACGTCAAGTGGTGGCGCATGTTGTCGATGGCGTGACCGACAACGATAGGCACCAGGGCCTTCGTGCAGTTGTAGACAACCAGCGCTACCAGTCCCCAGGCAAAGCTGAGCCGATAGCGTTTGAGATACGGGAACAGTGGGCGCAATCGGTTAAACATGATCCTCGTAAACATTGGCGGCTAGCAAAGAAAAACCGCGCGAGTTGTCCCTAGTGGGATGCTCTCGCGCGGGTCGTTGACTCACATATGTCGGCAGAGATCGTCGTCAGGGCTTAGGTGCGGTTGGTGCCGCCGGCGTAACGTTCTGCGTAGGCGGCGGCGCTGCCGGAGAGGTCGCGGGAGAACTCGCCGGAGCCGGTGCGGTCGACGGAGCCGGCTTGCCGCTGTTATCCAGCGATTTAGCCGCCGCCGGTGCCTTTGGCTCAGGCTTGGTGTCGTTCTGGGCGACGAGCTCTACGTCGAAGATCAGTTCGGCGCGCGCGGGAATGGTTGGCGGTTTGCCGTTAGGACCGTAGGCCAACTGGAAAGGAATAAACAGCCGGCGCTTGCCGCCGACGCGCATGCCGTCGAAGCCGGTATCCCAGCCGGGGATCACCTGGTGGCCGCCGTACGGGATGACGATGGGCTCGCCGCGGTCAAGCGACGAGTCGAACTTGGTACCATCGACGAGGTAGCCGGTGTAATGGATGCTGTACCACTTGTGCGGTGCGGCGAGCGCTCCAGTGCCGATCTGGGTGTCGACGTAATCCAGCGAAAAGCTGGAAGACTCCAGCCCGAGGGTTTCGCGTAATCCCGGCCCTTCAAGCGGCGAAACATAGCCGAGCGTCACGCCCGGTGTGGAAACGACGGTGTACAAGGGCTTTGCGCAGGGCGAGCCGGCCGGAACAGCGGGGATTTTGGGGGACATGTCCGGTAGCTTGGAGCAGGCGGGTGTCGCCTCCGCCGCATGGGTGGGCGTGGCTGCGGTGCGGTGCGCGGTTGTTGACGGCCTTGCCGCTGTTTGTGCCAAGGAAAGAACGGACGCCGACAGCATGGCGGCAGAAGTGACAAATCGCAGGGAGCTTGTGGGGTTCATGTCGATTCCTAGTGTAGCGGCAATGCCCGGTTGGTTGCTACTGTGTTATGTCGGGGAGCGTAGCAGCAGGTACGCTCCCGCCATGCCGAACAGCAGGTCCGGCGACCAGGCGGCCAGCACCGCGGGGAGCGAATTGACATTGCCGAGATTTTCAAAGATGCCGGCCACCACCCAGTAGGCGATGGCCACGCCGATAGCCGCGCCCATGCCGGCCAGCGAGCCCCGCTTGCCGGTTGAAAGCGCAAACGGGATTGCCAGGATCGCCATCACGAGCGTTACCAGCGGATAGGCGAGCTTGCGGTTGAGCTGCACGCGCAGCCGCATGGTGTCGAACCCGCTCTGCTTGAGGTCGCCGATGTAGGCGTCGAGCTCGTTGTAGGACATCTCCTGCGAAGGCCGATCTTCTTTTTTGAAGTAGCCGGGTTGCTCGTGGATTTCGGGTAAGGTGGTGAGCGTAAACGGCTTGTAGCTGTCGACCGCCTCGCCGGCGAAGGAGCGCTGCCAGCCGTTCTCAAACACCCACTGGCCGATGCTGTCTTCCCAGTGGACGTTCTGCGCAAAAATGCGGCGCTGCAAAACGAAGGTCCCGGGCTTGAACTCAAAGACGGTCAGGTTAGCGAAGACGTCTTTGTGAGGATCGAAAAACTGGTAGTAAAAGATGCGGGCGGGCTCGTCGCCGTGGGCGCTCTGGCCGGAAATCCAGTTGCGGTCGGGGCGGAGAAAAGTCTGCGCAGGCTTACCTTTTATGGTTGCGCGCAGGGCTTCCTGGCGGCGGTTCGCGCCGGGAAGGTAGACCTCGTCGAAGGCGAAAAGCGCTCCCGACAGGATGGCGGCAACCAGCAGAATCGGCGCGACCACGCGATACAGGCTAATGCCGGTCGCTTTCATCGCGGTCAGCTCGCTGGTGCGGCTGAGGGAGCCGAACGTGATCAGCACGGCGACCAGCGAGCAGAGCGGCGTAACGTTGTAGAGGATGAAGGGTATCAGGTTGAGCAGATACTCGCCGACCGTGACGAGCGGCGTGCGATAGCGGATGATGTCGCCGATGAGCTCGAAAAACGTAAAAATCAGAAAGACCGAAGCGAGCACGGTGAGCGTCAGGGCGAAGTTGCGCACAAAGCTGCGCATGACGTACTCATCCAGAATGAGCGGAAACCGCGCGTGAAGCACGCGGCGAACACGCTGCGTAAAGCCCGTCGCCAGCGTGCCTTCCGAGCGATGCGTGGAGCCGGTCAGCCGGAGCAGCAGCGCGGCAAACCAGGCGTTGGCGCTCGAAACGATCGTAACGGCGATGCCCCCGCGCGACATCTGCTGCACCAGCAAGAGCCCGGCGAGCAGAAAGCCGATGTTCGCGCCCCAGACCCCGGCAAAAGGGGGCAGCTTGCCCTGCGTCGCAAGAGCAATGCCGACTGTCGAAAGGAAGTAGTACAGAAATACGAGAAACAGCGTCAGGACGAAACCCGTTCCCTTACCGCCACGCTTGGACGCGAGCCCCAGTGGCACGCCGACGAGCATGAGCACGAAGCAGGCTGTCGGAAACGAAAAGCGGCGGTTAAGTTCGATCTGGTACGGGCGCCGGTCGTTGCCAGTGGTCGCATCGCTCCACAACTCGCGCATGCCGATGGCCTGGATGGGCGTATCGTGCCGGGTGATGTGGGCGTCTTCCTGCTGGCCGGTCTGAATGGGCAGATCGGACGAGGTGAAGGTGCTGATGTCATACTGATTGGCGTTGGTCAGGGACACGTCGTGGCGGGTGCCATCCGAAAGGTGCAGTTGCAGGGTTTGTGCGCCGCCGCTGTTGACGACGTTGGCCTGCTCGGCGGTGATGATGTGCGGCGTGGTGGGCTGCGTCAGGTCGGCAAGAAAAACGTGTCGCCACACCGATTCGCCGGAAACGGGCAGCACGTCCTGCACGTACAGCACATAATTTTTGAAGTCTTCGTAAAACACGCGCGGCTGCACTTCAAACGAGGCCTGCGCGGTGCGGCGGTCCTGTTCGAAGCGTAACAACGCCGCAGCAGCGTGCGGCGACACGTAAAGTGAGTTGGCCAGCCCGACTAGCCAGGCCACGCCGACAAAATAGCTCGAAATGCGCAGAAAGGATTGCACGCCGAGACCGGAAGCGCGCATCGCGGTGATTTCGCTGTCCGACGCCAGCCGGCTGAGGCCGAGCAGAATGCCGATCAGCACCGCCATTGGGATCGTCAGGGTGAGCAGATTCGGCAGCAGATATGCGATCACGCGGCCCACGTCCATGACCGAAGCGGAGCCGCGAACGGCGAGTTCCAATAGCGACAGGAGGTAGCGCATGAACAACACGAAGGTAAAAAGCACCCCGCCCAGGGCGGCGTAGGTGATGACTTCGCGAAGGATGTAGCGGGTAAACAGGCGCACGGGAAACCGTTCTCAGGCGGCTAGTCGAGTGTATCGTGAGGCACGGCTAAGGGCGGCTTGCGCCTACGGAGCGAACCGGTAGCCTACGCCGCGAACCGTAAGGAGGTGCGCGGGATTCGCAGGGTCCGGCTCGAGGTGCCGGCGCAGGCGGACGATAAAGTTGTCGATGGCGCGGGTATCGGTATCCTCATGCACGCGCCAGACATTTTCCAGAATTTCTTTGCGCGAAACGACCTTGCCGGGCCGCTCGACGAGGTAGTTGAGCAACTCGGCTTCCATCACGGTGAGCTGCGTGGTTTGGTCGCCTGTGCGAATTTCAAGGGAGTCGAAAGAGATGGTGCGGTCGCCCAGAACGTACTCGCTCGCGGGCGGCGCGGGCAGGGCAGCGGTGCCGGCCGGGGCGGGAGCCTGCCAGCGCAGCCGTCGCAGCACCCCGGTCACGCGGGCCAGCAGCACCTCAAGATCGAATGGCTTCGTGACATAATCGTCCGCTCCGGCGGCAAAGCCTTCGAGGATATCCTCCGTGCGGCCGCGCGCCGTGAGCATGATGATCGGCACGAAGGAGCCGGCTTCGCGCAAGGCGGCGGCGATCGAAAAGCCGTCGCGCCCGGGAAGCATCACGTCGAGCAGCACAGCCGCAGGAGTTTCCTCTGTGGTCAGCAGCCAGTCCAGCGCGGCTACGCCGTCGGCTTCGTGGTGCGTACGATACCCTTCGGCCTCCAGGTTGAACAGCAGCCCCTGCGCCAGGTGATCTTCATCTTCGACCAAAACAATAAGCGGTTGCGTGTTCATGCGGGCATCGCTTTCTGTGCTCGGCCGTCACCCACCGCCAAGGGGAGCTGCACGGTCATTGTCGTGCCTTTGCCGGGACCGTCGCTTGACGCGCGAATTTCGCCGCCGTGCTGTTGCACGATGGTGCGTACCAGGAACAGGCCCAGGCCCGTACCCTTGATTTTGACCAGATCGTTCGATGTCACTCGATAGAAGCGTTTAAAGACGCGCTTCAACTCGCGCGGCTGCAGGCCGACTCCGGTATCGGTGATCGAGAGAACGGCCCAGGTGTAGTGCTCGATGTCGACGCGGCAGCGGATGTGGACGCCCCCGGGCGAATATTTCACCGCGTTGTCGAGCAGGTTGAGCGTCGCGGTGCGCAGATCTTCTAGATTGCCTAGAACGAAAATGCGAACGTCCCCCGGAACGGGAGCGAGTTCGATGGCCTCGGCCGGCAGCTTGTGCCGGCGCGCCACCGTGCCGACGCACTCGGCCACCAGAGGGTGCAACTCAATGCGCGCGGAGTGCTGGTCGCGGCGGCGCTGGCCGAGCTCCCCTGCCTTCAACACCTGCTCGACTGTGCCGAGAAGGCGGTCGGTGTCCGAACGCATGATGCTGTAGAACTTCTGCCGCTGCGCATCGTCCACGGAGTTGTGGCGCTGCAGCGTTTCAAGGTACAGGCGGATGCTCGCGATGGGCGTTTTCAGCTCATGCGTGACGGCGTTCAGGAACGAGTCCTGCCGCTCGTTGCGGCGGATTTCGCGGACAAGAAAGATCGTGTTGATGGTGATGCCGGCAATGATGATCGAAAACAGGACAACCGAGAGGATATCCAGCGCCAGCCGGCGACCGTTGATATGGATCCACGAGACATTGAGCACCACCGCGACGACCGTGAGGCACGCGCCGAGCGTGATGAAGAAGGCGATCGTCCCGTGGCGGCGATTGATGTTCATGCTGGCTGGATTGGAGTATAGCCGGGAGCGCCGTGGCATCTTCTACGGCGTGCAACAAAAGACCGCCCCGGAAGGGGCGGCCTTTACTGCAAAAGCTTCGTTAGTCCATGTAGGCGCCGGCGGGCTTGGGGTTCTTCGGATCGAATTTCGCAATCTGCACCTTCTTCGCGAGGCCCATCTTTTCCATTACCCAGATGCCATAGTAGTTGATGTCGAACTCGTACCAGGCGAGGCCGTGACGCGCGCTCACCGGATGCGCATGGTGGTTGTTGTGCCAGCCTTCGCCTCCAGTCAGGATCGCTACCCACCAGTTATTGCGGGAATCGTCCTTGGTTTCAAAGCGGCGCTTGCCCCAAAGGTGCGTGGCGGAGTTGACCAGCCACGTCGCATGAAGGCCCAGTGTGGTGCGCAGGAACGTGCCCCACAGCATCATCCCGACAGCGCCCACCACCGGATGCGCCGGCGTCAACAAAGCGCCCAGCACCACCTGCAATACTGCCGTTACGACCAGCGGCAGATAATGGTACTTCGACAGCCAGACGTGGCCCTTGTCGCGGGCGAGGTCCGGAGCGTAGCGGCCCAGCAACGCGGTTTCCGAATGCAGCGCGCGGCCCGACAGAATCCAGCCGGCGTGCGCCCACCAGGTGCCGTCGTGGGGCGTGTGCGGGTCGCCCTCGTGATCGGAGTTCTGGTGATGCACGCGATGCGTGGCCACCCAGAAGATCGGTCCGCCCTCAAGCGCGAGGCAGCCGCAGGCCGTCACGAAATACTCCAGCCATTTGGGCACGCGGTAACCGCGATGCGTCAGCAGCCGATGGTAGGCCATGCCGATGCCGACGTTGATTGAGAAGAAATACATGATGGCGAACACAGCCAGGTTCTTCCAGGAAAAGAAGAACAGCGCGGCGATGGCACCGACGTGGAACAGCCCCATGAACGCCGAGGTGATCCAGTTGATGCGGCCTTCCTGGTGCTCGCGGCCCATGCGGAGGTCCTGCTTGAGCTTGCGAACGGTGTCCTGCACGGCAGGCGTGGAGCCTGTCGATCTGGCTGCCTTGGGCGAGTCGTCTACGGGGATCAGGGTGCTATTCATGGAACGTTTATTCTCCACCTCCAACCATATGCCCGAAGTGCCCGGCTTGTGTGTAAGACTTTTGTAAGGGACCCTCGCCATGCAAAAGCTCCACCTGTTTCCTGCCGTGACCGCGCTGCTTTCGCTCGCCGCTTCTTCCTGCCTCGTCGCCCAGTCGGCACCGTCGACAACACCATCCGGTGTCCGGGAGATCGACCTGTCCACCAGCAAGCGATTGATGCTGCCGATGGTCGGCGCTCCGCAAAAGATCAACAGCCTGCCCATGTCGATGGCCGTTTCCCCCGACGGCCGCTGGGTGATCACGATCGACGCTGGCTACGGCACCGCGGAGTCGGGCTACCAGCAGTCGATTTCCGTGCTCGACACCCTGACCGGCAAGGTCCAGGATTTTCCGGACAGCCGCACGCTGGTGGAAGCGAATCAGACCTTCTTTTCGGGCCTTGCGTTCAGCGCGGACGGCACGCATGTGTACGGCAGCCTCGCGTCGCTGAGCGACCCCGAAGGCACCGACGCGGCGAAAAAAGGCACCGGCAGCGGCGTTTCCGTGTGGGGCTTCCACCAGGGCGTGCTCACCCGCGAGCGCTTCCTGAAGCTGCCGCTCGTGGCTCTCGGCAGCGGCCGCCATACGCTGCTGCGCGAGGCCGACGGCGGCACCAAAGGCGTGCCCTTTCCAGCTGCCATCGCGGTCATCCCCCACTCTGCGGGAACGCCGGAGCGTCTGCTGGTCGCAGAAAACCTTTCGGACACCGTAGCCATCGTTCATGCCGAGACCGGCGATGTGGAACGGCGAATCGATATCGCCGACCAGCCCACCGTGCCGTCTGCGTATCCTATCGCCGTGGCCGCAAGCCGAGATGGCAAGCGCGGCTTCGTCGCCCTGTGGAATGCGAGCCAGGTGGTGGAGCTCGATCTCGCGACCGGGGCCATCCGCGGACGAGTCGACCTGTTGAAGCCGCGGCTGTCGACCGCTCCGGGAACGCATCCGTGCGACCTCCTGCTCGATGAGCATGCCGGTATGCTGTATGTCGCCCTGTCGAATCGCGACGCCGTCGCGGCAGTCGCGATCGGTACGGCAGCCACGCCGAAGCTGACGGTGAAAGGCTACTTCGATACCCGCCTGCCTCGGCAAACCTACTTCGGCGCGGAGCCCAACGCGCTGGCTGAAAACGCCGACGGTTCGCGCCTGTACGTCGCCAATATGGGCACCGATTCGGTCGCCGTGCTCGACCCGCGTAAGCTCCGGAGCATGGCCGACGCCAAGGGCATGGCGGAGCCGGTCGGCTTCCTTCCCACCGAGTTGATGCCGATGGCGATGGCGTCCACCGGCGGCAAGCTCTACGTCGCTACCGGCAAGGGGCAGGGTACCGGGCCGAACGCGGCGCCGCAGGTGATCACCGACTCTGTGAAGAACAAGCCTCGCTTCAAGCGGCCATTCACCTACGCGCCGACGCTGCTTTACGGTTCGCTCGCGACCATCGACGAGCGCGAAGCGGAGGCCAACCTCAAGCCGCTGACCGAGCAGGTGGTGGTTTCGAACAGGCTGCGCGCGGCGACGGAGTCGATCGCGTTTGCCGGTAAGCGCAACCCGATCAAGCATGTGATCTACATCATCAAAGAAAACCGTACCTACGATCAGGTGCTCGGCGATCTGGCGTCGAAGGGCAAGCCGGTCGGCAACGGGGACCCCTCGCTCACCATGTACGGCGAGGCCGTGACACCCAACCAGCACAAGCTGGCTCTGCAGTTTGGCGTGCTCGACAACTTCTTCGACTCCGGTGAAGTTTCGGGCGAAGGCCATGTGTGGTCGACCGCGGGGATCGGCACCGACTACCTTGAAAAAACATGGCAGCAGAACTACCGCGGTGGTCAGCGCACCTACGACTACGAGGGCATGGTGGCCGACGGTTATCCGTTGCTCCAGCACATTCCGGATGTCGATGAGCCACAAAGCGGCTACCTGTGGACGAACCTTGCCGCGCACGGCAAATCGCTGTTGCACTTTGGCGAATACATCTCGACCAGCTTCTGCACGGACAAGAAGGCACAGCGCAAGCTGATGAACCCGCAGGAAGGCGCGATGACGGGCGAGGACGCCGTTTGCGCGCAGCCGGAGATCAAGCCCGGCGGCCCCATCCCGGCAGAGTGGGGCGGCGGCACGAACCTGTGGCCGTGGGCGATCCCGCGCATCGCGAACAATACGGCGACCAAGCCGGAGCTCGTCGGGCATTTCGCTCCGGAGGCTCCGGACTTCAACCTGCGCGTTCCGGACCAGGTGCGCGTACAAATCTTTATGCGGCACCTGGAGCAATGGACGCGCGACCGCTCGGCCGGGCACGACACCATGCCGAACTTCGTGATGCTGCGCATGGGCAACGACCATACGGAGGGCACACGCGTGGGAGGGCCGACGCCGAAGTCTTCAGTTGCCGATAACGATCTCGCCATCGGCCGCGCCGTCGACGCGATCTCGCATTCGCCGTTCTGGGACGACACCGCCTTCTTTATTCTCGAAGACGATGCCCAGAATGGCGGCGACCACGTTGACGCTCACCGTTCGCTCGGCATTGTGGTGAGCAAATACGCGCCGCACCCGAAGGCGGGAGACGCGGCGTTTGTGGACAGCCGCTTCTACTCGACCGTAAGCATGTTGCGCACCATGGAAACGCTGCTCGACCTGCCGCCCATGAACAACAACGACGCGTTCGCGTCGCTGATTTCAACGCTGTTCACCGGCCCCGGCGATCAGCCGGCGTATGCAGCGGACACGTCAAACCGTGACAACGGCCTCATCTACACGGCCAACAAACCTACGGCTCCGGGATCTGCGGAGTCGGGCAAAATGGACTTCCGCCACGCCGACCACGCCGACCCGCGCAAGCTGAATGTCATTCTGTGGCAGGACGCGATGGGCGACAAACCCGTTCCAGCCATGCTGCTCGAAAAGCACTCGCGCAAGAAAGACGACGACGACGACGATTAGGCCCGTGACCTTCCGGGCGTGAGCGGAAACGCTCATACAGTTCGCGGCGCAATACAGCCACACGGAAGCCGTCAGGCGGAGCACACTCAGGCGGGGTCTTACGCCGCGGAGAGATCGCTCTGGGGTAGTCTCTCCGCCTCCGTGCCTGGGCGATTGCGCCCGACGCCGGTGCCGAAAAGCCCGATCGAAACCAGAACGATGATCAGCGGCTCAATGGGCTGACGATAATCCATCGAGCTGTGGGTCAAGTAATAAGGAATCGGAAAAAGCAGAAGAGCCACAACATAGGGAGCGACGCTGCGCCAGTCCTGCCGCCACCAGCGGATAAGGCCGCGGACCGTCGCCCACAGCAGGAAAAGGCAGAAGGGCACATTGGGCAGATCGAACGGCTCATATTTGAGGTAGTGAGGGCTGAACGACCAGTAGCCGGTCCAAAAACGGACGATGCGGCGAGCCGTCGCTACGACAAAGAAGCCAGGATGGGTTTCGACGTAGGCGGTGGCGAGGTTGCGCTTTTCCGCCATGTAGCCAATTTCGCCTTCGCTGCGGTACTTGGCCATTTCGATGGGATTCGACGCCGGGTGCGCCCAGGCGGAGTTCGACTCGTGCGTGTCGCCGTTGTTGCCGGCATAAAACTCCAGCCAGAACCCGTCACGCATGAAGAAGCTGGAATGGAGCACACGCTCGTTGCGAATGGTCCAGGGTGTACATACAAGGACGAAAGCAGCCACTGCCGCCAGCGACCGGGCAGAGATCTTAAGCGTTCGCTGCCCGGCAGGGCCGTGGCCTTGACGCCAAAACTTGACGACCGCGAACAGCATCAGGAAAGGCAGCAGCGAAGCGATCGACGGGTTCGACATAACGGCAAACCCATACAGCACACCGAAGCCTACCCAGGCCCAGACACCGCGAAGATGCAGCTTTTGCGCAGCCAGGAGGCAGCAGGTAAACAGCAATGAGGTGAGCGCGTAGTCCCACACGCGCGACGCGGAAAAGTAGATGGCGAAAGGGTATACGGCCCAGGCCAGGGCGGCGATGCGTCCGGCCCGCTCGGTGAGGGCATTGCGCGTGAGGAAATACAGCGGGATGCAGGTGAGCGCTGAACAAAGCGAGTTAAAACTGAGGACCGCTATGGCAGCCTTCACTGTATTCAACCCGAGCAGCTTAAACGCGCCGGCCAGCAGGTACGTGTAGAGCGGCGGAACGAGCGCCGTCGGTCCGGTAAGCGGAAGAAACGGCGAACTGAAACCGTGGCCAAGATAGATGGAACGCGCAATCCAGCCCACTTCCCAGCTTTCCCAACCAAAGTCGTTCGATTGGATAGTATGCGACGGTAACTGGCTGATGAGCACGCCTACCAGAACCAGCCGCAAGGCCAGGGCCAGAAAAAACACAGCCATCATGAAACGAGGAAGGCGGGAACTCGAAAGGCTTTGCAGTCGCGTCCTGAAGGACTGGCGCGTCGCGCGGGCTTCTGCAAGCGCGCTCCGCTCCGTGCGCTGGTTAGAAAGATTAAAGATGGTGACGGTCCTTGCTCGTAACGATGTTGCGATTCTACCGCGATTTCTCAAGACTGGCTAACGTCAAACCAGCAGGGCGGAGTTGCTAAACTTCTGACGTGTGTTGTGGAAACACAGGTTACATAGAAAAGACTCTTCGGAAAAAGGAAGCCTTTGGCTCAGGGAACGCTGCAGCGCAGGATTTGGAAGCCGGGCTCCGCCGCGAGGGTCGGCAGGGTGGCGGGCCAGCCATTCGGAGTGTGCCAATCGGGGTCCAGATGGCTGAGCAGCAGGTACTGCACGCCGAAGCGGCTGCAATAGGCTTGCGCCCATTGGGCCGTGGGAGCAGGCAAGGTGTAGAGTTGCGCCGTGTCGCGCTGGATGGCGGAGCAGGGCACGCGGTCGCCGCCAAAGTGCACGGCACATTTGCCTTCTGCATTGAGGAACGGATGCGCTACGTTCATCACCAGCAGCCGCTGGTAGAACTCGTTAGGACTCATCACCTGACCCGGGTGCATGTTGTCGTCAATGGGCCGAAAGGCGACGACCGCGTTGGCGGACGATACCCGCGCAAGCTGGGCGGAAGCCTCGCGGATCTCCAAAGCGTCCTCTGGCAGTTGGCCGAAGCCGCTTCCGGCGTGGGCTGCCTCGAAGGGCAGCCAACCGCGTAGCAGCAGCGCTCCGTAAAGCGATCCGGCGATTCCCAGGGCGAAGAGGATGGTGGCCAGGCGTCGACGCCCACGGGTGGGCTCGATCAGGGGAGGCCTGCTCGGGAGCGGGTTCCCGGGGTGCGAGCGGTTCGCGGAAAACCACCACGCGCCAAGCACGTCCGCTGTCAGCAGCGTCAGGAAGAACTGCGGCAACATGACGGCGCGGTAGCCGAAGTCGTTATTGCTGATAACGGATGAGCCGAGAAACATGGTCATCAGCAGACCGCTGACCACGAAAAAAAGGGCCGTTTCAGGCGCCGTATCGAGGAGGGAGCGCCGCCGCCGCGCGTCACGATCTTCTGCGGAACGGGACATGCGGGCACGTAACAGCCAGACGAGCACTGCGCCATAAAGGCCGAGCTCCATAGCAAGGCCCGGCAACAGCAGAAGCAGGCGCATGCCCTGGTCGAGCAGCAACGGGTGAGCGTTGTTCCACCTGGAAAAAAGAGGCAGTCCGGTCAGCAGGCCGGAGTCGATCATCTGGCGAACGCTGAAGCCGAACAGATGTGTGGGCGGACCGGCTCCCGGACCGGGGGCCTCGTGCGGCAGGTTTGCCGTGAGCTCCTGCAGAAAGGGAAGCAGTAGCGAGGCAGCCATCGCGCTAACCAAGGCAAAGCGCTTGCAAAGGACGAGCGTGTCGTGGGAGCGGTGCAGCGCGGCCCACACGAGCCACAACGCGATAAGCAACGCAAAGCCAAACGCTACGTATACAGACAGGCCGAAGCCGCTTGCAAAGGCGAACGCGGCAAGGACAAGGGGGAGCGCTCTGCGTCTTGGCTTGGTTGGCGTCTCGAAGGTCCGCCAGAGGAACAGCAGCGCGAGCAGGCAGCAGATGACCGACGCGACATGGTGCGGCACCCAGAGCAGAGAGTCCGGCCAGGCGTCAATCGGATCGACCGACCACCACTCGATGTCACCGTTGAGCGAGGGCTGTAGAACGGCGTTGCCCAGCGACGGAAGCAGGTCGGCTCCCGTGACGGCCAGCAGGCCGACGGCCAGCCATTGCCGCTGGCGCGGCCAGCGAAAGAAGTGAGTCGCATACAAGCGCACCAGAGCGAGCAGACCGAGGCCGGCCCAGATGCTGCTGGCGATAAAGCTCTGCCGCGTGGAAACGTGGGCGAACGGAACTACCGCAGCCGCCAGCACATACCAGAAATAGTAGTAGGCCATCGGGGCAGGATGGCCGGAAAAGTAGAGTGGATTGGCGGGAGGCACTCCGGTGCGAACGACGGCATCGGTAAACGCGATACGGTAGCTCTGGTCGGCGATGGCCACGCTGAAGAAGAGCCGGTGGCCCACCTGAAAATCGACCAGCATCAGAAGGGCAAAGACGATCCAGCCGCCGATCACCGTCGCGATGAGCCAACGGTCGCGACGGCCTAGGGGCGGGGCAGCGCCTTTCGCGCGGCGCCCCTGCCAGAGCAGCCAAAGCGCGGCGACCGAAAAGGCGGCCATGCCCCAACAGACTGCGTGCAGTTCGGCGAAGCGACCGGCGAAGTAAGCCACGATGGGAACGACAGCGAAGGAGCATGCCACCGCCCAGACAGAGCGGTCGAGGAGGCGCAGGGTGCGAAAGCCGAACAGGTCAGTGCTGTACGCCACCACATACCCGGGAGCGTACAGCAGTGCGGCGAAAACAAGCGTGGCCACAAGGCTGCCGGCGATGTCGCGCATCATGAAGTTCATAGAAGCTGCAGCGAGGATACAGCCCTCGTCTTCCCTTTACCGCAGGAAGACGCTCAATTCGCTCGCCGCGGTTCGCAGGGGTGGCAGGAACTTCGTCTGCATCTCCATCATGTTCATTCTCGGGGCATTGCCGCTGATGTTCACCGTCGCCACAACGCGGCCATTCGGCGCATACACCGGCACGGCGAGCGACCGCAGCCCGACCTCCAACTCCTGATCGCAAAGCGCGTAGCCGTTGCGGCGCACGTTGCGCAAAGCCAGCCGCAGCTTGTCGACCGAATTGATGGTGCGCGGCGTGTACTGCGTCAGGGTCATGCGGCTCAAAAAGCTTTCAAGCTGGTCTTGCGGCAGATACGCGAGCAACACTCGGCCCATGCTGGTGCAGAACGCGGGCAGACGCGACCCGATGTGGAGGTCGACCGACATGACGCGAGTCACCGTCGTGCGAGCGATGTACACGATATCTTCGCCATCGAGCGTAGCCACCGAGAACGACTCGCCGAGCGCGGCCGACATCCGCTCGAGGATGGGTTGGGCGGCATTGGCCAGGGTGCTGGTCGCCGTGTAGGTATTGGCCAGGGTCAGCATTTTGGGGCGCAGGGAATAGCGCTGGCCGTCTTCGGCCCCCGCAAATCCAAGCTTCGATAGCGTGTACAGGCAGCGCCGTACAGCCGCTCGCGACAGCCCCGTGCGCACGCTCAGTTGCGAAATCGTCATCTGCGGCGTTTGCGGCGTGAAGGCCTGGATCACCACCAGGCCACGAGCAAGCGAGGCCATGAAATTTGGATCGCCGGTATAGGCTTCGAGCGCGGTCGCGGGTAGCTGCTTCACCTTGGCCGCGGGGATGGGC
>CALMON010000238.1 GCA_937871785.1 uncultured Granulicella sp.
CACGATAAACACCTCTCGTCAGCCTTCTGCGTACTTGATATGTAAAAACTAAACAGCAGAGCCCTGCGGGATGACAAGAAAAGCAGAAGCAAAGCCCTAATCACACACATACTCCAGGTCCGGCGCGACGAGCTACAGATCATCCCGGATCACTCCAGACCACTTCGCAGAGGAACAGAGCCGGCGCTTCCGCGCTCGCGCGAGGAGGAATAGACGTACCCTTCCCGCGCCAGAAAAGCGATAAAGATGTCCCCGTCCACGTCAGTGTCCACCTCCGCGATCTTGACCCGCTCCGCGCCCGCCGCGCGAAAGCGCAGCACCCTCGTCCGGACGTGCGGGTGCCCTCCTGTGCCGAAGTCGTAGATTTCGTCGGTAAAGAAGGTGGTGCGGTCCAGCGGGATGCCGAACAGGTACAACCGGCGCTCGATGCTGTCGCGGGAAAACACGAAGCGGCTCGACCGGACGGCGTCGGACAACAAGACGCCGGCAAGGACACCGGCAAAGGCGAGGATGGCCACCAGAATCAGGATGGGAACGTCGAAAAGCAGGCGCGAGGCGTTTTCAAGCGAAAGCCGGCGGCCAAGCGCCACGATGGCCACAAGGCACGCCCCCAGCGCCGGTGCCGCCGCCGCGAACCGCCGCACCTTCACCCACGGCGAACCGAAACGCACCAGAAGCCCCGCCGCGCCGCGACTCACTTTGTATACCAGCATCGTGCCCTCTCGCTTCGGCGAAGGGTCCGCTGCGGCCAACTGCGCCCTGGGCGGCGCGCCATCGACGCAAGCCGGTTGGACCCTTTCGCCCGCCGTGTCATGCTTGATTCTATGGTGGACTTTCCCGTGCTTCCGTTCGCCGCTCCCGACACCATCGTCGCCATCTCCACGCCGCCCGGCCGCGGCGGCATCGGCATCGTGCGGCTTTCCGGAGCCGGCGCGCTCGCGGCGGCCGGGCGGCTGCTGCGGCTCACGCAGCCGCTCGCGCATGCGCAGGCGCGATTCGCGCGCGTGCTGGATAGCGACAATGACGGCAACGGCGTTCACGTCATCGACGAGGCCGTGGTCACCGCCTTCTTAGGCCCTAACAGCTACACGGGGGAAGACCTCGTCGAAATCGCCGCGCACGGCTCCCCCGTGGTGCTCGACCACATCGTGCAGCGGGCGCTTTCGTTCAGCGGCGCGCCCGATCAGGACGTTTCCGAGAGCTCGCAGCCGTTCTCGATCCGCCTTGCCGAGCCCGGCGAGTTTTCGCGCCGCGCCTTTCTCGCCGGCCGGCTCGACCTTACGCAGGCCGAAGCCATCCATGACCTGATCGCCGCGCAAACCCTGGCGCAGGCGCGCACCGCCGCGCAGCAACTCGGCGGCGCGCTTTCGCGGCGGGTCGCGCCGGTCAAAACGCGGCTGCTGCACCTGATCGCCATGCTGGAAGCCGGCATGGATTTTGCCACCGGCGAACTCGACGACGTCGACACCATGCCTCCCGAGCGCATCGCCGTCGCGCTGCGCGAAATCCAGACCCCGCTCAATGCGCTGGCAAACAGCTTCCGCGCCGGCAGCCTTCTGCGCAACGGCGTTCGCCTGGCCCTGGTGGGAAGGCCGAACGCGGGCAAAAGCTCGCTGTTCAACCGCCTGCTCGACCGCGACCGCGCCATCGTCACCGCCGCGCCCGGAACCACGCGCGACACGATCGAAGAAGCGTTTGCGCTCGACGGCATCCCTGTCCGCTTGGTCGATACGGCTGGACTGCGGGCACACGCGGCTGGGAGCGCGCCGCCAATCGACGAGGCTGAAGCTCTCGGCATCGCGCGCAGCCGTGAAGCTCTCGCCGACGCCGACCTCATCCTGCTCGTCATCGACGCTTCCGCACCGGAGAAGGCAACACCCGCCGAACTGCTGCCGGGCAAGCAGACAGCGAACGACGCGAGCAGTCCTCACGACAGCCTTGACAATCTCTACAGTCTTGACGACAGCCTTGGCCCGCTGCTCCGGGACCGCCCTGTCCTGCACATCCGGAACAAGATCGACCTTGCCGCCGCGTCCGCGCGCAGCACCAGGACGAAGTGGCAGGAACAGGCAACAAAGAAGTCCGCTGGTGGGCCGCAGGAAGAGGCAGCCGCCAGCGGCGAAGCGTGCGTGCTCGAAACCTCCGCTCTCACCGGAGAGGGCATCCCCGAACTCCGCGCGGCGATTCTCGCGGAGCTTCGCCAGGGCATGGCCGGCAGCGAAGACGCGAGCCTCAGCAATCTGCGCCAGCATGAGGCCGTTCTCGCCACACTCACCGCGCTCGAGGCCGCCGACGCCGCCAATGCCAGTCGCCTGCCCCACGAACTGCTCCTGGTCGACCTCCACACTGCCCTTACCGCGTTGGACACCCTCACCGGCGAAACCACGTCCGACGACATCCTCGGCCTGATCTTTTCCACCTTCTGCAT
>CALMON010000239.1 GCA_937871785.1 uncultured Granulicella sp.
GCCCGCGCCGCGCGGGGCCGGCGCCCCCCCCCCCCCCCCCCCCCCCCGGGCCCCACGCCCGCACGTCCACCCTCGTGCAGAACGTGCAGGTGCTGGCGGCCGGCCAGCGGATCGAGCCCGATCCGCAAGGCAAACCGGTCGCGGTCGATGTCGTGACGCTGCTCGTCAAACCAGCCGACGCGGAGCGCGTAGCGCTCGCGACCGCGCTGGGCGATGTTCACTTTCTTCTGCGAAACGGAGCCGACCATGCGCAGGAAGATGTCGGCGCAATCGACGCCGAACACCTCGCCCCCGCCGCGCCGCACGCCGCCATTCCGCGGGGCGCTACCCGGCCGCAAGCGCCTGTGGCAAGCTCCGCGCCCGGGTCCTACCACGTCGACATGATCAACGGCGACAAGCAGCACCGGGAGACGTTCTAGATGAAGACCTACCGACTTTGCACGCTTTTCTCGTTGCTATGCGCCGTTGCGGCAATGGGGCAAACGCGCCTCGTGCTGCCGCCGCCGGCATCCATGATTTCGGCGTCGGCGACCGCGCCGGAATCCGGCTTCGCGCAGATGTCGGGTGCCACTAGCGCGCTGCACATCACGTCCGGCCAATCTATTTTCATCGACACGAAAGTCCGGCTGCGGCGCGTGTACATCGCGAACCCGGCCATTCTGGACTCCTACATGGGCAGCCCCAACCAGGTCGTTATCACGGCCAAAACGCCCGGTGTGTCGAGTCTTATTCTGTGGGATGAGAAAGGCGCTTCGCAGGCCTACCAGGTATCGTCCGACACCGACGTGCAGGCGCTCGCGACCGCCATGCATCAGGCTTTTCCCAAGGAAGCCGTGCAGGTGGGCAGCAGTGAAGGCCGCGTTCTTCTGTCGGGTGTGGTGAGCACGGAGGCGGTGGCGGACGCGGCGGCCAAGCTCGCGGGCGGCTATGCGAAAGAGGTTTCGAACGCGTTGCAGGTCGACCGCTCGCTGATCAAGCAGGTGACGCTCAAGGTGCGCATCGTGGAAGTCGACCGCTCAAAGCTCAACCAGTTCGGGTTCAACTTTTTTTCGCAGGGCGGCAGCACCATTTCAAGCACGACGACCTCGCAGTTCCAGTCGAACGCCGCCTACACTCCTGCGACCTCCACAAACGCCGCCACGGTATCCGTTACCGACCCGCTGAATTTTCTGCTCTTCAGCTCAAAGCTCAACATCGGCGCTTCGCTCAAGGACTTGGAAAACAAGCAGGTCCTGCAAATCCTCGCGGAACCGACGATCACCTCGCTCACGGGCCAGAAAGCGAACTTTCTTGCGGGCGGAGAGTTTCCCTTTCCCGTGGTGCAGGGAGGTTCCGGACCGGGCAGCCAAACGTCGATTTCGATCTCGTTTCGGCCTTACGGCGTGCGGTTGGAATTCACGCCGTTCGTCAACGCCGACGGTTCCATCGAGCTGAAGGTGGCGCCCGAAGTAAGCGCGCTCGACTATGCGAATGCGGTCAGCATCAGCGGGTACACCATCCCCGCCATCGCCACGCGCAAGGCCGAAACGCAGGTGACGGTGCGGGACGGGCAGAGCTTCGCGATCTCCGGTCTGCTTGACCGCCGCACGACGGACCTGCTCGGCAAAACTCCCGGTATCGCCAGCATTCCCATCCTTGGCCAGCTCTTCAAGTCCAAGGGCATCACGCACTCGACCAGCGAGTTGGTGGTGATTATCACGCCAAGCATCGTCAACCCCTTGGCGGACGCGGCGCCAACCGTGCCGGAACCGAAGCCGGTGCTGCCGATGCTGAACGACGACACCTTTGATAAGCAGTTCACCACCGGCCGCAAGCAGAAGTAGCCCGAAGCCACAGGAGGAATAGCCCGATGGACGAAACCCTTGCTCCGGAAACCAGCGCCAGCCTGCTTACCGTCTGCATCGACCGCACGGTTGCGCAAGATCTGCTTGCGGTCGCGGAAAGCTTTCCGTGGACGCTGCACACTGCCGACTTTGAAACGTATCTTTCACCCTCGCGACGACCGCACCTGACGCAGCAGGTGCGCGGGTCGGAGCTCTGCGTCGCAATCGTGAACTTCGATGTCGACCGTGGGCAGGCAGTCGATTCCGCCATCTACCTGCAGCAGATGTTTGCCGGCAAGGTGACGATCGTCGCTCTCGCCGGCAGCCGCGAGCCGGCTCTGCTGCTGGCCGCCATGCGCTGCGGCTGTACGGAGTTCCTCGACGCGGCTAACGTCGAAAGCGAATTTGCAAACCTGCTCGATAAGCTCGATGTGCAGCGGCTCACGGCGGAAGACATTCCCGTGGCGGAGGGCTCGGTGCTATCGTTTTTCGGCGCAAAGGGCGGCGTGGGTGCGACCACGCTTGCGGTCCATCTGGCTCTTTATCTCCTGCAGGTTCATCGCAAGCGCGTGCTGCTGATCGACAACCAACCGGAGCTTGGTCATGTGTGCGTCTATCTCGGGCTTGACGGTGCCCGCTACAATTTTCACGAACTCGTGCGCAACGTCAACCGGCTTGACAGCGAACTGCTGCGCGGCTTCACGGCCAAGCACCCGAGCGGGCTTGAGGTGCTTTCGTCGCCCGATGTGTGTGGCGGCTCGCGTCCTGTCGACCCCGACCTGTTGACGCGGCTGCTCGACTTTTTGCGCAGTGAGTACGACTTCGTCCTCATCGACTCGCAAACGTCGCTCAATGACGCGAGCCTCGCAGTGATCGCGGGCTCGACGCAGGTGTATCTCGTCGCCACGCCCGAAATCAGCGCCATTCGTGACCTTTCGCGCTATGTCGATAACTTGATGCGCATCGAGTACACGACCGAAAAGATGCACGTCGTCATTAACCGTTTCTCGTCGCGCTACGCTGTAGAAGTCGAGGATATTGAGAAAGCGATCCGGCTGCCGGTCGCGATTCGGCTGCCCAACAGCTACACGGAACTCGTGCGATCCGTGAACCTGGGCGAGCCGATCGCGCCCAATCGCAAGTCGGAGTTTTCCGCGCAATTTCTTGACTGGGCCGAGCGCCTGGCTGGCGCGCCGGTGCGCCGAAGCGCCGTCCGGCAGACCGTCACGTCCTTGTTTGCACGTTTACGCAACGCCGCGCCATCCAGAAAGAAGGCCGCTTGACCGAACCCCGACAGAGCCTAGCCGTTCCCCGTGCCATGCCCGTTCGCGCAGCGCGCGGCGTGCCCGACGCCGTGCAGCAGCAGTTGAAGTCCGCCGTGCACACGTTGCTATTGGAGCGTCTCGACCTTGAAAAACTGAGCGAGATGGAACAAACCCGCACCGCGCAGCCGCAGCTTTTTGCGCTCATCCAGCAACTGCTTGCGGAACAGGAAACGCCGCTCAGCGCCGCCGAGCGCGACCGGCTTTCGCAGGAGGTGCTTGACGAGGTCTTCGGCCTCGGCCCCCTTGAGCCTTTGTTGCATGATTCGACCGTCAGCGACATCCTTGTCAACACGTTCAACTCCGTCTATGTGGAGCGCCACGGCAAGCTCGAAAAAACGGCCGTCACGTTTAAGGACAATCGCCATCTTCTGCACATCATCGAAAAGATCGTGTCGAACGTAGGCCGCCGCATCGACGAATCGTCGCCCATGGTGGACGCGCGGCTCAAGGATGGCTCGCGCGTCAACGTCATCATTCCGCCGCTCGCGGTGGACGGACCGATTCTGTCGATCCGCCGCTTCGGCGCAAAGCCGCTCACGGCCGACGACCTGCTGCGCAACGGCATGCTGACGCCGGCGATGCTCGACACCCTGCGCGGAGCCGTGCAGGCGCGGCTGAACATCATCGTTTCAGGCGGCACGGGGGCCGGCAAAACGACGCTGCTTAACGTGCTGTCCGGCTTTATCTCGGAGCGCGAACGCATCGTCACCATTGAAGATTCCGCCGAGCTGCAGGTGAAGCAGGAGCATGTGGTGCGGCTCGAAACACGGCCGCCGAACGTGGAAGGGCACGGTGCCATCCGGCAGCGCGAACTTGTGATCAACGCTCTGCGCATGCGGCCCGACCGCATTGTGCTGGGCGAAGTTCGCGGCGAAGAATGCCTCGACATGCTGCAGGCGATGAACACCGGCCACGACGGCTCGATCACCACCATCCACGCCAACACGCCGCGCGACGCGATTGCCCGGCTTGAAACCATGGCCATGATGAGCGAAGTGCGGCTGGCCGAAAAGGCGGTGCGCTCGCAGATTGCGTCGGCCGTGCACGTGATTGTGCAGGTGGCGCGGCAAAGCGACGGCACGCGCCGCATCACGCACATTACGGAGCTTACCGGGGCGTTCAGCGACGTCGTCAGCCTGCAGGACATCTTCGTCTACGAGCGGCAGGGGCTTGGCTACGACGGCAAAGTGCTGGGCGAGTTTCGCGCCACCGGTGTGGTGCCGAAGCTGGTCGAAAAGCTGCGCGCGGCGGGCATGAAGCTGCCCGACGGTTTCAACCAAAGCGATGCTTCGCCGGGGGCCCTTCATGCTGCTGCTTAACTTTGTGGTCGTCCTGCTTGTTGTCTTCGTCGGTATGACTATCGTGCTCACGCCAGAGCCGCAGCACGCGGCCGTGCAGAAGCGTTTTGTCGAGCTCCGCTCGACGCGCGCTGCGTCATCAGCCGCTGCTGAGGTCACGCAGTTGCTCAAAACCACAGACGCAGCGAAGGCCCTCTGGCTGGAGCGCCTGCTGCACAGCCGGGCGGCCGACCGCGCGCGCACGCTGCTGTTGCAGTCAGGGGCCCCTACCACTGTGGAGCGGCTTCTGCTGCTCTGCGCCGTGCTGGGCATTGCCACGGCTGCGCTGGTGTACGCGGCCACGGGCATGTTGCTTGCCACGCTCGCGGGCTTTGCCGCCGCGGTTGCCGTGCCCTTCGTTGTGCTTTCCCTGCGCCGCCAGCGCCGCCTTCAGGCGTTTGAAAAGGCCCTGCCAGACGCCATCGACATGATGGCGCGGTCGCTGCGCGCGGGCCACGCGATGGTGGCCGCGCTCGGAATGCTGGCCGAGCACGCCGAAGAGCCGGTCGCGTCGGAGTTCGCGGAAGTCTTTCGCAAGCAGAACTTCGGTATGCCGTTGCGCGACGTGTTGCTGGCGATGACCGAGCGCGTTGCTTCGGCCGATTTGCGGGTCGTGGTTACGGCGATGCTGGTCCAAAAAGACACAGGCGGCAACCTCGCCGAAGTGCTTGGCCGCGTCGCCGTTGTGATTCGCGAGCGGATGCGCATTGCGGGTGAAGTGCGTACGCATACCGCGCAGGGCCGCATTACGGGCTGGATTCTGTGCGCCCTGCCGCCGGTCATGCTGTTGATCATCAACATCTCCAACCCCGGCTATTCGCGCGTGCTGTTTACCGACGCGCTCGGCCGCAAGCTGCTCGCGCTGGGCGTGGTGCTGCTGGCCGCGGGAGCGTTCAGCATTCGCCAGATCGTCAACGGGATCGAGGTTTAACGATGAGCCTGGGCATGTGTGTGGCCGCGGGACTGACGATGTTCTGCGTGCTCAGCCTCCTCGGTTCCGCGTGGCTGCTGCGCCCGTCGCAGGGCGCACGGCGTATGGTGGAGCTGGTGCGCAGCAACCGCCCCGACCGCCGCACCGTCGGCACCGCGGAAGCTCTGCGTGAGCGGGCGCTTTCCGCTGTAAAGAACCTGCGCGCGCGGCTCGGTCTCGCCGAAAACGCGCGGCTCAAAAAGCGGCTGGATGAAGCCGGCCTGCGCAGTCACCGCGCCCATGAGCTGTTTTACCTCGTCCAATGCCTTTTGCCGATCGCCGGCGCGGCGGCTGCCTTGCTGATCGAGCACACGCTGCTGTTCTGGATCGTCGCTCTACCGCTGCTGGGCTACCTGCTTCCGGGTATGTGGCTGAAGCGCCGCACCACGGCGCGTCGCGAGCGCATCCGCCGCAGCATTCCCGATGCGCTCGATCTGCTCGGTATCTGCGTCGAAGCCGGGCTCGGGTTGGACCAGGCGCTGCTGCGTATTGCCGCGGAACTCACTGTCAGCCATCCTGACATCAACGAGGAACTGACGCAGGTGAACCTCGAGCAACGCGCTGGCAAGGCCCGGCTCGAAGCCTGGGGGAGCCTCGCCGAACGCACGCAGATCGACGAGTTCAAGGCCTTTGTCAGCATGTTGATGCAGACCGACCGCTTCGGCACGCCCATTGTCAAAGCGCTCAACAGCTTTTCCGAAGAGCTACGCCTCAAGCGCAGTCAGCGCGCCGAAGAAGCCGCTGCAAAGACCAAGATCAAGATCATTTTTCCGCTGGTACTATGCATTTTTCCGTGCGTCTTTATTGTGCTGCTGGCGCCGGCGGTGATGAGCATCGGCAGCGGACTCGGCAGCATGACGCAGTAAGCCGATTCCTGCGCAGAAAGACGGACTGCTCGATTCCTCCATGCTCAAAGCTGGACGCTTAACGCTGTTACAAGTCCAGGAGGCGGCGACGATGACCGAAATCACGACTCTCACGGAGGCGGGCCGTCCCATTGCCCGCGTGCTGGTGGCCGCCACCCGGTGGACGCGGCTGCGTGGGCTGCTGGGGCGGACTGGTCTCGGCGAGGAAGAAGGTCTGTGGATACGCCCGTGTTCCGGGGTGCACACGCTGTTTATGCGCTTCGCGATCGACGTGGTCGCGCTCGATGCCGGGCAGCGGATCGTCCGCATCTGGCCGCGTCTGCGGCCCTGGCGTCTGACGTCGGTTCGGCTGGAGGTGGTGAGTGTGCTTGAACTGCGCGCCGGGCGAGCGGAAGCCTGCGGGCTCCAGGCCGGCGATCAGCTTTGCCTTATTGAAACCTGCTGAAAATGGTCGGGGCGAGAGGATTCGAACCTCCGACCCCCTGCTCCCGAAGCAGGTGCGCTACCAGACTGCGCTACGCCCCGATACCCTGGTGTGGTGGACGCCGGCCCATTTGGGGGGGATCGCAGGCCGCCAAGCTCCGGGAATGGCATGAGCTTCGCCGCGTGCTGCCGACAGGTGTAAGTCTACCAGAAAACGAGGCTCTGCTCCCCGCCGTTTGCAACTCATCGCGAACAGGGCAAGAGAGTCCCCGGCGCTGAGGCGCTCCTTGTGCGAAGCCGGTACTTGTCTGGGCGGAAGCCCAGACTTATCTCACAAACGAAGTGGGCCGTCGTGGCGGTCGTGAAGGTCACGACCGCCGTGCACGTCCTTATCGGCTTAAACGACCGCGTTCTCCCTTGTCGCTGTAATTTCAACGCATTGCGGCTCCCGAGACGGGAGCCGCAATAGTTGTCGATCGTACCGGTCAAGGACCTTACTGCGGCCCGGGTGTAGGCACCGGAGCCGGCGTCGTGACCACGTTGCCTGCGCCGACAGCCGAGGACGTTGCCGGTCCCGTCCGACGGCGTCGCTTGCGCTTCGCCGGAGTCCTCTTGACGGTGGTTGCGGCCGTGCCGTGGCCTGTACCGTAGGCCTGTCCGGAACCCGGGATGGCGGCTTCGTCGAACGTCTGCGTACCTGCGTCCGGGAAGATCGCGCCCGCGGGCACCAGCGAGGTACGCAGCGTGCGTCCGGACGTGTCGCCGACCCGAACCTCGATGCGATTTTTGTCGAGGCCCTTTTCCTGCGTCAGGTACGCCCGCACGTTCAGCGCGCGCTGCGCGGCGGCTTCCGGCTTTTCGTCCGGAGACGCATTGCCGATCAGCTCGAGCTTCGCGTCGGTCGCCTGATTCATCGTCAGGGCGATCTCGTCCAGGCACGCCTTGGCTTCGTTGTCGACGCGCACCGGGCGGCGCGTGTCACGCGTAAATGCCACGCTGCAAAGCGCCTTCGATTCCGCGACCACCGGCACCGGAGGAGCCTGCACCGTGACCGTCGTTGTGGTCGTCGCCGTTTTGCCGAGGTCGTCGACCAGGTTGCAGGTTACGGTGACGGTGCTGGCCGCGACGCCGGTCGTGTTCAGCTTGGCGGTCGCGCCCGCTCCCGTGATCAGCCCGGCCGAAGCCGAGTAGGAATAGGTGAGCGGCCGATTTTGCGGGCTCATGCCGGAACTCGTGATGTCGACTACCGCACCTGATGCGACGGTGGCCGGCGTGGCCATGCAGGTGATCGTCGGCGGCTCATTCGACTTCACCGTAAAGGGCGCGGTGCAGTTCGCCTGCTCGGTCACCCGCTTGCCCTGCGCGACGTGGCCCATGATGGTGTAGTCGCCGGGAGCGAGCCCGGTGGTATCGACCGTGGCGCTTGCGCCTGACGGCGTGATGCGCCCGGAACTTGTGGTCCAGGTGTAGTTCTGCGGCTTTTTGGGGTTGGTGTACAGGGTGCTCCCGGTGATGGTGACGGGATCTCCGGCGTAGACGCTGTCGGGCTGTGTGGTGCAGCCGAGCATCACCGGCTTTTTAGGCGCGTTCACCTCGCCAAAGCGGGCAACCAGGCCTCCGGAAAGCTTCAGCGCGTCGATCTCCCCGAACCCGCCGCTGGTTCCAGCCGGCAGCACCAGTGGGCCGTACACCACCTGCGAATACTGGAAGTCCGCCTGGATGGGCCGCACGGCAAAGCGGTCGTGGAAAAAGGGAAGCACATAGTCGATGCCGCCCCCGCCGGTGACGCCCCAACCCCACTTGAGCGGTTGGGCGACAGGGCCGTTCACGCGCTCGCCGCCGCCGAGCGCGTGCACAAACGGCACCAGTCGGCCGAGAGGCCAGCGAACCACCGGGCCGGCCTCCGCCGTGTACACAAGCTGGTCGCAGAAGCTTTTGCCGCAGGTCGGGTACGCGGCGATGTGTTGCAGGCTGCCGGAAAAATAGCCGCCCTCAATCTGCACGCCCACGTAGCGGTTGAAGAAGCCACTGACGCTGACGGTCGCGTTCGGGTTATACACGTCCTGATACTGGTTGCCGCTGATGCCGCTGTTGATCGGGTGCCAATAGCCGTAGCCGGCATACACGTCGACGCGGGAATACGGTATCTCGGTGGCGGAGCGCGTGGCTTGCCCATGGAGCAGGGCTGGCGCCAGCGTGGCCGCGAGGAGGACCAACGTGCGCGAAATCCGGGGAAAACGGCTGGGCATGGTGTGTCTCCAGAAATGAGTCGTTCTCCGGCATTTCTCCGGTAACTTTCGGCAGTTTACTGGATTTATGCCCGACTTTACTGGATTTCTTTTGCTTTTTTGTACGAATCAAGCGGGGAAACGGGGCTTTGTCGACCGTATTGCAGAAAGGCCAGTGCCAGTCCGGTGTCTTGTCTGGCCGGATTGCATTGCGGCAAAGAACGTCCCAAAGGTAGACTCTTTCCATGGCATTCCTCCTCCCGAGCCTGTCGCTCACCCGCCGTTGTTGTCGCTGCCGATAACGCGGCGCGCAAGGCTCTCGGCCGGTTGGCGGAAGCCCTTCGACGCTGGCTACGGCTCTGGCCACCAGGCGGGCCATCAACGCCTCGCCTGAGTCGTCTTCCTCCTCGAAACATCTTTGTGTAAGAGGTCTCGCGCAACATCCTGCTGCGCCGCCGCGAATCATCGATTGGAGACACGCTTGCTGAACCTGGCCGACATCCCGGACACCGCCGCCGACGCGCTCAACACGCGCCTGAACCACCTGCAGGCTTTGGAAGCGGAAAGCCTCTACATTCTGCGCGAAGCGGTTGCAGAGTTTGCGCGCCCGGTGATGTTGTATTCGATCGGTAAGGACTCGAGCGTCATGCTTCGGCTGGCGCAGAAGGCGTTCTATCCCGGGCCGATCCCGTTTCCTCTGCTGCATGTCGACACCAGCTACAAGTTCCCGGAAATGATCAGCTTCCGCGATAACTACGCGAAAGAAATCGGCGCGGAGCTGATTGTGCATCGCAACGAGCAGGCCATCGCCGATGGCGCGAGCCCCTGGAAACTTGGTACGCAGAACTGCTGCGGCGCGCTCAAGACGCGCGCGCTTCTGGACGCGCTGGAAGCGGGAGGCTTCGACGCGGCTTTTGGCGGCGCTCGCCGCGATGAGGAAAAATCCCGCGCCAAGGAGCGCGTCTACAGCTTCCGCGACAGCGCCGGCCAGTGGGACCCGAAGAATCAGCGGCCCGAGCTGTGGAGCCTGTACAACTCGCGCCTGCGCAAGGGTGAGTCCATCCGCGTGTTCCCGCTGAGCAACTGGACCGAGCTCGACATCTGGCTCTACCTTTATTCCGAGCAGATCCCGATTGTGCCGTTGTACTTCGCGGAAGACCGCATGGCCGTCGTGCGCGGCGGAAGCATCACGCTGGTACATGAGGGCGTGAAGCTGCTGCCGCACGAGCGGCCGGAGCCGATGCGGGTCC
The DNA here is from genome assembly GCA_937871785.1 of uncultured Granulicella sp. Taxonomy (GTDB): domain Bacteria; phylum Acidobacteriota; class Terriglobia; order Terriglobales; family Acidobacteriaceae; genus Granulicella. Next base: position 10,223 of record CALMON010000239.1, read on the forward strand.
GCATGAGGAGCCTCGGCTGCGCGCCCTGCACCGGAGCCATCCGCTCGGAGGCAGACACGCTGCCCAAGATCATTGAGGAGCTGATCACCTTTCGCCGCTCCGAACGCGAAAATCGCGCGATCGACCACGACGAAGAAGGGTCCATGGAAACCAAGAAGCGGGAAGGGTACTTCTAAATGCCAGCCATTACCGACGCCGCTCATGAACAAACTTTCCGCCGCTTTCTGGACGCGCATCTGGATCAGGAAATGCTGCGCTTCACGACTGCCGGCTCGGTCGACGACGGCAAGTCGACCTTGATCGGCCGGCTGTTGCACGACACCAAATCGGTGTACGAGGACCAACTCGCCAGCATCCGCGCCAGCCGCGTGAACCGCGCCGGAGCCGGGCAGGTCGACCTTTCGCTGCTCACGGATGGCCTCAAGGCCGAGCGCGAGCAGGGCATCACCATCGACGTGGCGTACCGTTACTTTTCCACCAGCAAGCGCAAGTTCATTATCGCCGACACCCCCGGCCATGAGCAGTACACCCGCAACATGGCCACCGGCGCTTCGACCGCTGACGTCGCCATCGTGCTGATCGATGCCAAGGCGTTCGCGAAGCTCGGCACGCTGCTGCCGCAGTCGCGCCGCCATACCTACATCGCCAGTCTGCTGCGCATCCCGCATGTGGTGGCCGCAGTCAACAAAATGGACATCGTGGACTGGAGCGAAGAGCTTTTCGCACAGATTTCCGCCGAATACACCGCGCTCGCGACCAAGCTCGGGCTGCCCAGCGTCGAGATCATCCCGCTGTCGGCGCTCACCGGCGACAACGTCGTCGAGCCTTCAACGCATATGTCCTGGTACAGCGGCCGCACGCTGCTCGACTACCTGGAAACCGTTCCGCTCCAAACCTCGTCTCCACGCTCCGAGCCCTTCCGCTTCCCGGTTCAGCTCGTCGTGCGCCCGAACGCTGACTTTCGCGGATTCGGCGGCCGCGTGGAACGCGGCGAAGTGCATCCCGGCATGGCCGTGCGCGCGTTGCCGAGCGGCCGCACGACCCGCGTCAAAAGCATCGTGACGTTCGATGGCGAGCTGAAGTCGGCCACCGCCCCGCGTTCGGTCACGCTTGAGCTTGAAGACGAAATCGACCTGAGCCGCGGCGAAATGCTGGTGGCCGAGGAAACGGCCGAGCCCAGCACAGCCACAGCCTTTCGCGCGATGGTCGTCTGGATGCACGAAGCGCCGCTGCTGCCCGGCGCAACCTACTTGCTAAAGCACACGGTCCGTACGGTTCGCGCAACTGTCCGCGGGCTGAACTACCGCGTTGAAGTGAGCACGGCCGACCACATTCCCGCAACGCAGCTCGGCATGAACGACATCGCCGAAGTAGTTTTCGACACCAGCCTGCCGCTCTTTTTCGACCCCTACGCCACCAACCGCGAAATGGGCGCGTTCATCCTGATCGACCCGCTTTCGAACGCCACAGTCGGTGCCGGCATGATCCTCGCCGCAAGCGAAGAGGCTGCCGCTGCGGATGCGCCCTCCCTGTCGACGCCGACCAGCGGCCCGACGCTCTTTTGTCTCCCTTCGCGCGAAGAAGCCGCGCAGATGCTGACCACGCTCGCCGGCCGGGGCGTCCGGGTGATTTCGCTCGACGGCGAAAAGATCGTCGCGGCGGCGCTCCCTTCCGTGCTGCACGCTGTAGCCCTTGCAGGCGTTGCCGCCGCCGTTACCAGCCGCAGCGACTTCGACCTGCGCACCGTCGACGCTTCTTCTCTCATCCAAGGGATGTCTGCCGCCGCAAGCTGGCTGGAGAAATCACGATGACCGAAATCGCGACTTATGAAACCGCTTCCACTCCTGTGTACCCGTCCAACGGCTTTGCCAGCTCGGGCTTACAGGACGCTGAAGCCCTCACCGCCGAGCAGCTCGTCGCCGAGGTGGTGCACGCTTCGGCGGGCCGCGACATCTGCTTCACGTCCAGCTTTCAGACCGAAGACATGGTCGTGCTCCACATGCTGCGGCGGCATTTGCCTGAAATCCCCGTAATCTTTCTCGAAACCGGCTACCACTTCAAGGCGCTCACCGACTATCGCGACCGCGTCGCCGCAGAGTGGGGCCTCAACCTGATCAACGCCATGCCGAAAACGACGCTCGCCGAGCACGAAGGGCAGTTCGGCCTGCTGCACATCGTGCAGCCGACGCAATGCTGCGCCATCCGCAAAGTGGAGCCGTTGATGCGTTCGCTTGAGCCCTACTCCTGGTGGTTTACGGGTCTCCGGCGCGAGCAGTCGCCTACGCGCGCCGGGCTGCAAAAAGTGGAAGACCACAAGTTGCCCACCGGCAAAATGATGAAGAAGGTCAGTATTCTCGCGGACTGGACCTGGGCGCAGGTGGAAGCCTACAAAGCCACCCACAACATTCCGCACCTGGAGCTCTATGACGCCGGCTACACCTCTATCGGCTGCGAGCCGTGCACGGCCGTTCCGGAGGCCGGCGCCGACGCCCGGTCGGGCCGCTGGGGCGGCAAGAAGCTGGAATGCGGCATCCATACCTTCAGCGAAAAAGCTTAGTTGGCCCTCCACCGTGCCCGCTGCTACGTCGGCTGATCGCAAAAGAATCAGCTCCGACCCAGCACTCGAAGACGGTACCTGCATTTGTTTATCACTCTTATGATCGACCGCCGCCAAATTGTCGAGCTCTACGCCCGTGGCGACGCGGTAGCCCTGGTCACGCTCGTGCGTGTGGAAGGCTCCAGCTACCGCCGCGTAGGTGCACGCCTGCTGATCGCCGCCAACGGAGACTACGCCGGCTCCATTTCAGGCGGCTGCCTGGAAGCGGAAGTGATCCGCAAGGCTCGCTGGCTTACCCGGGACGGGGCCACGATGCAGCGCTATTCCACGCTTTTCGACGACACCGCCGACATCCCTTTCGGGCTCGGCTGCGGCGGCACGGTGGACCTTCTCATCGAACCGGCACAAACCGCCGAGTGCGCCGCTCTTATGGGCGCGATGCAATCCGCGCTCGAAGGTCGTCCGCAGCAGGTCTGCACGGCTCTTCCAACGCTCGCCGGCAGGTTTGCTCGCACGGTGACGCCGCTCAACGTGTCACCGTCTAGCCGCACCGATCCGTTCGCCGCCGCGGAGAACGGCAATACCATCCGCGAACAGTTCCTGCCGCCGCAGCGCTTGTTTATTCTGGGCGCCGGCGACGACGCCCGCCCCATGGCCGAGTGCCCCACCCGCTGGGGGGGGCGCGGGAGCGCCCCCCACAGCCGGCCGCAATGGGCCCGGCCCGAGCGCGTTCCCGGCGCCACCGTGCTGATTGAGCCTACGTCCGCCGCCCTCGTCGCGCAGGTTTCCTGCCGCATCGACCCTGCGGACGCGGTTGTCCTCATGACCCACAGCTATGAGCAGGATCGCGACTGGCTGCGGGCGGTGTTGCCGCTGGAGCCTTGCTACCTCGGCCTACTCGGTGCGCGCCACCGCAGCGCGCTGCTCGTTGCTGAAGCGGCGGCGATGCTTGGTTGGGACGTCGCTCGCGCGTGTGAAGGCCTGTTCGCGCCAGTAGGCCTCGACCTTGGTGGCGACGGGCCGGAAGCCATTGCGCTTGCGACCATCGCCGAAATCCAGGCGCGTGTCGAGGGCAAACTCGGCGCGTCCCGCCGGCTCACCGCCGAGCTGGTCGAGCAGCAGATCGCCGCCGGTGGGGCGTCGCGCTACCTGCAAACCCAATGTGCCCTGTAAGCGGCCCAGCCGCGGTGATTCTGGCGGCTGGGGCCTCCACGCGTCTCGGCCGACCCAAGCAGACCATAGTGATCGGCGGCGAAACGCTGGTCGAACGTGCCGTGCGCTGCGCGCTGTCGGCAGGGCTTGATCCGGTGATTGCGGTCGTTACCGACGCCGACCTGATGCAGCCCTTGCAGGCTCTTGGCGCGGTCGTTTTGCTCAACCGCCAAGCGTACAAAGGAATTGCGTCGTCGATCGTCACCGGCATTCAGTGGGCTTCCGACGTCGGCTCGACTGGCGCTGTGATCACGACGTGCGATCAGGTGGCCGTCACGCCGGAGCATCTCCGCTCCCTGTGCGAGCAGCCCGATACCGTTACCGGCTCCGTCTACGCCGGGCAGACCGGGGTACCTGCATATTTCCCGGCGAGCGCGTTTCGAGACCTGCTGGTGCTGCGCGGCGACACCGGTGCCCGCAAGCTGCTGCAGGGAGCGCGAGGTATTCCGACCGAGGTTCTCGCGCTCGATGTCGACACGGAAGCGGATGTGGAGCGAGCCCGCCGCTTCGTGGAAGAGCGACAGTAGCGGTCAGCGGGAACGCTATCCGACAAGCGACCGAAGAAACTCTTCCAGCAGATTGGCCGCGACGTGAGCGCGGTATGTGGCCGTCGATCGGATGTCGTCGATCGGCTTTGCCTCTCCCGCAAGAGCCGTGCGAGCCGCGCGGACCGTCGTCTCGTTCACTAGCTTGCCGCGCACCGCGGCCTCGGCCGCCGCGCAGCGCACGGGCCGGTCGGCCAGCGAGGCCGCTCCGATGCGGATGTCGCCGATGACGCGGCTGGTGCGGTCCCCGTCCACGCGCGCCATAGCCGCGAGAGCCACCTTCGAGATCGCCTGCGCATTCCGCGTGCCCACCTTGCGGATGTATTGCCGGTAGCCGCTCCAGCCGGTCGGGACGCTGATGGTATGCAGAAGCTCGTCAGGCCGCAAGGCGGTGCGCTTGTAGCCGAGGTGGAAGTCGCTATACGGCAACGTGCGCGTGCCGTGGCTGCTGACCAGCGTGACGGTCGCCCCATAGGCCAGTAACGCCGGTGGTGAGTCCGCCGCCGGCGATGCGTTGCACAGGTTACCGCCCAGGGTACCGCGATTCTGGTTGGCCACCGAGCCGGTCCAACTGGCGGCTTGCGACAGCAGCGGCAGATCGATGGCGATGGCCTCGCTGCGGCGGATGTCGGTGAAGGTCGTGCCGGAGCCGATGTGGATCGCCTCGGCTTCGACGCGGATAAAGCGCAGCTCGCTGAGGTGCTGGAGGTTGAGCAGCGAGTGTTGCTGCAAGCGTCCTGTGTTCAGGGCGACCATCAACTCGGTGCCCCCGGCCAGGGGCGTGTGGACGCCAGGCTCGGCGGCCAGCCGCTCCAGCACGGCGTCGAGCGACGCGGGGGAGACAAAGTCGAATTGACCGACATCAGAACGCAAAAGGTGCCCCGAACTCAAAATTCATCACTGACCACGCAAAACTGAACATCAAGCCACCTTGGCCGCTTCCTGCACGGCTTCGAAAATGCGCATGTAACCCGTGCAGCGGCACAGGTTACCGGCGAGACCTTCCTGAATCTGCTCCATAGTCGGGTGGGGGTACTTGTCGAGGAGGTGTTGCGTGGCGAGGATCATGCCCGGCGTGCAGATGCCGCATTGCGCTCCACCGCACTCCAGGAAGCATTGCTGAATCGGATGCAAACGGCCTTCGGTGGAAACGCCTTCGATCGTGCAAAGCCGTGAGCCGTTTACCTGCAGCGCGGGCACCAGGCAGGAGTTGACGAGCACGCCGTCCAGCAGCACCGCGCATGCGCCGCACTCGCCTTCACCGCAGCCTTCCTTGCTTCCGGTGAGCGCAAGGTCCTCGCGTAGGACGTCAAGCAGGCGTTTCATAGGGGGAACGTCTACCTGCTGCCTGGTGCCGTTCACGGTGAGTTGCACCAGACTCATGCGGTCACCTCCACCGCTTCGGTGCGCGTGTCGCGGTCTACAGTCACATCCAAGTCCTCGCTGCCGCCGTGCGGATGACCAAGCGATGTGAACCGCTCGAAAATGTCTTCCGGCAGCAGAGGTATCGTGTTGAAGGCGACGCCCGTGGCGTTCTCGATGGCATTGAGGATCGCGGGGGCGGGGCCGTCCATCGGCAGCTCGCCGATGCCCTTGGCGCCGCCAGGCCCATGGATGCTGGGAACTTCTTCGAAATGGACATGGATCGGCGGAAGGTCGGCGGAGGTGGGCATGATGTAGTTGGTCATCTGGTTGTTCATCATGCGGCCCTCCTTCCACATGCACTTTTCGTACAGCGCGTAGCCGATGCCCTGGGCCACTCCCCCTTCAATCTGGCCCTTCGCGAGCACCGGGTGCATCACCTTGCCGACCTCCTGCAGCGCGTCGAAACGCGTGCAGGTGGCCATGTAGGTGTTCATGTCGACGGCGACTTCGGCGACGTACACGGCCCAGGCATAGCCAGGGTAGGCGTCGCCGCGATACAGGTCATCGTCCCAATAAATTTTCGTCGGCGGTTCGTAGCGGACGGACTCGCGCAGGGTTCCATGTTTCGCCAGATAGCGCAGCCCGGCGGCGTGGAAGTCGTCGGCCGTGTGCGCTTCCGGCAGCGCTGCGTGCGCGCGAAGGGTGGCCAGCATCTGCTGGCTCGCGCGCTCGATCAGCTTGCCGACGATCATTGCCGTGCGGCTGGCGACAGTGGGCCCGGAGTTTGGCACAACGCTTGTGTCTGGCCGCGCGATGGTGATCTCGTCATACGGAAGCTGTAGCGTTTGCGCGGCCACCTGGCAAAGGATGGTGTTGGTGCCTTGCCCGAACTCGGTTGAGGAAACCAGGATTTGCGGTCGTCCCTCGGGTAGCAGGTCGAGGTGCACGAGCGAGTTGAGCCGCCGCTCGCCGGAACCGGTGAAGCCCGTGCCATGCATGAAGGAGGCGAAGCCGACGCCGCGCTTGATGGACGACGTTTTGTTCTCAACCGTAAAGCGCGCGAGCTTCTCGTGGTAGCCGGCTTCATGGAGCGCGCGGGTCAGCAGGTGCTGCATGTCGACGGGCTCGTTGAGCGGCTGGCCCGTGGCGGTGCAGTCGCCGGTGCCGAGGAAATTACGGCGGCGAAGTTCTTCGGGCGACAAGCCGATCGTCCTGGCGATCTTGTCCATGTGCCGCTCCAGCCCGAACAGCGATTGCGGCGCGCCGAAGCCGCGAAAGGCTCCGTGTGGCGGAAGATTGGTCGCCATGGCCTTGGCGCGGACACGGAGGTGCGGCCACTTGTACGGCCCCGGCGCGTGGATGGTGCCGCGCGACAGCACGACCGGCGACAATGTGGCGTAGGCCCCGCCGTCGATGGCAAAATCCACCGTGCCTCCGAGCAGCCTGCCCTCTTTTGAAACAGCGGTGCGGTGCCGCGTGCGCGAAGGATGCCGCTTGGTGGTGGCGGCCATATCTTCGGCACGGTCGTAGGTCATCTTCACCGGGTGGCCGCACTTCATGGCGAGCAGTGCCGCGTGCGATCCGATGACCGACGGAAAATCTTCCTTTCCGCCGAACGCGCCACCGGTTTCGACCTGAATGACGCGGCACTTGTCTTCGGGCAGGTCGAAGACGAGGGTCAACGCGTGCACCAGGTAAAACGGACACTGCATGGACCCGCGCACGCAGACGCTTTCGATCCCGCCGGAAGGCTTGCGAAAGCACTCGGCGATGACACCGTTGTTTTCGATATAGAGCTGCTCCTGCGCGCCCGTGGCGTACTCGCCTTCGACGATGAAGTCGGCGGTGTCAAACGCCGCTTCGAGACCGGCCTCGGTTTCCGCGGCGTCGCCCGAATACATGCAGTATTGCTTGAAGCAGTTGGCGGTACCGCCGGCGTCTGAGCCTTCCCAGATGATGCGCTCGGTATCGTTTGCCGCCACCGCCGCTTCGGACTCTTCGATGGTGAAAACGCCAGGAAGCGGATCGTAGTCGATGCGCACGCCACGCACACCGGCGAGCAACGCGGTCTTATCGGGATGGGCCAGAAGCACGATCGGCTCTTCAGGATGGTTGACGGTAGCGCGCGCGAGGCAGGGATGATCCCTGGTGAGATGAACGATGGTGTTCTCGCCGGGGATGTCGGCGGCGGTCACAATGGCGTATTGCGCCCAGTCGACAGCCGGGTCGTACGAGATGCTTCGGATGCGGCCGCGAGCGATGGCCGAGCGTACCGTGGCACCATGCCACATTCCCGGCAGCGACTGGTCGTCGATGTAACGCGACGCACCGAGCACCTTGTCGCGACCTTCTTTACGCAACGGCGAGGAGCCAAGGAGGCCTGTTCCGGATTGGGGAGTGTAGCCCATTTAGGTATCCGAGAAGGATAGTACAAAATGGGACGATGTTCTACTCCTGCCGCGTTCCCGTCCAGACACTATGGATTGAAGCGGTCCGGCCAGCGCCAGCGCGCGATGAGGTACGGCTTATCGCTTTCAAACGCGAGCGCGACGCGTTCTACCAGTTGCTCGGCCTTTACAGCGTCGTTTGCCGCAAGCAGCGCATGAGACGCGGCCCAGGCGCGATACAGCGGGGTAAACGCGGCAAGCAACTGCTCCCGCGGAACGATGCGCAAACGGAAGGCGAGCAGGAAGTCGTACACCGTGCGCGCCCAGAGCGCGTCTGAAAGGATGAACCGATCGGGTGTTGCCGCGGAAAGCTTTTTGAGGCTGAGGAGCGAATTCGGCGGCATGACGAGCGACCATAGATCGTGGAACTTGGCATATCCCCTGCGAAATTGCTCCATCATCGGCGCGGGATCGACCGGGTCTTCCTGCCGACTGGAGATTTCCGGAGCATGTTCGAGGTGGCGTGGGTTCGACCGTCCCGTCAACTGAGCGCGTTGCCAGAAAGCCGCCTTCGCTTCCGCGTCGGCAAACAGGGAGCCGACGAACGTGGCGAGAACGTCGCCGAGATCGTCCTGCGCCGGTTGCGGCAGCGTGCGCGCATCGCCGGCAACATCACAGGTTCTGCAGCGGGCGAAGACGGCCTCTGCTACCGGCCAGATGAAGGCAGCCGATTGATTGGCGGCGGTAAGGTGCTGGCCGGCGGTGGCGAGCCGCTCCGCCATGCGCGGCGAAAGCGCAACGTCGATGGGCAGCGGATAGCGCAGGGGATTCGAAAACAGCGAACGCGTGAGCGGATACAGGATGGACGAGTTGATCAGGCCTTCCCGCAGCCCCGTGGGGTAACGGGCGACGACAAGATCCTGCCCGTGAAGTACAGATTGGGCCAGGCGCTGCAGGGTGGCAGGGGCGACGCTTGCAGGCTGCGGGCCGAGCACGACAATCGCCCCCGCGTTCGTGTCGCGCGCGGCGGTCCAGGCGTTCACATAATCGGCCGCGGCCGGGACGATAGAAGCCTGTGACGGCGCGGACGACGAGGCGTGAACCAGAGTGAGCTGCGGGAACTGGAGGTCTGTCGGCACGGCGTCCGGGGTGGACGCGACGATGTCCTGCCCGGCAAACGCCTCGGACAGGTTACGGAGTGTGGTCTCCAGGTCAGAGCGGTCGGAGGGCGGAAGGCATACATGGATGCGCCCGCTGGTCGTTTCCTGCACGGGCGCCACGGTTTTAAGGTCGGGCTGTCGCGTGGTTTCCGTCATACGGCCTCTTGGAGTAGCGAAAGTATGCCGTCCAGCGGGATCGGTAGCCAGGACGGTCGATTATTGAGTTCGTAAAGAAGCTCATACAGAGATTTTTCGAGGAGCAGGAGTTGCAACAAAGCTTGCCGTTGTTCCGGGCGAGGCAGTAACTCCGGGTGAGCTGAGGCGGTCTCATAATACGCGCTGAGAAACGCGGAAACAGCGGCATGCTCCCACGCGCGGGCAAAAGGCGCTACGCGTTCCGGTTCCTTGTGCGACAGCAAAGCGGAGTTCGCGGCGTAGCTGAAGCTGCGCAGCATACCGGCAACGTCGCGCAAAGGCGATTGCTTCTGCCGGCGTTCCTTTATTTTAATTTTAGGGTGTCCTTCGATATCTACTATAATGTAGTCGTCGGCAGAACGCAGCACCTGGCCGAGATGGTAG
>CALMON010000240.1 GCA_937871785.1 uncultured Granulicella sp.
GTCGTCGCGCAGCTTGTAGGCGTCGGTTTTCTGCCGTTCCAGCGCTGCCGACGTTTGCTGCTCGTTCGTTGTGGCTGTGATGTAGGCCTGTTTGGCCTGGGCCAGCAGCCGCGATTGTTCGGTGTCGATCGCTTTTTGCAGCGCGTCGATCTGGGCCTTCAGCGCTTTCAGGTTCGGGTTGTTTGGCCCAAGGTAGCCCTGGGTCTGCGCATAATTTGCCTGCAAGGTGGCCAGGTTGCTGCGGAGACTGGCCAGCCCGGCGCCCTGGTTGGCTCCATTGGCATTGGCCGCGCTGTCCAGCAGGGAAGGGTCGACGGAGGTCAGCACGTTGTAGCGGCTTTGCGCCAGAATGCGCGCGATCTGCGCATCCGCGGTCGCCTTGGTCAGGTCGTCGAGGCTGGACGTAATCTGGTTGTGGCTGGGATCGAAGGCCAGCACGCCCAGGCTCTTTTGCAGGTCCAGAACTTCCGCCTGCGACCGCTCCACTTCATCCTTCAGCTTGTCCAGGTTGAGCTGCAGCTTGTCCGTAATGCGCTTTGACGCTTCGAGCCGCGCGTTCAGCGTGTGGTCGATGTACTCTTTGATGACCGAGTTGACGATGTCCGCGGCCAGCTTGGGGTCGGTGCTGTTGTAGCTGATGCGGATGATGTCGGTTTTGGGAACGGGATTGACGTGAAGGCCGGCCAGCAGCGAGCCGAGAACGGCCTGCCGGATGTTCGGGTTTTCGACGCTCAGCTTATTGGTATGAGGCCCGAAAAAGGCAGGATTGTTCGGCAGATCGAGCTCGTGCGATACCGCCAAGAGCAACGTGTCCGACTGGATGATGGCGACTTCCGTAGCGATGCGACCGCTGCTTGAGTCGGAGCTTCCCGTGGCGCTCACGCGAAACTGGTTCGACGATCCGCTGCGAATCTCGATGCGCCCGTACGCTTCGTAAATCGCGACGAGCTTCGTGCCCTTGTAGAACCCGTAGAGAAGGCCAAGAAGCGCCGCTGCCAGGATGATCCACTTTCGTTTGCGAAGCGTGATGAGCGCTTCGGAAAGCGTAGCATCCGCAGCCACCGGAGCCGAAGCAGGGACAAGTCCACCGCCGGCTGCGGGTACTGATGTATTGTGGGGTTCCATCTGCCTTGTAGTTTACGCGAAAGGCGTCCGGGATACCATCGCCTTTACGGGGACCCGCCGGTAGATGACAGGGCCGAGACGCCGTTGACACCTGTCGCCCAACCGTCTTCCGCCTGCGCTAGGCGCAGCGCCGGGCTGCCTTTTCTGACGTAAATGCGGTATCCCTGCGCGTTCAGGTGGCCGGTCGGAAAGCGTTCTGCTACAAGCACATAGTCGTTGGCGACCACTTGCGCGTATGCCGGCCAGGCCGCCAGCTTGCCGAACGACCGTTGCGCCGACTGGTACCAGGAATTGCTTATGACTACAACTTGCGCGGGATGCGCCTGCTGCCGCACGGTATACCAGCGCCGGTAGTACTCTTCCGCCGGGCTGTCGTTCGGGGCAAACAGCAGCATGTCGCCGGTGGTGCCGGTGTTCTGCAGGAGCCGCTCGCCGTATAGCGCGCGCAGGCAGCCGTCCACCATGTCCAGGCATTCCACCTGGTTCTGGAGCGCGGGACCGCCAAGCGTACGGAGGTCGGCCTGCAGGCTATGAGCGAAATAGCTGTCGATCGACGGGTCTCGGAGGCCCGCCTGGATGATGCGCAGGTAATAGGGCACGATGCCCAGAAACAGGATCAGCACGCCGGCCAGACCGACAAAGCGCGGAAGCCGGGAAGGCTTGCTGTCGAAGGCAGGCACGGTGGCGGGGCGAAGTGCGAGGCAAAGTTCAAAGCCGATCCAAAGCGCCAGAAACGCCACAAACGTGGCGCGGTGGTAGGCCGCGGGGCGTAGCTGCGTGTAATACAGCAGCGCTCCGGTGGCCGTGCCCAGCAGCAGGGCGGAGCGTTCCCACCAGGCCTCTTTCCGATTCAGATAGGCGGCGGCAAGACCCACCAGCAGCAGCGACACGAGAGCACGCGGCACCTGCGTCAGGGTCATCTGCAGAAAGCTGCCGGCACCCACCTGCGCGTAGAGCGGCCACACCTTGGTGACGATAAAGATGAAGCCGGAAAGCGAGTGGGTCGCGGCAAAAAAGCCAGCCAGCAGCCCGCCGATGAGCGCATCGCCAAGAGCCGTCCAGCCGAGCCAGGTCCAGACGCTCGTGCGCTCGCGCCGCAGGATCAGCAGAAGCAGGGCAAGCAGCGAGAGTTGCAAGAAAAAGCCGCTCGGCTTGAGGCTGGCGGCAAACGCGCTCAGGAGCGCGAACGGCAGCATCCAGAGCGGTTGTTTGCGCCGCACCGCCGTAAAGAAACAGCCAAGCGCCGCTACCGAAAGCACCGCCATCACCTCGTCGCGTTCGAGCGCAAAGCCTTCGCCCTGCGAAAGCACCACGAGCACGAACACGGTTGCCGCCATGATGCCGGCGAACCACGCGCGACGACCGCCGACCACCATGCCGCTCCCAGCCAGCGCGGCGAACAGGAAAAATTCGTACACCCTCCACGACGCGTCCGACCAGCCAAACACCGCCATGGCACCCATTTCGGCCAGGTAGCAGCCGGGAAGGTTCATGTCCGTGATGTCCGAGTAGGGCTTGAGCCCGCGACTCATCATGAAACGGATATAGTGAAAGACCGATTGATCCCAGACAATTTTCCAATGCGCCGTCGCAACGATGCAGTACGCGAACAGGGCGACAAAAAGCACTGTGCCCACGGCAGCGACGCGGTGAAAGAGCTTGTCGGAAGGCATTGTGGTCAAGGGTTCGCTCTCCGAAAGCGCCGCCGCGAGGAAGCGGCCGACCGACGGCGGGTCAGGGTTACGGGCTGGGTCCGTTGGATCAATTTTCGATGATCATAGCACCGGGCGCTTCCGGTTTCCTTGAACTGCACAGCGTTTGCAGAGGCGAAGTCTCGCTCGCTCCCTCGCTTTCCGGTCCTCGTGAGATACGGCACTGTGCGATCGCCTCCCGGGAACGCACCCGGTGAGGCCCTACAATAAGAGCAATCCCAAACTGGTGGCAGGGCTTCAGAGATGATGAGTGACAGTATTTCGATTGCGGTGGTTGGCTCTGGCTATGTCGGCCTAGTGGCGGCGGTGTGCTTTGCGGAAATGGGCCACACCGTGATCTGCGTCGATAACGACGAACGCAAAGTGGCGGCGCTGCAGGGCGGCGACACGCTGATCCATGAAAATCACCTGCCTGAGCTGCTGAACCGTTATCGCAACGGCCGCGTCCGCTTTACCACCGACCTCGCCGTCGCCACGCGGGAGTGCGCGGCGATCTTTATCGCGGTAGGCACGCCGCAGAGTGAAACCGGCGACGCCGACCTGTCCTATGTGGAGGCGGTCGCGAGCGAAATCGCGAGGTCCATCGACGGCTACAAGGTGATCGTCGAAAAAAGCACCGTGCCGGTGTATACGAATGAGTGGATACGCCGCGTCGTGGAGCGCAATGGCGTCAGCCGCGATATGTTCGACGTGGTTTCGAACCCGGAATTTCTTCGCGAAGGCTCCGCGGTCGGCGACTTCCTGCATCCGGACCGCATCGTCGTCGGCGCCGACAGCGAGCGCGCCGGCAAGGTGCTGCAATCGGTCTACGCTCCGCTGACCGACGGCTCGTATTATGCGCGAACCGGTGCCATCACGGGCGTGTGCGATGCCACCGCGCCCCCGCCGCTGCTGCTGACCTCAACCAAGAGCGCGGAGATCATCAAGCACGCGTCAAACGCGTTTTTGGCGCTCAAGATTTCGTTCATCAACGCGGTGTCGAACCTGTGCGAAGCCGCCGACGCCAACGTCGAGCAGGTCGCCGAAGGTATCGGCCTCGACAGCCGCATCGGCCCGCGATTTCTGCGGCCTGGCATCGGCTACGGCGGCTCGTGCTTCCCCAAGGACGTGGCGGCGTTCCGGTCCGTCGCGGAACAAATGGGCGTCGACTTTAGCCTGCTCACGGAAGTGGAAAAAATCAACGTCCAGCAGAAAAAACGCTTCCTCAACAAGGTGCGCAGCGCGCTGTGGACCTTGCGCGGCAAGCGGCTGGCCGTGCTAGGGCTGGCCTTCAAGGGTGAAACGGACGACATCCGCGAGTCGCCGGCCATCGACCTGGTGCAGATGTTTCTGACCGAGGGTTGCTCCATCGTGGCGTTCGACCCTGCCGCGATGGACCGCGCCAAGGACGAGCTTCCGCCCTCGCCCGCTATGCGCTATGCCGCCGACGCTTACACCGCCGCGAGCGAGGCTGACGCGTTGCTGATTCTGACCGACTGGAAAGAGTTCGCGGAGCTCGATCTCGGCAAGCTGAATGAAGCCATGCGCTACCCGATCGTGATCGACGGCCGCAACCTGTACGATCCGCAAACCATGCAGGAACATGGCTTTACCTACCTCAGCGTAGGCCGGCCGTCGGCCACCCCGGTCCGCGAAGCGGTAGCCGTTTAGAAGCGTTTTCACGTGATGTGCAAGTACCGTTCTTTTGCATAGGTCTGGGCTACAGCCCAGACACCAAGACAAAGCGATGAACCGGGGTTTTGCCCCTTGGGACTCGTCGTCCTGAATGGCTGTAGGAAATCTGCTCCAGTAGCGCACAAGCCGCCCATGGAGGGCGCAGAAACATGGCACAACGAATTCTGATTACGGGAGCCGCGGGCTTTCTCGGCTCGCATCTGTGTGACGCTCTGCTGGCCCAAGGCAACGAGGTCATCGGCGTCGACAACTTCGACACCGGCAGCGCGGACAATCTCGCGCATCTCATGGGCGAAGCGCGTTTCCGCTTCGAAGAACTCGACATTTGCAAACCGTTCGACATCGGGGCGGTGCACGGCGTGTTCAACTTCGCGTCACCGGCGAGCCCGGTCGACTACATGCGGCTGGGCATCGAAACGCTGCTGGTAGGCTCGGCCGGCACGCTGAACACGCTCGAAATCGCGAAAAAGTATGGCGCGTCGTATCTGCATGCCTCCACCAGCGAGTGCTACGGCGACCCCGAAGTGCATCCCCAGGTAGAAAGCTATTGGGGCAACGTCAACCCGGTGGGCCCGCGCTCGGTCTATGACGAAGCCAAGCGTTTTTCCGAGGCCGCCGTCGCCGCCTACCATCGCTACCACCGCGTCAACACGCATCTGGTGCGGATCTTCAACACCTACGGCCCGCGCCTGCAGGCCAACGATGGCCGCGTCATCTCCAACCTGATGATGCAGGCCCTGCGCGGCGAACCGCTGACGGTGTACGGCAATGGCTCGCAGACGCGCAGCTTCTGCTACTGCTCTGACCTGATCGACGGCATCGTGCGCCTTTCGAAAACGGACGAGCACGAGCCGACCAACATCGGCAACCCCGTGGAATGGACGATTCTGGAGTGCGCCCGCGAAGTACAAAAGCTGATCGGCGTGGAGGGCGACATCCTCTTCCAGCCCCTGCCGCAGGACGACCCCAAGCAGCGCAAGCCGGACATTACCAAGGCCCGCCGGCTGCTGGGCTGGGAGCCGAAGGTGATGCTGCGTGAAGGGCTCGAAAAGTCGCTCGACTACTTCAAGGCATGTGTCGCGCGAGAGAAAAACGGTAGGCAGAGCACCGCCGCGTAAGAGCGGGTCGACGCTTGAAACGCAGGCAGGTCCGGGTGAATCCCAAGCCCTGCCTGCGTTCGGCTACTTGACCGTCGGCGAAACATGCAGCTTCGGGTAATACGTAAACTGCGCCGCAACCGAGTTCGTGGAATGCTTGCCGGCCTGGTAGATCGGGGCGGTCCAGCTTTCGTACTGGTACCACGCGTCCAACAGCACACCGTGCGGCAGGCGCTTTACGACATCCACCTTGAATTGGCTCTGCGACGTTCCGGACGCGATAAAATCCTGCGGCTGCTTTTTGTGCAGGTAGGAAAGCTGCACCCAGTCTTCCGCGGAAAGATGGTACGTCAGCCAGGCCTGGCCACCTTTGGCTTCCCGGCCAATCCAGTCGCCCATGATAAAGCCCTTGTTCGTGTAGCCCTGTTTCTGAATGGACTCGAAGTAGTTCGACACGCCGTTCAGGCTGCGCAGCGTGGAGCCGTCGGTCGACGTACCTTCTACCCGCAGATCGAGCCGGGGAAGGTGCGGAAACTGCGACAGGTACACGCCCGGGCGGTACGCGGCGCGGCGCGGCGCACTGATGGGAAACACATCGTCATGCGTTTCGGAGTCTGTGTACAGCGTGACGTAGTGGTGCAGGAACGGAAGTCGCCATGAAAAATTGAACGCGGAAAAGCGGGCTCCGGGATCGAGAGCGCTATTCTTTTCAGCAGCCGTGGTGTCCGAGTAGCTGAAAAAGCTGCGCAGAAACGTATGGACCGTGATCGGCTCGTGCGCCTTGCCGCCCCAGATGACCGTGCGCTGGAAACCGAACTGAAAGTTCGCCGTGGGCGCGAAGGAGAACATTTCCGAGTGCACCCAGGGGTCGTTCACAAAGGTGTGGCCCTTGAGGCTGCCGACAAAGAAGTCGTAGCGCACCGGTCCAAGCAGGGCCGAAAGGTACGGAATGTGCAGCGGCTCCACACGGTTGACGCGGAAGGAGTAGATATCCTGCGCGTTGTTGCTCCACGCCTGGCCGGCGCCGTAGCCCGGCCCCAGCCAGGCGTCCGACTTGCCGAACGAAATCTCATGCCCCGCGGTGTGGAACGACAGGTTCGCTTCCTGGAGAGCGAACGTGTCTTGCCCAAGCGTGTACTTGCCGTACGGAAGGGTGGCCTGCATGCTGTTCGGCGCGTTAAAGGGGATGCCGTCGAGGGCGGAAAGCTGCTGGGCCAGCGCCAGAGAGTAGCCGGCAAACGAGGGCGAATGCTGGTACTCGCCGCGCACGTACAGCGAAAAGCGGCCCCACTCGTTGGTGGAGGACGCCCCTGTGATGTTGTTGAAGCCACCCGCGTAGGGCCGGCCGTAGTCGTTGAAGATCGTCTGGCCGAGATGGTAGCTATCGTTCAACGTCGTTCCGCTGATGCCGAGCAGCCGCGTGTACACCTCGCCCACGCCGTACACGCGGCCGCGGTTAAAGTTCTTCGCCACCACTTCGGGCGACAGGATCGTCATCAGGCGCGCGAAAATCTGCTGTGCTTCCTCGTTGCCTTCGGCCATGACGTCCGGCTGCGTTTTCTGCAGAGCGTGGAGCAGGCTGCGCGTGGTGTACGGTCTCATGCTGAGAAAAATCGTGTCCAGGTAGCCCAGCGAGTAGAGGCGCAGCACCATGGGGTACACGGGAC
>CALMON010000241.1 GCA_937871785.1 uncultured Granulicella sp.
CCTTTGCCCCCTTGACTCTTTGCCCCCATGACCCGCAGTCGCCTCACTCCAACTCGGCGGTCCGAAGAAAGCTGAACGACCCTCCCGGATCGGGAGCGACATGCCGCAGCCGCGCCGAATGCACCAGCACGTTATCCGGATACCAGAGCGGAATGCCGGGCAGGTCGTCTGCAAGAATCTGCTGCACCTCAACGTACTCGCGCCGTCGGGCGTCGGGCAGCGGTTCCGCCGCCGCCGCCGCCAGCAGCGCGTCCACGCGCGGGTTCGAGTAGTGCCCGCGATTCCCGCCCTTGGGCGGAAAGCGCAACGTGGCGTAGGAGTAGCTGAAAATGTCCGGGTCCTCATTCGACCCGATCCAGCGCAGGATGTACATTTGGAACGCGCCGTGCGTGATGTCCGCGTAGAATGTGCCGAACTCGGTGGAGCGGATCGTTAGCTCGATGCCCGCCGCGCGAAGTTGATCCTGCAGAGCCTGCGCGAGCAGCCGCGTCGTTTCGTCGGTCGAAGTTTTCAATGTCACTCGCAGCCGAACGCCATGCGCATCGGGCTTGAGGCCGGCCGCGTCGAGCAGCCGCACCGCGCGCGCGACGTCATGCGGATACTGCGGCAATTCGGCGTTTGTTGCTGCTGCCCAGTGGCCGGTGGGCAGCAGGGTCGCAGCGGGCTCGGCTTCGCCGCGCCACAGCGCTGCAATCAGCGGGGGCCCGTCCATGGCCCACGCAATCGCCTGGCGCACGCGCTTGTCGCGCAGGGCCGGGTCGTTCACGTTGAAGTTCGCGTAGAGCACCGCTGACCCCGGCCCGACCTCGACGCGCAGGTTCGGCTGCGCCCGCAGCGCATGCACCATGTCGTAGGTAAGCACGTTCGAAGCCACGTCGCCCGAGCCCTTCTTCAACTCCAGCGCACTCGTGATGGTGTCCGGCGACACCCCAAAGCGGACGCGTCCAATCTTCGGAGCGCCTGCCCAGTACGCCTCGTTTCTCTCGACAACGACTTCCTTGTCCTGCACCTGACTTACGAATTTGAACGGTCCGGTACCCACCGGGTGGAGGCCCTCGTCCTTGCCCGCGCCGCGTTCCACGACGCCGAACAGCCCGTCGCTCAGGTTGAAAAGCAGGGCATTGTCGGGCCGCTTCAGCCGCACCACGATCGTCAGCGGGTCACGCACGTCGACACGGGCAATGGAGCCCAGCGAACCACCTTTGGCCGTTACCAGGGAGCCGTCGATCATGCTGCGGATCGACCAGGCGACGTCTTCGGCACCCATTAGCTTGCCATCGTGGAAGCGCACCCCATCGCGCAGGTGGAACACCCAGGTCAGCGGATCGGGCCGCTCCCAGCTTGCCGCCAGCCAGGGCTGCAGGTTGAAGTGGTCGTCCTTGACGACCAGCGCGTCGTAGATCGTCGCGCCCACGCGCTCGGACTGCGCGTCGGTGCCCTGGCGCAGGTCGAGATTGTTTGGCGAGGACTCGATAATGAACTGGAGCGTGTGGCTATCCGTAGCGCGTGAGTGGCAGCCGCTCGCGACAAGCACACCCAACCCAAGCGCAATCGAAGCACAGCGTGCAGAGCGGCCCCTCATGGAACGGTCTCGATCCATTGACGGAATGTCTGCAGAATGGTCGTGAGCTTCTGCGCGTCACCGAAGCGTTCAAACCGCTGATTGAGGTTGCGGCAGACGATCCACTGGTTTTTTGCACGTTCTTTGCGAATTTCGCGCTCAGGGGAAGACGCGAAATGGGTGAGCCGCAACTGCATCTTTACGGACCAGCCGGGATTGTCGAGCGTATCGATCCGCACGCCATACTGGTGCTCCCGTTCGCCGTCGCATTGGGTTTTGTACCAGGTTTGCAGCCAAAGGGAGATGCCAGCGTCAGCCATGCGTCACCTTCCCCAGCACCACGGCCCGTTTCGCCCCCGTGGCGCTCGGCACGTTCCCGGGCAGCCCATGCCACGTCAGCCAGCCCAGCAGCGCGAACGCCGCCGCCTCCTTCGCTTCTGCCGCCAGCCCCGCCGCTTCCATTGGCTTTACGCGGACGCCGAGCGCGGCGAAATCTGCCGTGAGCATTGCCATCAGCGTGGCGTTGCGAGCGCCGCCGCCCGCCACAAACATCTCGGTTGCCCGGGCCAGCGGAGCGCGTTGGCCGAGGTGCGGCCAGCAGAAGCGAGCGTACGCGTCGCGAACGGTCGCCGCCGTGAAAGCGGTCGCCGTGGCGATCACGTCCTGCCGTCGCGCGCCGTCGAGCTTGCACGCCTGCACGAAGCGCGCTGTAAAGGCTGCACCGAACTCTTCGCGGCCGCAGGATTTCGGCGGCGGTGCGGAGATGTACTTACCTTGCAGAAGCTTTGTGAGCGCCGGCAACAGCACCTTGCCTTGCGCGGCGACGGCTCCCCCGGCGTCGTAGGCGCGTCCGTACAGCGCCCCCATCGCAGCGTCCATGACCATGTTGGCCGGCCCGGTGTCGAACGCCAGCACGCCGCTCACGTCGCACCCTGCGGGCAGCGCCGTCACGTTGGCGATGCCGCCCAGGTTCAGCAGCACGCGGTTTTTTGTCGCGTGGCGAAACAGGCAAAAGTCGAGCATTGGCACCAGAGGCGCGCCTTGCCCGCCGGCGGCGAGATCGGCTGGCCGGAAGTCACTCACCACCGGCACCCTTAGGCGCTCGGCAATCACCGAAGCCTCTCCGGTTTGCCACGTCGCCCGCATCCCGACGCCGAGGTAAGGCGCGGCGACCGCCTGATGGTAGATCGTCTGCCCGTGGCAGGCAACCAGCGCGATCTCGATCTTCAGCTCAGCGCAAGTAGCAGCGACGCATTCGGCATACACCTCGCCCAGCCTCCAGTTCAGCCTGGCCATCTCCGCTGCGCTGGTTCGCTTCGCATCCATTGCCGCTAGCACAGCCGCGCGTATCTCCGGCGCATACGGAAACGCGCGATGCGCCAATACCTTTACGCGCGGCGGACCGCCCTCATCCAGGGCTGAAGACACGCGGCAGATGGCCACGTCGACGCCATCGGCCGAAGTGCCGCTCATCACGCCAGCGACCAGCATGGCTCTGCCTGCACTCAGGGTCCCGGACCCTCTAATCTTCTTCACGCGCCACCGCCGCGCAGCTCGCGCTGCAACTCTGCGATGAGCGCGAGCGCTTCCCGCGGCGTCAGCCCATCGACGTCGGTCTCCTCAATGCGGTCAACGATTCGCTGCGACAACGGCGTAAACATCGTCATCTGCAACTGTGGCGCGCGCTGCGCCGACGGCACCGCTTCGCGCACCTGCTGCGACTCGGCGCGCTCATGCACCTTCAGCACTTCGCGCGCGCGGCCGATCACCCGGGCCGGCAGCCCCGCCAGCCGGGCGACCTCGATGCCATAGCTCTTGTTCGCCGCGCCGGCCTCGACGGTGTGCAAAAAGACGATGCCTCCAGCGCTTTCCCGCACCGTGACGCGCACGTTTTTGAGCCTCGCCAGCCGGTCGGCCAGCAGCGTCAGCTCATGGTAGTGCGTCGCAAACAAGGTCCGCGCGCCCACGGCGTCATGCAGATGCTCTACTGTCGCCCAAGCCAGCGAAAGGCCGTCGTAGGTCGCCGTGCCTCGGCCCATTTCGTCCAGCAGCACCAGCGAGCGCGAGGTCGCGGTGTTCAGAATGGCGGCTGTTTCGGTCATTTCGACCATAAACGTCGAGCGTCCGCGCGCCACGTTGTCGCTCGCGCCGATGCGCGTGTAGATGCGGTCGACCAGCCCCAGCCGCATGCGCTCCGCCGGCACAAACGACCCGCACTGCGCCAGCACGACCAGCAGCGCGGCCTGCCGCAGATAGGTGCTTTTGCCGCCCATGTTCGGCCCTGTTATCAGCAGCAGCGACGGGCCACAATCCGGTGTAGAAGGCGATGCTTCGTTCACCCCTGTTTCGCTGTCGTTTCCAGACCCCCCCGCGCAAAGATGCAGCGAGTTCGGCACAAACCGTCCGCCGCCGCTTTCTTCGAGCCGCCGTTCCACCACCGGGTGCCGGGCTCCGGCAAACTCCAGCACGCCGCTCGCGTCCACCACCGGTTTGGTCCAGCCGCGCGACGCCGCGACCTGCGCAAAACACGCCAGCAGGTCGATTTCCGCGACACAGCGGGCGGTGGCCCGCACCCGTCCGGCGGCAATCAGCAAGTGCCGCCGCAGTTCGGAAAAAATCTTTCGCTCGATCTCGCCGGAGCGCTCCTGCGCGGTCAGGATGCGGCTTTCCAGCTCCTTCAGCTCGGGCGTCGTAAAGCGCTCGGCGTTGACCAACGTCTGCTTGCGCTCGTAGTCCGCGGGTACGGACTTGGCATTTGCTTTCGTCACTTCAAGGTAGTAGCCGAAGACCGAGTTGAACCGCACTTTGAGCGAGCCGATGCCGGTCCGCGTGCGCTCACGTTCTTCAATCGCCGCAATTTTCTGCCGCCCCGTGGTGGAAAGCCCGCGTAGCTCGTCGAGCTCCGCATCGACCCCCTCGCGAATGGCGCCGCCATCCCCGAGCGTCACGGGAGGCTCGTCGACCAGTGTCCGCGCGATCATCTCGTGGAGGTCGGCCAGCGTGTCGAACCCGGCGCACAGCCCGCCCCAGCGGCCCGCTCCGTTGCTGTCGGCAAGCTCCCCGGCGGCTGTCCGCAGCCCTGGAAGCCGACCCAGCGTGGCACCAAGCGACACCACCTCGCGCGGCCCGGCGGAGTCCAGCGCGACGCGGCCAAGCAGCCGTTCAAGGTCCAGAACGCCGTCCATCGCGCGCCGCACGCCTTCGCGCCGGCGCAGGTCGCCAGCCGCGAGGGCAACCGCCTCCAAGCGAGCTTCGATCGCCCCGAGCCCCTGCATCGGCCGCAGCAACTGCGCCCGCAGCAGGCGCTTGCCCATGGGGGTGCAGCAGGCATCAAGCGTCCACAGCAGCGTGGTTGCGGGGCCTTCGCTTGAAAACAGTGGCTCTACCAGCTCCAGGTTGCGCACGCTCACGGCGTCGAGCTCCAGGCAATCGCGCTGCTCGTAGAAGCGCAGCGTGTCCAGGTGCTCGAGCGCGCCCTGCTTGGTCGCGCGCAGGTAGTGCACGATCGCCCCGGCAGCGACGCCCGCGGCATCGTGCCCGGCCATGCCCATGCCGTCGAGCGAGTGAACCCGCAATTGCTGCCGCAGCAGGGGAAGCGCATAGTCGGGTGTAAACACCCAATCCTCGGTCGGCGTTCGCGTACGCACGCCGTCCAGCGTGCCACCGTCTCGCGGCTCTTCCGCGGCGGCGGCCGGTAGCGAAGTTTGTTTCGGGTCACCGAAGCTCCCGTTGCCTACGGCATACATCAGCTCGGCAGGAGCGATGCGTGCCATCTCATCGAGCGCGAGCGCCCAGGACGCCGGGCCTATGAATTCTGTTGCGCGAAAGTCCCCGGTGGACAAGTCGATCGACGCCACCCCCACACACGCGTTCGCGCCCGTGCCCACCGCCGCCACGCTTGCCAGCCACTGGCTTTCCCCGGCGCCCAGGGTCTGGTCAAGCGCCGTGCCGGGCGTCAGCACGCGCGTCACTTCGCGGCGCACAATGGTTTTGGTGGCCTTGGGGTCTTCCATCTGCTCGCACAAGGCGATCTTGTAGCCTTTGCGCAGCAGCCGCTGCAAATACACCGCCGCGGAGTGGTAGGGCACCCCGCACATCGGCTGCTGCTTGGCCTTGTCGCGAGCGGTCAGGGTCAACTGCAGCTCACGGCTGGCGAGGATCGCATCCTCATAGAAAAGCTCGTAGAAGTCGCCAATGCGGCAGAACATCAGGCAGTCGGGGTGCTGCGCCTTGGCGGCGAAATACTGCCGCATCACGGGCGTCTGGCTCGACTCATCCTTGGCTGCCAGCGCCGATCGCCGTCGCGCGGCCTCGGTCGCGGCCACAAGGTCCAAGCCGGCAGGCAAGGCGTCTACGATGGGCAGGGCATCCGGTATGGCGTCGGTTTCGGTCACGAGGGCGGCTTTCAGAATATCGCAGGCCACTGGTCCGCCACTTGCGCGCCGATCTGTACTAGACTGGCCGCATGATTCAGGTCGCCATGTCCGACGCGCAGTTCGCCACAGTATCCATCCGCCTCCGCGCCAACGGCATCGTGCTTACCGGGCCGTCCGGCACGCTTTCAAAGGACGGGGTTACGGCGAAATACACGCACGCCGCCGGTCAGCTTACGGTCGAGATCATTGACAAGCCGTTTCTTCTGCCGCTCTCGCTGATCGAAGGGAGGCTCCAGTCGTACTTCGACCAGAGCCTCGCGGCGGGCGACCCGCACTGAACGGGATCGCCACGCGGGTCATTCGGATGGAACCGCTTTACTTCAGGTGCAGCGCAAAAAAGTCGCTCGCCCGCTTGACCGCGGTTTTCGTTTCCGGTGCCTGCGGGATCAGGCTCAACCAGACGTGCGGCATGCCTTCGTATACGTCGAGCACCGCCTCATGCCCGCCGC
Source organism: uncultured Granulicella sp. (assembly GCA_937871785.1). Taxonomy (GTDB): domain Bacteria; phylum Acidobacteriota; class Terriglobia; order Terriglobales; family Acidobacteriaceae; genus Granulicella. The sequence goes on from CALMON010000241.1 coordinate 6,447, forward strand.
TGCGGATTGCCTGATATTCGCGTACGGAGCTGCTCAGCAGATGCTCCCGGGTGCCTACCTGGAGCAGCGTCGGCGGGAAAGCGAGCGAATAGTCACCATATACCGGGGAAACGTAGGGATTCTTCTGATCGGCAACCGCGGCGTACGCGTCCGCGCTCCAGGAAGTGGTTTCGGTGGATAGAATCGGGTCGGCCGCTGCCAGCGTGGTGTAGGTGTCGCCAGCGCCCGACTGGTCCGCGCCCGGTGAAATTAGGTAGAGGGCCCCCGGCAGAGGCAGGTGCTGGTCGCGCATTTTCAGCACGGACGCCGCAGCCAAGTTTCCGCCTGCGGAGTCGCCCATCATGCCAATGTTGCCCGGCTTGATCCCCGTCGCGAGGACGGCCTTCCAAACCGCCAGTACCTGATCGGTTGTCATGTGCCAGTCGGCCCGCGGCGCCAGCGTGTAATCGATCGAAATGACCTCATCCCCGGTGGCTGTGCTTAGAAGCGCCGGGATCGCCAGGCTGGTTCCGGCAGAAAGAAAGGTGAACGCGCCGCCGTGCATATACAGCAGCACCGGCCCGCCCGGCTTGTATCCGGCAGGACGGATGCGCAGCACCGGCACGCCGCCCAGGTGGTCTTCGGTACGCGTCACGTGCAAGGCGTCCGCGGTCGCGGTGGAGGTGGGCTCGGCAATCCTTGTGAGCTGGGCATTGGCCTTGTCCCAGTCTTCCTGGGTCTGCGGGCGTTGCCGCCTGGGCGCGTGGGAAAGCCTTCCGTACAGCTTGTTCAACTGTGCTGCTGCCTCGGGGGAGACTGTCGAAGGAACTGTGAAGCGGTCCGACGTCGGAGCAGCCGTAGTTGTCAAAGCCGGGGCCGCCGTCGCCGGAGCGGTCTGCGCTGCGCCGTTTATTGGAAGTAATCCCGCGAAAACCGCGAGAGTAGCCGTTGCGCCGAGCACGAGCGTTCCCTTATTCATGTTCACCATCTCCGAAAAAAAAGTAGACAATCCATACATTTTTACCACGCAACCCACGAGATGGTTGCTGCGTCCGGTCGATAACGCCGTGCGTGAGCGATACACATTGCCGACCCGAGAACATATACTGGTCTTTGCCGGGTGTAACGGCGTCGACGATCCCCCATGTCTCTCCTCTGGCTCCGAGTCGCGGTTCTTCTGTACGGCGTGGCCGCGTTTGCGGTGCTGCCGGCGGCGCTCTACAGCAGGCCACGCTGGCGGCACATCGCGCTCCCGGCGGCGACGCTCGGTTTCGTATTCCACTTCGTGTCCATCGCGGAAACCCTTCTCGCCGCCCACCGTGCTCTTCCCGTTGACACACACGAAACGCTCTCCTGGCTGGCCCTGCTTCTCGCCGGGGCCTTTATCGTGCTGGCTGCGCGCTACAGGACGGTCGCGTTCGGTATTTTTCTGCTGCCGGTCACTGTGCTGCTCACGCTGGTGCCGGCGTTTCGCGCCGGGCATGAGACGCTGGCGTATCCGCTTGTCGGTCCCATCTGGATCGTTCTCCACGTCGCCCTGCTATTGGCCGCGTACGCCGCGCTGCTGACGTCGCTGCTCGCGAGCGTGCTGTACCTCGTCCAGGAGCGCCGCCTCAAGCTGAAGTTCAGCCTGCCCCGTCGTGGCGCGCTGCCACCGCTTGAAACCATCGACCAGATCGCCCTCAAGTCGCTGTTATTCGGCCTGCCCTGCATGACCGCCGGCCTTCTGATCGGCTCAGTGGTGGCGCTTGAGACCGCCGGCCCGGCCTTCTTCCGCGACCCTAAGGTGTTGTTGTCGCTCGCCATGTGGGTCGCCTACACGCTGATGATCTACATCCGTCAGCACTCGGGCCTGCGCGGCCGCCGCGCCGTTTACCTGTCCAGCTTCGCCTTTTTCCTGGTGCTTGCCGTCTGGTCGGCGAACCAGCTTTCCGCCGTCCACAGGTTCACGGCCCCATGAGCGCGCTTGCCCTCAAGCCGGGGTCGCTTCTGCTGCTCGGCGTCAACCACACTACCGCGCCGGTGGACGTACGGGAGCGCCTGGCGATCTCGAGCGCCCGGCTGGCGGACGCGACCCGCACTCTCGCCCACCAGCCCGGCATCCGCGAAGCGATGATCCTGTCCACCTGCAATCGCGTCGAGTTCCTCGTCAATCAGGATGAGGCAGGCGAAGCCGCCGGGCAGGGAAGCCCCGCCGCGCTCAGCCGTTTTCTGCACGATTATTTCGCGCTCGCCCCGGCCTCGCTCGCGCCGCACCTCTACCAGTTTCGTGAAGGGGAAGCCGTTCGCCACCTGTTCCGCGTGGCAAGTTCGCTCGACTCGATGGTCGTCGGCGAGCCGCAAATTCTCGGCCAGGTCAAAGAGTCCTGGAACGTGGCGCGCGAGGTCGGCGCGGTCCGCTCCACCGACTCGCTGCCGTCCACGCTCGATCCCCTGCTGCAGCGGGCTTTCTCGGTCGCCAAACGCGTCCGCTCGGAAACCGAAATCGGCGCTTCCTCGGTGTCCATTGCGTCGGTCGCGGTCGATCTGGCCCGCAAAATTTTCGGTTCGCTCGCCGGCAAGTCCGTCCTGATTGTCGGCGCGGGCAAAATGGCCGACCTCGCTGCGCGCCACCTCATCGCGCAAGGGGCTACAACGCTCCTGGTCTCGAACCGCACCGAAGCCCGCGCGCAGGCCATCGCCGACTCGCTCCGCACCCCGGCCATCACCACCGGCGTTATCCCGTTTGCGCAACTTCACGCCGAAGCGCACCGTGCCGATATCGTGATCACCTCGACCGGCGCGACGGCCACAGGCGACGACCACGTGTTCACCGTCGCCGCCGCCCGCGCGCTCTTGCAGCGCCGTCGCAACCGGCCGGTTTTCTTCATCGACATCGCCGTCCCGCGCGACGTCGCTCCTGGTATCAACGAGCTCGAAGGCTGCTTTGTCTACGACATTGACGATCTGCAACAATCCGCTCAGCAGAACCAGCGCTCCCGCGGCAAGGAAGCTGCGGCAGCCGAGTCCATCGTCGCGTCCGAGGTGGACCGCTACCAGCAGCGCCGCGCCTCCGCGCCGGCGATTGAGGCCATCAAGGAGCTTCAGCTTTCGGCTGAAGCTCTGCGCCAGGGCGAACTCGCCAGGACGGCCGCCCGCCTGGCCGCCGAGCCGCTCACCCCCGCCCAACAGGCCGCCGTCGACGCGCTGACTCGGTCGCTCACTGCCAAGCTGCTGCACCCGCAGCTCGCCGCCCTTCGCACCGCGCCGGCGGAACCTGAAGAAGCGAAGCGCAAGTAGAGTCTTCCGCGGGCCAGGGACACTTTCAGCAAATCGTCTGAAATCCGTTCGTCAAATCTGACGCAAACCCGGTAGACTTCTAGTCAATAGACCCAATACCCCGAGTCAGCTTGCTCTGAGCGTATGCCAGAGACGGGCTTGGCTATCGGTATATGCGGGTCGGCTGTACTCCTGGCGGCGATTCTGCCCGCCTATAGCAGTGCTGAACGGCGCTTTCTTTGTAGCACTTGAAGGTTCAGCAAGGGAGCGAACTCGCAAAGTTCTCGCTCCTCACCGGTCCAGAAAACGCATCGCGGCCAGCCTATCGGCGGAGCCTCGAAAAGCTACAACTTTCACGCGATCTGGGAACACAACCGATGCATTTCAACACCAGGAGATAGTATGTACTCTGACCGCATGCCCACCCGCTTCCTCCGCTCTCTTGCCACGTTGGCCGTTGCTGCCGGCACCGTTGTTGCCGCGCACGCGCAGCTCCCCGTCGACAACCCTGTCTGGAAGACCCGCTGCAATCTCCTGGCTGCCTCCGCCGCCGACATCAACAAGGGCGCCACTCCTGCTTCTCTTGTGGCCGCAACCCGTGGCGTCGGCGGAGCCAAGTTTCTCTCGCTCGCCGCGGAAGCTTCGAACGACGGCAACCACACCGTGGCCTGCACCCTGTTCTACTTGTCCGCGATCGCCGACCGCGCAGGCAACGGCGGCAAAACTGACGCGTCTGCCGCCGACACCGCGTCCACTCTCGCCGCGTCTGAAGTCAAGCTGCTCCACGGCGGTTCGCTTTCCATGTCCGACCACATGACCTGGACCGGCCTCAAGTTCACGCTGATGCGTGCCTCGGCCGTCACGAGCAACGAAGCGATTGCCGCCCTCGACGCGGCGCAAACCATGCCGCTCTCGCTGAGCAACGCCGCTCCCGTGCAGATGGCTGACGCCACTCGCAACAAAAAGCGGTAAGCGCTTTCGACCCACCTAAATCCTTGTAGAACGGCGAAGTGGAGACCCGGTACATGCCGGGTTCTCCGCTCGCTACGTCGGCGCGGCGGCGGACCTTCCTCTTCTTCGGTAAAGCACGGCGCCGAAAGGAAAGACGACCTCACATCCCTCCGGCATCCCCCCGCATCTCAACGCGCATGACACGGAAATGGTTGTCGTACGCGCTCGCCTTTGCAGCCCTGTCGTTTTCTGCTGCCGCCGCCCACGCCCAGATGCCGGAAGATAACGCCGCCTGGACGGCGCGTTGCGCCATGCTGAACTCACTCGCCACGCAAATCGACGGCGGCCATGTTCCCGCTTCGCTCGCGGCCGGTACCCATGGCGTTCCCAGCATCGAGTTCGCCACCTTTGGCTTCGACCGCTCGCGCGCATCCGAGCACAACGTCGCCTGCACCATGTTCTTCATGGCCGCGATCGCCGAGCGCAACGGCAACGGTGCTGCAGCCAACCCGAAAACTGCGCATAATCTACTTGTCGTCGCGCAATCGGAAGTGGCCTTGGCTCACAAGGTAAAGGTCACCACCCTGCAGCACATGAAGCGCGGCGAAGAAGAAGCCAAGCAGGTCAAGGCGAAATCTCTGACAGCCGATCAGTCGTCTGCCGTTCTTGCCGCCGCCGACACCCTTCCGCTGCAAGCTCCTTCCCGCTAACCGGAGTACCCTCGAACGACCATGACGACTCCCATTCGCATCGGCTCGCGCGGCTCACAGCTTGCGCTTTGGCAATCCAATTACGTCGCCGCACAGCTGCGCGCGACGGGACACGCTGTTGAAATCGAAGTGATTCGCACCATCGGCGATCGTATGCAGGACCCTGCGTTTGTGGCGCCGGCAACCTTTGCCGACGGTTCTCCTCTCGACGCCAAGGGCATCTTTATCAAGGAGATTGAAGACGCTCTGCTCGACCGGCGCATCGATCTGGCCGTCCACTCTCTCAAAGACCTGCCAACCACGCTTGATCGCCGCTTCGCCATCGCCGCGGTTCCCGTACGCGCGGACGCTCGCGATGCGTTCGTTTGCGAGCAGTTCTGGGGGCTTCACATGCTGCCACTGCATAGCACCGTGGCCACGACAAGCCCCCGCCGTAAGGCAATGATCCTCGCTTTGCGGCCGGATATCGAGTTTGTAGAGATGCGCGGCAATATCGACACCCGCCTGCGCAAATGGGCGGAAGGGCAGGCCGATGCGCTCGTGCTGGCCGCCGCCGGGCTCGACCGCATCGGTCGCGCTGAGTCCGTCCACCAGCGATTTGCTGTCGACGAATTGACCCCGGCACCTGGCCAGGGAGCGCTCGCGCTCGAGACCCGCAGCCCGGCGCACGCGCTTGACGGGGACGTGTCACTGTTCTCCGCTATACGTCAGCTCAATCACGCCGCCACAGAGTTTTCAACGCAGGCGGAACGCTCGGTTCTTGCCGCGTTGGGCGGCGGTTGTCAACTTCCGTTAGGAGCTTTCTGCCACCACGTGGACGAACATTGGCACTTGCACGCGCAGGTTGCCGCCGCGGATGGTGACGCAGTGGTCTACGTAGCGGAGTCCGCTCCAGTCGGTATTTCCGCCGAGGAGTTCGGCCATCGAGTCGCTGCCACTTTGAAGGCACGCGGTGCGGATGAATTGCTTCGACAGTCCACTATCGATCCGGTACCTGCTTAACTGAGTCTTCGGCGACTGCTGCGAATTTGACGCGCAAAACGATTCCTGAAGAAGCGCTCAGTCTGCCGAAGCGTCCGGTTCCGAAAGCAAGCTTGAGCGAAACATTCGTAATGTTCGCACATCGCCGAGAGCCTTTGAGTCCCGCGGTATTTCCGAGTGCGTCGGCGCGACTGCTGCTGGCGCTTGCGCCGGCGTAAGTTTTTTAGCAGCAGACAGCTTTTCCATGAGCAGTGCGGCCGCAGCTTCTTCCGCCGCGCTCCTACCGATGGAGATTTCCCGGTCGCGTTCGTCGATCTTTTTCGCCCGGTGCTTCTGGAAGATGCTTTCGACCACATCCTCATGCTCGCTGATGGTGGAAACGGCGATGACGATGCCGCCGTCCGCGAGGCCGTCCACAATATGCTGCTGATCGCGTGACGGCACCCCAAAGGACTCAAGCGAAGCGGCGAAACTCTGTTCCTTGGGCCGATTTCCACCCAGGGTCGTCACGGCGGCGGCAGGGATGCCCGCCTCCTGCAGTTCGGCGAGCGCGGCTTGCGCGACACCTTCGTGGTGAAAGAGGCAGACAAGGGTCGTCGTGTCGGGCATGTCGTTCTTACTTTCTACAACAAGGTTTCGGTCACAGTCGGCCGAGCGGCGAGCGAGACCGGAGAAGCAGCATCGCCCCCTATAGGGTGCGACTCAGGCCGTTCAAGTTGTAAAAGCCTCAGCAATTCCTGCGCCCTGCGGCCAGAGCGTCCGTCGGAAGCGAAACGGCCGATGCGACTGAATCGTATCGGCCCAGCCTTGGTTTCCCCAATCAGCGTCGCAGGCGCAACGCGAACTGCGCCACGCGGGGATCGGTCGTCGTGGTCGTAATGGTGCCGAACGCCGCCGTTCCCTGCGCGCCGTTCGGCTGCCCGAGCCCTGGGGTGTTCAGCGCGTCGAACAGTTCCGCGCGAAATTCCAAAGTTGTTTTCTCGCTCAAGTTCGTGTATTTCACCAGAGCCAGATCGAGGTCGCGATACGCCGGTCCACGCACCGGATTACGCGACGCATTGCCAAAGGTGAACTGTGGCGCGGTCGCAAAAGCTGCTGCCGGCGTCGCCGAGCCGTTGATGCCGCCCTGGTAGCTCGTCGCCACGGTGGCGCTGTAGTTGTTGAACCAGTGCGCCGCATTGCGCTGGCTGCCGGGGATGCGTGGATCGGCCACGAGATTAGGCCGGGCCGTCGCGACACCGGCAAACGCGTTGGTGTTGGTGCCTTGCGTGATCACCACAGGAGCCCCGCTTTGCACGTTCAGGATGCCGTTGGCTGACCAGCCGCCAAGGATCGGCGTCAGAAAGCCGTGACCTTTGAACGCCGGTAACGTGTACACAACGCCCGCCGTGGATACATTCGGCGTGTCACCCGTGGAGGCATCGCGCTCCAGGTACGGACGGTAAGTGTCTGCACCCGTGAGCGACGCGTTGGTGGGTGAGGACAGCACCGTGGACGAGAACACGCTTGAAGCATCGTCGAGCAGGCGGGAATGCGTGTACGCGAAAATCGCGGTGAGGCCGCGCGCCACGCGGGCTTCCATCTTGCCTTCGATCGCGTTGTAATTCTGCGTGCCCGTGTTGTTACGGTAGAACGCTACGTTCTGGAACTGCGGGTACGGCTTCAGCAATTGCCCGGCGCCGATGGTGGGCAGCGCGCCAAGCTGGCTGGTGGTCGGGATTTTGCCATAATACGGGTTGGCCACGGTGCCGGTAAGCGCCTTGGCGGCCGCCGCGCCGCCCAGCCCACTGGCGATCTGCGCGTCGCTAAGCTGGTTCAGGTTCTGGTCCGGAATGCCGACGTGCACGACGTGTGAGCCGACGTACGCGATCTCGAAGGAAAGGTTGGTCGAAAGCGCGCGCTGCACGGCAAGGTTCCACTGCTCCACATAGCCGGAGCCCGCGTTGTGGTTGGCCGTGTACACGCTTTGGCCAAGTCCGGCGGCAGGCGTAAGCGCCACCGGGGCGATGGTGGGGCCGCTCGAAAGCGCGAACGGAGACTGCAAACTGTCCGTGGTACGCGACTGGATGCTCTGGATGAAGGGGTACTGCGGCGTTGTGAACGGCGTCGTGATGCCGCTCTGGTCGATAAAGACGATGCCGAAACCGGAACGAATCACTGTCTTCGGGTCAGCCGCAAAGGCGAAACCGAATCGCGGCGCAACATTGCCGTAATGGAGGCGTCGCGCCGTACGCGAAAAGCCGTTGACGCCAAGGTAGTCGAGCTGCTGCGTCGCGAGATTGAAGATCGCCCCTTGATTGTGCGTTTCCGTGCTCGCGAGGGCCAACGACCAGCGCAGGCCGGCGTTGATGGTCAGGCGCGGTGTGGCTCGCCAGTCGTCCTGCACAAAGATCTCGTGTATATAGTCGCGCGGGCGGATGGTGCGCTGTTGCAGGTCGATCTGAAACGTATCCACCTGCCCCAGCAGGAAACTGGCAAACGCGTTACCGCCGGTCGACGCACCCGCAGCGTTCACGGTGTCTGTGCCGGTTGTTGTAAACGCGAAGGAGCCGGTAGGGTTGGGCGGTGCAATGGCGTTCAGTTCGTATCGACGCGAATCGACACCCGCCTTGAGATTATGCGCGCCGCGCGTAAACACCACGGTGTCGATCAACTCGCCGACCGCGGTCTGGTAGTGCAACGACGTGCCGGTTCCCGAGCCAACCTGCTGCAGCCCCGTAAAGGTAAACAGCGGCAGCGTGTTGTTGAAGGCAGCGTTGGTTGGAATGCCGGGGATGCCGAGAGCGGTGCTGGGTGAGCTCGCCAACTGCTCCCCGAGCTGCGCGTTGCCGCGACGTGTGTAGCCGATGCGGAAATCGTTCAGCAGGGAAGACGAGAAGGTGTGGGTCTCGTTGATCACGACCTGCTGGCCAAGGATGTTGGCGAGACTGGTGACGTTGCCCGTGCCGACGACCGACCCGGTGATCGCGCCGGACCCATTGGGAAACGGCGTGGAAGGCTGCTCCACTTCATGGTAGTAGGTATAGCGCGCAAAACCGCGGTCGTGAGAACCGAGGGCGGCGTCGAGACGCACGTCGAACTGATTCTGATGATCGTCGTCAGGCGCGGTGCGGACGTAGTTGTTCGCGCTGGCGGTGCTTGTCGGCAACGGGATATAGGCAAGCACAGCCTGCGCGGCGCTATCGAAGGGCACGTTGATGACGTTGTTGAGAAATTGCGGACGTGTCACCACTCCGTTGACGATCGTCGTTCGGGTGGGGTTGTAGATGGCCGTCGTGCCGAAGTTTCCTGCGCGCTGCGCAAGCGTCGGCACGGTGGACGTGCGAGTGACGCCGATGCGTTGCAGGATGCCCTGGTAGTCGGCGAAAACGAAGAGCTTGTCTTTGCGGATGGGCGCGCCGAGCGTGGCGCCGAACAGGTTGCGCCGGTACTCCGGCTTGCGTGTGCCTGCCGTGGCGAAGTAGTTGCGGGAGTTCAGGTATTCGTTGCGGAAAAACTCAAACAGGCTGCCATGAAGGTCATTCGTGCCGGAGCGTGTCGCCACGTTGACGACGCCACCGTTGAAGCGGCCAAACTCGGCGGGCACGTTATTGGCCTCCACCGTGAACTCGGCGATGCCGTCGATGATCGGAAAGAACGCCACCTGCCCGGGCTCTGGCTGCAACGCGGAGATACCGTCATAGAGGTACTCATTCGTACGCGGCCGGCCGCCGTTGATGCGTGGCAGCACCGTTCCCGGAGGCAGTGACACGCCCGGAGCGAGCTGTGTCAGTTGGATGAAATTGCGCGAGTTCAGTGGCAGCGCGATCACCTCGCGGCCGGGGATCGTCGTCGCGATATCGCTGGTGCCGGCCTGCAGCAGGGGCGCATCGCCCACTACCGTCACGACCTGGTCCGCGCTGCCTGCCTTCAGCGACAGATCGAGCAACACCGTTTCGCCCGTGGTCACTGTCACGCCCTGGCGATCCAGCCGCGTGAACCCGGCCTGCTCGATCGTGAGGTTGTATACGCCCGAGGTCAACTGCGTGTAGTCGTATTCTCCAGCGGAAGTGGTCGCCACAGGCAGCGATACCTTCGTGCCCGCGCGGGTCAGGGTCACCTTCGCCCCGGGAAGCGCCGCTCCGCTCGCATCCGTCACGCGGCCTTTCAGTTCGCCCAGCACCTGCGCGTGCGCCACACCGCCGCCCATGGCCCCGGACATGGCTACAGCTACGCCCAACGCGGCCGGCAGACACACCTTGCCGCTCAACTTCTTGTTCACCCTAAAGGACTGCATCCTGCGATTCTATACGAATCGATTCGAAGCCAGCGTGCCACGGAGCACATGGCTCCGTTAGTCTGCATCCGCAAGCCGCTCGATCATCACATCCGTCGACTTGACCAGCGCGACGGCCGTTTGACCTTTCTTGAGCCCCATCTCCCGGGCGGCGTCGGCTGTGATGATGCTGGTAATCTGTTGGTCGCCCACCGTCAGGATCACCTGTGCAAACAGGCCTTCCACACGGATGCCAGCTACCTTGCCCACAAGTTGGTTGCGTCCTGACACACGCCGGTAGCGCTCCCGCGACTCTGTTTCCGGACGCAGCTTGTCCTTGGCCAGGAATGGCCTCAGCGCCGCCTCTGAAAGCCGATGATGCCCGCCCGGAGTAGGCACCGTCTTCAGCTTGCCTGCCAGAATCCACTGCTTGATGGTTGGGTAGCTGATGCCCAGCATCCGCGCCGCTTCACGCGCGTTCAACATCGGTGTTTCCGCCATTCGCCCTACTCCCCGTATGGAACCCAGATGTTTTTGATCTGCGTTGCGTGCCGCAGAAACAGGCGTCCTTCCGCCTGTTTGCGGTCGAACCAGTCGACGGATCGCCCTTCGTTGGTCCACACCTGCTTCAGGTTGCCGACGCTGCCCAGCTTGCACATCGTGCTTGCCGCCGTGTCGCGGAAGCTCCACATTGCGTCCACGTCATCGTGCTCGGCCAGTGTCCTGCCTAGCTCGATCGGCTTGCCGGCCACGATGTTCACCACGCCGCCCGGCAGGTCGCTCGTGTCGAACACCTGGTATAGCTCGCCCATCAACGTGGCGGCGCGTTCGCTCGGCACCACGACCACCGTGTTGCCCATCGCCACGGCCGGCAACACGAGGCTCAGGAAGCTCAACAGCGGTGCTTCATCCGGGCAAAGCACACCCACCACGCCGACGGGCTCCTTCATCGCCAGCGTGACCATGCGGAACGGTGGGTTGTGGATCGAGCCTTCATATTTATCGCACCAGGCCGCATAGCTGAACGTCCGTTCGATCCCGTAGTCGAACTCGATGGCGGCCTGCTCCGGCCCTACGAACGCCGCCAGCTTCGCAACAATTTCCTCCCGGCGCTGCGCTAGATTTTCCGCGATGAAGTACAGCACCTGTGCGCGTCCATGCGCGGCTGTGCGCGCCCACTTGCCCGCGACACTGCGGGCCGCTTCTACCGCGTTGCGGATATCTTTGCGGCTCCCCAGCGGGGCCTCGCCGACCACCTTGCCGTCCAGGCCAAACACCGGAAAGCTGTAGCCCGAATCCGGCCGCGCCTGCTTGCCACCGATGTACTGCTTCACGGTACGGTCGATGCCGAAAGACGGATAAGCAGGCTCCGCACCAGCCTTCGCTGCGGCAGGAGCCTCATGCCAGATCGTCGGCTCATCCTCAACCAGGTCAGAATCCCGAACTTCCGCCAGCCCCGGAAGCGCGAACTCGACGGCCGACGCTTCGGTCCCGTTGCTCGCATAGCCGGAGTCCATGACCGCCCCGACCGGGACCGAAAGCTCTGCTGGAGGCCCGAACTCCGACCCTGGCATAGGCTCGGGCAGCGCGGCGGCAGGCTCCTCTTTCAGCCACGCCGGCACAAGGTATTCCTGCATCCCTTCGCGCCCACCTTCGCGTCCGTAGCCCGATTCGCGATACCCCCCAAAGCCGCACGCCGCGTCGAACAGGTTCGTCGCATTCACCCAGACCACGCCCGCCTTCACCTGCGCGGCTACGTCGAGCGCTACGTTGATATTCTCGCTCCACACGCATGCGGCCAGGCCGTACGTCGTGTTGTTGGCCAGTTCGACCGCCTCGGCCGGCGTGCGGAACGTCATCGACACCAGCACCGGCCCGAAAATTTCCTCCTGAGCCACCGTGCTCGCCGGAGCGACGCCGGTCAGCAGTGTCGGCTTCAGAAACAAGCCCCGCTCCGGCATGGAAATGTCCGGCTGCCAGCAGGTCGCGCCTTCCGCTACGCCCATCTCGACGAGCCGCTTGATCCGGTCGTATTGCACTTGATCGACGATCGCACCAATATCCACGGCCTTGTCGAGCGGCGAGCCCACCCGCAGCGTTTCCATGCGCACCCGGATCTTGCTGTACAGCCGCTCGGCCACGCGCTCCTGCACCAGCAGCCGCGACCCCGCGCAACACACCTGCCCCTGGTTGAACCAGATCCCATCCACCAGCCCTTCGACGGCGGAGTCGAGATCGGCGTCGTCGAAGACGATGAACGGCGACTTACCGCCAAGCTCCAGTGAGAGCTTCTTGGTCGTGCCCGCCGTCGCCTTGCGAATAAGGCGGCCCACCTCGGTCGATCCGGTAAATGCGATCTTGTCGACGCCCGGATGCCCGACGATCGCTGCGCCCGTGCGCCCGTCGCCGTTGACGACGTTCAGCACCCCTGCCGGAAGGCCGACTTCAGCGGCGATTTCGGCGAGCGCAATGGCGGAAAGCGGCGTGAACTCCGCCGGCTTGATTACCACCGTACACCCCGCCGCGAGCGCCGGAGCCACCTTCCAGGCGAACATCAGCAGCGGAAAGTTCCACGGAATGATCTGCCCGACGACGCCGACCGGCGCGGAGTTGGGGAACTCGTCTTCGAGCAACTGCGCCCAGCCGGCATGGTGATAGAAGTGCCGGGCTACGAGCGGGATATCGATATCGCGCGACTCACGGATGCTCTTGCCGTTGTCCAGCGTTTCCAGCACGGCGAGCTTGCGGGAGTGCTTCTGCACCTGCCGCGCAAACGCATACAGGTAGCGCGCCCGCTGATGTCCACCCAACGCCTGCCAGCCGGGCAGGGCAGCGCGCGCAGCCTGCACGGCCCGATCCACGTCGGCTTCGCTGCCGTTTGCGACGGTCGCCAGCACGTCTCCGTTCGCAGGATTGCGCGTCTCGAAGCTCTCGCCCGCCAGCTCGGTCCAGGCGCCGGCGATGTAGTGCCCAAACCGCTTGCCGCGCGCATCCAGCCACTGCATTACGCCGCTCGCGTCTTCCGGTGCCGGACCGTATTCCATGCTTTTGAACTTCTCCACAATGCTGCTCGCCATCCCATCACCTCAACTACACACGCCGCGTCATAGCTCGCCGCCTGAAGACATTTATTGTACGGCGCGTCCGCCGGCCGAAATCAGCATCGTCGCAAGAAACTGCGTCCGGGCCGCGGCTATCCGCATGACAGATGCCAAGGAAAACACCGATGTTCTTGATGACAGGCAGCACCGGTCACGTCGGCGGAGCTGCAGCGAAAAGCCTGCTGGCCCAGGGCAAACAGGTGCGGGCGCTGGTGCGCGACACGCAAAAGGCGGCGTCGTGGAAGGACGCCGGGAGTCGAGCTCGTCCAGGGTCACTGGAGTGACGTGTCCGTGCTACGTGCAGTTGCCGTTGTTTTTGCTTCTGGATAGGTCTGGGCTGTAGCCCCGGGACTCTTCATCTGAACAGCTACAGCAAAGCAGCGTAAAGGTCCTACGCCAGAGGGTGCCGGCTCGTTGCCGAGTATCGTCCTGTTACGAAATGCTCCAACTGCCGCTCGATATCGCCAAGCATTGAGCTCGCGCCAAACCGGAACAGGCTGGGCTCCAGCCACGGTCGGCCCAGCTCGTCCTTCATCAACGCCAACCAGTCCAGCGACTGCTTCGCCGTCTTGATGCCGCCCGCCGGCTTGTACCCTACCGACATCCCGGTCCGCTCTGCGTATTCGCGGATCGCCCGCACCATCACCAGGCTCACCGGCAGCGTCGCGTTTACGGCTTCTTTGCCGGTCGAAGTTTTGATGAAGTCCGCGCCGGCCATCATCGCGACCCAGCTTGCGCGGGCGACGTTGCGCAGCGTCAGCAAGTCGCCGGTGCCCAGAATCGCTTTCATATGCGCCGGCCCGCACGCCTCTTTGAACGCCGCGACTTCGTCGTACAGCGCATTCCACTCGCCGTTGAAGACGTGCGCCCGCGTGATGACGATGTCGATCTCGCTCGCCCCCGCCGCCACCGACCGCTTGATCTCCTCCACCCGCGTTTCGAGCGGGCTAAGCCCGGCAGGGAAGCCCGTCGACACCGCCGCGACCGGGATCCCCGAGCCGTCAAGCGCCTTCACCGCGGTTTCCACAAACGCGTGGTACACACACACCGCGCCGACGGTCAGGTGCAACTCCTCAATACCCATCGCTTTGACCAGATGATCCTGCACCGGCCTCCGCGCTTTGGCGCAAAGCCGCTTCACGCGTTCGGCAGAGTCGTCGCCGCTCAGCGTCGTCAGGTCCATGCAGGCGATTGCCCGGAGCAGCCATGCTGCCTGCCAATCCTTCTTGACAGAACGCCGCGTCGGGATCGTCGCTGCACGCCGCTCGACGGCGCTGGTGTTCACCCGAACTTCTTCCACCCAGTCGAGCTCCAATTTTCGCCTTCGGTTCGGCGTCAGATCGCGGCCATGCAGCGTCACCGCGGTTCCACCTGCGCCATGCCCGCTTGGAGCAGCCGCCGCGCTCGCTTCCGCCTTCGCCAGCAAATCTTCACTCTTTGAGAAAATCCCCATTCGCAAATCCTATACCTCCCGCGACTGATCCTCACCGAGATGAACTGAACCCCTGCTACCATCAACTTTCATGTCTCATCAGACCCTCACCCGCGCCGACCGCCACGCCCTCGGCGTTCGTGCCCGCAAGCAGCTTGCCCGCAGCGCCCATTGCACGTTCGATCGCTCCGCCTGCCCACACCAGCCGCTCGACATCCTCCATGACTCCATGCGCGGTCGCCTGCCGCCGCTCGTCAAGCTCAAGTATGAGCGCATGGCCGCGTCGGCCTTCGGCTTCTTTCGCGGAGCCGTGCCGATCATGGCCGCCGACCTCGCATCGCACCCCCATACTGGCATTCTGACTCAGATCTGCGGCGACGCCCACCTGCTCAACCTCGGAGCCTACGGCAGCTCTGACGGCCGGCTCGTTTTCGACGTCAACGATTTCGATGAAACCATCCGTGGCCCCTTTGAGTGGGACGTCAAGCGGCTTGCCGCTTCCATCCTGCTTGCCGGCCGCGCCAACCGCATCGCCCGCTCGGCGCGCAGGAAAGCCGTCGCTATCTTTACGGCGCGCTACCGCAAAGCGATGCGCGACTTTGCCGAAATGCCTATTCTCGAAATCGCCCGTTACCAGGTGGGCCGCATGTCCGAGATCGCCCCCGTCGCCGCCATTCTCGCGGCCTCCGAACGCGCCACCCCCGAGCGCGCCATGGACAAATTGACGGAGCCCGGTAAGTCGATGACGCCAGCCATGGTTGAAAAAGCCGAAACAGCCAAGCGCGAAGCAAAATCACACAGGCATCGCGGAGGCGAAGCCGCCAACGAGGCCACGAAGCAGAAGGAAATCACCCCGGACCGCCGCTTCAAGTCGAACCCGCCCCTGCTCGAGCGCATCACCGGGGCTGAAGCCAAGCTCGTGCTCGACGCGCTCATTCCTTACGCCCGTACGCTCGCGCCCGAGCGCCGCCACTTCCTGTCAATGTACCGCCCGATCGACGTGGCGTTCAAGGTCGTTGGCACCGGCTCGGTTGGCCTGCGCGACTACTGTATTTACTTTGAAGGCAACCCGTCCGGCCCCAACCACTGCGACCCGCTGTTTCTGCAGATCAAGGAAGAACCCGCCTCCGCCTACGGGCCATACCTGCCGGAGGCCCACACCCACAACGGTCATCGCGTCGTCGACGGACAGCGCGCCATGCAGCTCACCAGCGACCCTTTCCTCGGCTACACCACCATCGACGGCCGCGACTACCTGGTTCGCCAACTGAACGACCATAAAGCCTCGTTAGACCTTCCGGCGCTCAAGGCCGAAGGCCTGCTCGCCTACGCCGACCTGTGCGGCGAACTCTTCGCCCGCGGCCACGCCCGCTCTGGCGATCCCGTCGCCATTGCCGCCTACCTCGGCACGTCGCCGCGCTTCGACCGCGCCATCCACGCCTTCGCCACCACCTACGCCGACCAGACCGAACGCGACTGGAAGGCGCTCGTCAAGTCGATGAAGAAGGAAGGCTCCGGCAAAAAGGGCAAGGGACCGGCCAAACAGCCGTCGGGCAAAGAGCAGACCGCAAAGTAAGGATCCGTTCTCCCCCTTGTCTGTCTTTTCCGTTAGCTTGTCCCCGCCACAAGCCAGCAAGCAAATTCGATAGCTTTTTGCTACCCTCGCTCCCATGCCCTTCCGCTGCCGCCTGCTCGTCGTCGCGACCCTTCTCACGCTTGCCACGTTCGCCCGCGCCCAGTCTTTCACGCCCGTTCGCGAGCTCAAAAACCTGTCCCCCGGCGCGGTCGCGAAGCTTCACACCCTTGCAAGCCTTGACGCCCTCCCAGGCGGCGACTGGCGCTTCCACGCCGGTGACATCCCCCACGGCGAGCTCCCCACGCTCGACGACAGCGCCTGGCAGCTTCTCCCCACGCCCGCCGAGCACAAGTCGACCAAGGCTGCGAAAGACGCCGTCTGGTACCGCCGGACTATCGAGGTCCCCCGCACCCTCAACGGGTACGACATCACCGGCGCACGCATCTCCTTCCAGTTCGAAGTCGACGCCAACGGCCCCATGCCGGAGATCATCTACTACAACGGCCGCCGCGTCGCGCTCGGCGACGACCTCGAACCCATCGTCCTATTCGAGCCCGCCAAGCCCGGCGAAAAGATCCTCGTCGCGGTCAAGCTGCTGCACACGGTCGACGACAAATCGTTCACCGGCGTCAGCCTCCGCGTGGA
>CALMON010000242.1 GCA_937871785.1 uncultured Granulicella sp.
CTAGAGGAGATGCAACTGGCCCACCCGTGCAACCTGGCGGACGAGGCCGAACGAAACGGCATGATGGAAAAGGCGAAGGTGGTGATCGGCCAGCTTCCTCCAGAGCAGCGCAAAACTCTGGAAATGGCATTCTTCGACGGTTTGACGCATTCGGAAATCGCTGAAATGACCGGCGATCCCCTGGGAACAGTGAAGACCAGGATCCGGAGCGCGCTTTTGACACTGAGAAAGGCTTTTCAGGCATGAATCCGAAAACCATATCGCACGAAGATCTGGCACTGTTCGCCATGCAGTTGTTGACGCCTGAAGAAAACACCGAGATCCTCACCCATTTGGAGCACAACGAGGCGGCACGGGAAGAATTCGCTCAGATTCAGGGCGACCTCGCTACCTATGCTCTCAGTGCGGACCTCCACTCGCCGCCGGCTCTGGCGCGGGATCGCCTGCTCAAAAAAGTCGCCAAAGAAAAAAAGCTGATCGCCATCAACCGTCCGGCAGCCGCGCCTGCCCAGGCGCAGGAACCGATGCTGGTGCCACGTGGCGGACGTGTGCTGCACGTGGCGGAAGAACCGGCGCGCCGTTCATCGACGGCCGCAGCCCTGGCCTGGGCGGGATGGGCGGTTGCCGCGGGTCTGGGTGCTGTGGCCGGGTTGCAGTTCCACCAGCGCGACATGCTGCAGAACCAATACAACACGCAAAGCGCCCGCCTGGCGACGGCGACCACGGAGTCGTTCAGGGCGCAACAGGTGCTGCAAACGCTTTCGGACGTCGGGGCCATGCAGGTGTCGTTGCACCTGAACGCCGGTGGCGCTCCCGTGCCTCCGCAGCCAGAAGGGCACGCGGCCTATGTCGCGGAAACCGGGTCGCTGGTCTTCGTCGGCACGCACCTGAGCCCGTTGCGGGAGTACAAAACCTACGAGCTATGGGTCATCCCGCAGGATGGCCGCGACGCCATTCCCGCAGGCACCTTCAAGCCGGACGAGCGTGGCTATGCGACGGTGATTCTCCCGGAGCTGCCCAGGGGCGTGGCCGCAAAGATGTTTGGAGTCACCGTAGAAGACGATGGCGGGGCCAAGCAGGGGCCGACGCTGCCGATCGTTCTCGCCGGTATGTATTTCCGGCCTCAGCGGTAAAGTATCAGAAAAGAAAGAACGGCCAGTAAAAGGTGGCGGGTCTTTATTTGCAGCAGTCGACCAGTGCCGCTACGGCGCGGTCATCATCACCCGCAGCCCTGTGCCCTGCAGATTCACGTGAGCCGAGACGGCATCGGTATCGGTGCGGATCACGGTCATGTAATTGCTGTCACCGGAAGTAACGTAGACCTTGCCCGTAGGCGACGCGAGCGTCACCGCGATCGAATTTGGATGACCGTAGATGTTGGTGGGGCTGGCATTCGGGTCGGTGACGTTCGGCACACCGCAAAGGGTCGACGACACTGTATTTGTGCTCAGATTGATGACGCTGACCGAGCCCTGACCGGCGCAGACCGAACTCACATTTGCCGCATTGGCCACATACGCCCGGCTGCCGTCGCGCAGCGCCGAAACCATCACAGGATTCAGCCCTACCGGGACCGTCGCGATCACGCTGCCGAAGCCCTGCGCGTCTGCCGGGTTGAGAGGGTTGCAGCCGGAGGTCGGCGTCGTGTTCACCGTCACGCTGTTGCACTGCGGCACACTGATGATGCTCAGTGTACCGGGGGTGGCCCCGTTGCCGGCGTTCAGGACGACGAGTTCTGAAAGCGTCGGCACATATTCCGCCCAGATGGGGTTGACACCCAACGTTCCGGTCGCCGGAATCGTCGGGGTGGTCGCGTCAAGCGCGTTGGTCGGTACGTTGATGACCGAGACCGTACCCGAGCCCTTGTTGAGGATGAACGCGCGGGTGAGGTCGGCGCTGGTGACGCCGTAGACAGGGTTGTTGCCCACAGGAATCTGCGCGGAAATCGTCGGCAGGCTGGTGGTCGTTTCGATTGCGCTTGCCAGGCCGTTGGCGCCGCCGGCGGCGGAACTGAGCGCGTAGACCCGCGGCGAGTTATCGTTGCCCACGACGTACACGGGGGTGTTCGCGGCGCCAACCGAAAGCTCCTGCAGCAGGCTGGGACCGGCGGAGCCGAGCGCCGCCACCGACTGCCGGCCGGTCTGCGAAATATAGATGACCGTGCCCTGGCTGCCGGCCAGCGCCGAAATGTTCACCGGGTTCGCTCCCGCCAGCAGCGTCGTCTGGCCGATATCGTTAGTGCGCAGGCCGGTGGGGTTCGACACGGCAAAGGTGTCGAGCGCTCCCGACGTGTTGACCACGTAGCCGGTGGTGCCACCGGGGTTGAGCGTAAAATACGATGGATTGGGTAGGATGCTGGGCGTCGAAAGTGTGGTATCGCCTGAAAAATCGACGATCGTAAGCAGACCCGCAAGGCCGGTGCCGGGGTTCGACACCGCGACGGCGTACTTGGTCGGCTGCGAAGCCGGACCGACCGGATTGATAGCGCTGACAACCGGGCGGTAGGTGTTGCCGCAGCCGGCGAGCAAGATGGCCAGCGAAGCGGCGGACGCGGTGCAGGCTGTGCGCCATGTACTGCCGGACGCAGCGAAGCCGCGCTTTCCGGCCGTGGGGGATGTGGCGGCGCGGGAAACCCCCGCTTCGGACGTACCTGCTGCTGATTGCAAAACTTCTCCTTCAACGGCTCCAGACGAGAGTCCGGCGACATCTGATTGTAGCAAGCGGCGCAACGCGAGTTTGAGGTTCATCGCGTTACGGCGGCATAAGGGTACTCTGTTAGGAGAGACGCATGAACGAACCGGAAGTTATGCTGGACATGCTGGGCGGCCCGGAGCGCGCGCCGCGAACGATCGCGGTGGTCGGTATTTCCGACAACGAAATGAAGCCGAGCTTCTATGTAAGCGCGGCCATGCAGGCGCGCGGGTTTGCAATTCGGCCTATCAATCCAGGGCTGGCGGTGGTTCTGGGCGAGCGCTGCTACGGCTCTCTGGGCGAGTTGCCGGAAAATCCCGACGTCGTCAACGTGTTCCGGCTGCCGAAGTTCATCCCCGGCGTGGTCGAGGAGATGATCGAGCTGGGCATCAAAAATCTCTGGGTGCAGCAAGGCATCGTGAACCTGGCGGCGGCGCGCTCGGCGGAGTCGGCCGGCATTCGCGTGGTGATGGATCGCTGCATCATGGTGGAAGAGCGCCGGCTGCGTTGACCACGAGACGGTGTCCACAGGAAGCCAGACGGAGATTGGTTGCGCCGAAAGAGCCGTGCCGCCGTCCTACAATGGATGCCTATGAGAGTTTCTGCCCGATTCGCCTTTGCGGCGCTGCTTGCCTTGTTCGTTTGTCTGCTGGCGCCGGTGCGCGGAGCGGCGCAGGTGGTAGAGGTCGGCGATGGCCACGCCGGGCCGTTTAAAGCCGAGCACCTGACGGTGGAGTTCGTTACGCTTGCGCCGCAGATTGCCTCCGGCGGCACGGCGCGCATAGGGCTTTCGTTCACGATTGAAGAGAACTGGCACGTGTATTGGGTAAACGCCGGTGACTCCGGTGAGCCGCCAGCCGTCAAGTGGTTGCTGCCTCCGGGCCTCACCGTCAGCGGCCTCCAGTTTCCACCGCCCCAACGGTTGCCGCTCGGCCCGCTGATGGATTACGGCTACCAGGACCAGGTAACATTCCCCATCACGCTTACCAGCGCGCCCAAAACCAAGCTGGGCAAGGTCCATTTGGACGCTCACGTAACGTGGCTGGTCTGCAGCAGCCAGTGCTACCCGGGAAAGGCTCACCTCGGCATCGATCTCGATGTGGTGAACGGCCCGCTGCCCGAACCGCCTTTGGTCGGAGCGCTGGGCGCGGCCATCAAGAGCCTGCCCCGACCTCTGCCTGAAGACATGAGCGCAACCGCTAAAGCGGGTGCCAAAGAGTTCGTCCTCACCGTAAAAACCGGGGGCGCGGAAGAAGACGCCGAGGTGTACCCGTTCCTCGACGACGTTTGCGAAAAAGGCAAGTGCGAGCCGCAGTCGGTGGTGCAGAACGCCGCCGACCAGAACGAAGAAACGCTTCCCGACGGCATCCGCGTGCGCCTGCAGCGCGACCCGATGGTCGCCGCGCTACCGGCGAAGTTTCACGCGCTCGTCAAGCTGAGCGACACCGAAAGCTACGACCTGGTCGCCGATGTGACCCCCGGCGAAGTGGCCGCCGGCCCCAAGACCAAGGACAGCGAGATCGAAACCGAGGCAACGGGTGTAACGCTGCTGGGAGCGCTTGGCCTCGCGTTTCTGGGCGGGATGCTGCTGAACCTGATGCCGTGCGTCTTTCCCGTATTGTTCCTCAAAGGCCTCGCGCTGGCCAACGCCAGCGGCGAAGAACAAAAGCAGCAGCGCGCCCACGGGCTGGTATATACGCTGGGCATTCTGGTGTCGTTCTGGACGGTGGTTGGCGTGCTTCTGATCCTGCGCGCCGGGGGCACGCAGTTCGGCTGGGGATTCCAGTTGCAGTCGCCGGCGTTTGTCGCAATCCTGGCCGCGCTGATCTTTTTCTTCGCGCTTTCGCTCGCCGGCATGTTCGATCTCGGCCTGACGCTCACCAGTGCGGGAGGTAAGCTGGCGCAAAAGCAGGGGTATGCCGGCAGCTTTTTTACCGGGGTGCTGGCGACCGTGGTGGCAACGCCCTGCACCGCTCCGCTGATGGGTGCGGCCATCGGCTTCGCCCTGGCGCAGTCGGCTGTGGTCGCGCTGGCGGTGTTTACCGCCCTGGCCCTGGGGCTCGCGCTGCCGTACCTGGCGCTCAGCTGGCACCCGGCGTTCACATCGATCCTGCCCCGCCCCGGCGCCTGGATGGAAGTGCTCAAACAACTTACGGCGGTGCCCTTGTTTGCGACTGTCGTGTGGCTGGCCTGGGTATACGGCAGCTTGTATGGAACGCACGGGGTCGACCGCGAGGCCTGGCTGCTGGGGTGCCTGGTCATCCTGGCGATTGCGGGTTGGGTGCTGGGCCGCTGGCCGGCGAAACTCTATGGCTCGCTGACGGCAGCCGCTTTGATCGTGCTGGCGCTCGCGTTTCCGCTGCGGCAGCGCCGGGTCGAGGTGGAAACCTGGCAGCCCTACACAGCCGACGCGCTGGAGCTGGCCCGCAACTCCGGCCGACCGGTGTTTATCGACTTCACCGCCGCCTGGTGCCTGAGCTGCAAGGTTAATGAGGCCGCCGTGCTCAACACCGACGAAGTGAAGAGCCGCTTCAGCGAGCACAACGTGATCCTGATCAAAGCGGACTGGACCCAGCACGACGACATCATCGCCAAGGAACTCGCGAGCCTTGGGCGCAATGGCATTCCCACCTACGTGCTTTACCCCGCCGGCAAGCTGAGCAACCCGGACGTGCTGCCGGAACTGCTGACGAAGGCGCTGGTTCTGAAGGCGCTCGACAAAGACCTGGAAGACAAGGATTCGAAGGATCGGAAGAGCGCGAAGTAAACGCGGCGGCTTGGGTCCGCTAGGACATAGCTTGAGGGCAAGAGGCCCGACGCATACCACCGCGGCGGAAAGCACAGGTCGGGACGCGTCTTCGACCCCTTTACCGCACGCGCCTCTGATGCGTGCTCGGAATCTGCAGGTCTTCGCGGTATTTGGCCACCGTGCGGCGCGTCACCTGGATGCCCTGCCGGCCTAGCTCCTCGGACAGATAATCGTCCGTCCACGGCTTGCGCGGGTCTTCGTCTTCGATCAGCTTCTTCACCTTGCGCTTCAGCAGCATCAACGGCAGGTCCGCGCCTTCCGGTCCGCCGACACCTTCCGAAAAGAAAAACCGCAGCTCATACACGCCCTGCGCCGTGTGCACATACTTGTTCGCCACGGCGCGGCTCACGGTGGAAGGGTGCACGCCGATCTCTTCGGCGACTTCCTTGATCATCATCGGCCGCAGCGCGTCCACGCCCAGTTCCAGGAACTCGCCCTGCCGCCGCACGATCGCTTCGCAGGTCTTCACGATCGTATTCTTGCGCTGCTCGATGTTTCGCAGCAGTTGGATGGCCGACTTGTAGCGCTCCTTCACGTAGTCGCGAACCTCGCGCTCGGTCTTCTTTTCGCGCAGCATCTTGCGATAGTTGTGGCTCAACCGCAGCGCGGGGAGGTCTTCCTCGTTCATCACGACGACGTACTCCTCGCCGCGCCGCACAAACGCCACGTCCGGCTCGATCAGGCGTGTTTCGCTCTGGTTGTAGCGCTGCCCGGGGCGGGGGTCGAGCTTGCGAATCAACTCCACGGCTGCCGCTACCTGCTCAGGGGTCCGCTTGCAAAGCCGCGTGAGTTCGCGCATGTCTTTTTTGAGCAGCAGGGCCAGACAGTCGGACGCAATAAATGCCGCGGCGGTCAGGCTATCCAGCATCTCGGCCTGGCGTTCCCTGGCCTGAGCCGCGGCCGCCTCGTCGCCGCCGGTCTCGGCAGCCGCGCGGCGACGCAGCATCAAGCCGTATTCCCGCCGCTGCGCCTCCACCTGCAACAGCAGGCATTCACGCAGGTCGCGCGCCCCCACGCCGGCCGGGTCAAGCTGCGTCACCAGGGTTCTCGCTTCGACTGCGATCGCTTCCGCTTGCGCCACGTCGCCGCTGGCAAGCCCTTCGGCCAGCAGCACCGCCATCAACTCCTCGTCGCTTGCCGTCAGGTAGCCGACTTCGTTCAGGTTGCCGATAACGATTTCCGCCGCCGCGCGCAGCTCGGCGCCCAGCGATACCGACCCCAGTTGCCACAGCAGATGGTCGGTCAGCGTGCCGGGTTTCGAAAGAAAGTGCTCAAAAGAAGGCTTGTCGAACTCCTCGAAATTTGAGGCCGTACGGAACCCGGGGTCCAGATAGTCCTGAAAGTAGCTGCCGAAATCGATTTCGTCGAAAGGGTCCTTTTCCACCCGCTCGCCTTCCACGGCGACCTGCTCGGCGCTGCGGTCGCGGTCGCCTTCCCGGGCGGAACGTTCTTCAAGGGTTTCGGCCGAATCCTCGATCTCCTCGAGGATCGGATTTTCGATCATCTCGTTGTTGATCATTTCCTTGAGCTCGAGTTTGTTGAGCGCAAGAACGCTGACCATCTGCACCAGACCAGGCGTCAACACCTGCCGCTGCGACACGTTTACGTTCAACCTGGGCTGCAAGAGCAAGTTGCCGGACCCCCAAAGCTGGCTATGCTGCCGGACGTCCAGAACCGCGGCTCACATGCTGATGCAAATATACTCCCAGAACGTCCGCGTTCGGCCCTTGACGTGCATGACGCTGGTTGCATTGTGAGTACCACGAAAGGTGCCCTGTCGTTTTCGACAAGGAATCGGCAGAAATCGCCTTACAGGGAGAAGTTGTCGCCCAGGTAAATGCGTTTCACTTCGGGGTCGCGGCCCAGGTCTCCCGGCGTGCCCGCAAACAGGATCTTGCCTTCGTTGATGATGTACGCGCGGTCGGTGACGGCCAGCGTGTCGCGAACATTGTGGTCCGTGATCAACACGCCGATGCCCTTGCCCTTCAGATCGTGAATGATTTGCTGCAGGTCCAGCACGGCGATGGGATCGATGCCGGCGAAGGGCTCGTCGAGCAGAATGAATTTGGGCGAAATCGCCAGGCAGCGCGAGATTTCCACGCGTCGCCGCTCGCCGCCGCTCAGCGCATAGCCCTGCGTTTTGCGCACGTGGCCGAGGTTCAGCGTTTCAATCAACTCGTCGGTGCGGGTGCGCATCGCCTGCCGAGAAATCGCTTGGGTTTCGAGCACGGCCAGGATGTTTTCTTCGACGTTCAGCTTGCGAAAGATGGACGGCTCCTGCGGCAGGTAGCTGATACCGTGCTCGCGCGCGCGCAGGTACATCGGCGTTCTGGTGATGTCCGCGCCGTCCACGCAGATCGCCCCGTGGTCCGGCCTCACCAGGCCGACAATCATGTAAAAGCTGGTGGTCTTTCCGGCGCCGTTCGGCCCCAGCAGACCCACCACCTCGCCCTGCCGGATCCGGATCGACACTCCGCGAACAACCTGCCGCCCACCGTACTGCTTGCCGATCTCCTCGGTCGAAAGCGTCTTC
>CALMON010000243.1:0-3938 GCA_937871785.1 uncultured Granulicella sp.
CGAGGCCATCGGCATTTGCCCATCGCCATCGACCAGGACCGCGAATTTCGGTGCCGCCCCGTCCACCGCCGGATCGACCCCCAGCGCCGCCGCCCCCGCCACCCGCACCCTGTACCTGCCTGAGATCCTCGACCACGTGCGCGGCGTCGTCGCCGGGCGCAAGGCCTCCACCCACCTTCGCACCCTGGAGCAACAGGCCGCCGGGCATACTCCCCGCGGCTTTGCCCGCGCGCTGCGTGCCGAGGCACAGCACGGCCCGGCGATCATTGCGGAGCTCAAAAAAGCGTCGCCGTCGAAAGGGCTCATCCGCGATCCGTTTGAGCCGGCCGACCTGGCGCGGCAGATGGAGGCTAGCGGGGCGGCGGTTCTGTCAGTGTTGACCGACGAAGCGTTTTTTCAGGGATCGCTCAGAAATCTTCGGCTGGCATCGGCTGCGGTGAGTATCCCCTGCCTGCGCAAAGACTTCATGCTCGATGAGTTTCAGGTGCTGGAAGCCCGAGCCAACGGAGCCGACGCGATCCTGCTGATCGTCGCTGCGCTGACCGACGCGGAACTGCGCACGCTGCGCGAGTCGGCCCGCCGTTTTGAGCTCGATGTGCTATGCGAGGTGCACGACGCCGAAGAACTGGAGCGGGCGCAAGAACTCGACTGCGCGTGCGTCGGCGTCAACAGCCGCGACCTGCGGACGTTTGAGGTGTCGCTGGACCGCGCCTGCGAACTGGCGGCGACCTTGCCCGCGAACGTCGTTCGCGTCGCGGAAAGCGGCATCCGCACGCCGGAAGACATGCACCGGCTGCGGGTAGCGGGGTTCGAGGCCTTCCTGATCGGCGAGTCGCTCATGCGCCAGCCGCAACCGGGCGAGGCGCTCGCCGGGCTGCTGACGGCAGTTCGCGGGTTGGCGAGGTGAGCGAACCTCTACATGCACTTGCCCCGGAACGCGTACGCGTCAAAATCTGCGGGACGACGACGTTAGCCGACGCTTTGCTGGCGATAGAAGCGGGCGCGGAAGACATCGGCTTTGTGCTCGCTCCCAGCAAGCGGCGCGTCACCCCGGAGCAGGTTCGCGAGATCACAGACCGCCTGCCAGACGGCACCGAAACGGTCGGCGTGTTTACCTCAACCGACGCTGCGGACATTCTCGCCGCGATAGCCGCCTCTGGGCTTTCGGCCGTACAACTGCATGGCGACTACCTTCCGGCACTCGTCGCGGCGCTTCGGGCTGGCCCGGCGCTCCGGACGGGCAAGCCATTTCGGATTTCGCAGGTGATCGCCGTGCCAGTAGCCCAGAGTAATACGGGAGACGCCGCTTTCGAGGAGACCCTGCGCGCCCTGGCGGCGAACGGCGGCCCAGACGTTCTGCTTGATTCTTCGGTGGGGGGTGCCGCGGGAGGTACCGGCGTCGCATTCGAGTGGCAGCGCATGGCCGCGGTGGTCGATCGCGTCTGGCCGCGAGGCGGGCCGCAGAAGCTCGGCGTGGCGGGCGGCCTTCGTCCAGAGACCGTCGCTGAGGCGATCGCGGTGCTTCGTCCGGACTTCGTGGATGTTGTCAGCGGCGTTGAAAGCGCTCCGGGTGTAAAGGACCCTCGAAAACTGCGAGCTTTTATGCGATCTGCGCGGTTTTCTGGACCGAAATCCGCCCTTTAAGGCACACAAAAGCCCGCTTCGCAGCGGGCTGAGGCGTTCGGTTGAGTCTACCTTGCCGAAGGCTACTTATGAGGAACCGGAGGATTGCCATGCGGGCGCGGCGTGTGGTCATGAGCCACGATCGGGCGCGGAGGTCTGGGGGTAGTCGGCTTAGCCGCAAAGGCGGACAACGTGCTGAGTGCGAGAAGAACTATCGAGACTGATTTCAGTTTCATGAGAAAACTCCCATCGTTCGCCTGTTGGATGTATGGCGTAAACGACAGATTCAGATTTATCAAGGGGCAACAACCACAGCATACCCCAAACCTCGAATCGCGCGCGCGGTATGTGTTCCCGGTAAGTACTGACGCGTGACTGTCTCCAGCAAAGGGTGTCGTCCCCCAAACGTGGTAGGTTTCAACGTCGCCATGAGCGGCTTCCTCGATCAACCCTCCTCCATCCATCGCGTCTCCTGCATCCAATGCCGCAGGGAGTACGCCTCAATGAAGCCCATTCGTCGTTCGCCTTTGCCTATCGTCGGCCTTTCCGCCGTACTTGTCTCCAGCCTTGCGCTGGGTGTCGCCGGTTGCAAAAGCAAGACGCAGCCTGCACCGATCATCGACAACAGCGCGCAGGCGGATAACTCCGGCGCAGACCCCGCCGCCGGCAACCTGGCCCCGGTGGACCCAAATGCTCCGCAGCAGCAGGCGTTTGGGGGCAACAGCTACGCTCCCCAGCCGAGTCGTTCGGGCAGCAGCACGCAGGTACTTGGCACCAGCCAAAGCTACACGCCGCAGCAAAGCACGCAGGAATATACGCAGCAGCAGCAGGCTCCGGTAGAGCGTGGCAATCCGCAGAGTGGCTACCCGCAGAGTGGCTACCCGCAAAACGCCTACCCGCAAGGCAGCGATCCCGGCGGCAACTATAACGACAACAATTATCAGGATGCCAACGCTACCGACATTTACGCCGACCAGGCCCCGCCTCCCCTGCCCGCGTACCAGCAGCCGCCAGCGCCCGAGCAGGACGATCTGTGGACCCCGGGCTATTGGGACTATGCCTCCACCGGCTACTACTGGGTTCCGGGCGCCTGGGCCGCGCCCCCGTACACGAACGCGTTGTGGACCCCCGGGTACTGGGGGTATTACGGCAATCGCTACAGGTTCCACCATGGCTTCTGGGGACTTCATATCGGCTACTACGGCGGTATCGACTACGGATACGGGTACATAGGCCACGGCTACTACGGTGGTTATTGGGATCACGATCACTTCAACTACAACCGCTCGGTCAACAACATCAACACGACCAATATTCATAACGTGTACAACCGGTCGGTGGTCGTCAACAACGTGACGTACCGCGGCGAGCCGGTGAACCGAGTGAGCTACAACGGCCCGGGGGGATCGCAGTACCGGCCTCAGCCCGCTGAAATCGCCGCACTTCGTGAGCAGCACGTCGCTCCGATGCAAACACAACTGGCGGTCCGTCAGGAAGCGGCAACCAATCGCGGCAACTTCTACTCGGAAAACCACGGAAGCCCGCAGCAGGCGGTATATAACCATCCCGTGGCCGCGGTGGCGGCTCCGGCTCCGGCAGCGCGCGGCGGCTTCGGCGGCCCGGGTACCCCTGGTCAGCCGCTTCGCGGCGGAGCGGAAACTCGTCCCGGACAGCCCAATGCGCCGGGAAGCGTTCCCGCGCAGGGACGTGTCGGTCCGCAGCAGCAGTTGCAGCAGCGCGAAGTCCAGCAGCAACAAAACGATCAGGCGCGGCAGCAGCAGTTGCAGCAACGGCAGACCGTGCAGCAGGGCAACGACTAGGCGCGGCAACAACAGCTTCAGCAGCGTCAGGTACAACAGCAGCAGACAGATCAGGCGCGGCAGCAACAGCTTCAGCAACGGCAGACCGTGCAGCAGGGCAACGACCAGGCGCGGCAACAACAGCTTCAGCAGCGTCAGGTACAACAACAGCAGGCTGATCAGGCGCGGCAACAACAAATTCAGGCAAGGCAACAGGTTCGGCAGCAACAGCCCGTGCAGCAGCAGCCTCGGCAGGCGGTCCAGCAGCAACCGATCCAGCAGCCACGGCAGCCGATCCAGCAACCCCAGCGAGTCGCACCGGCCGCTCCCAGCCCCGTGCGTCAGGCACAACCGCAACCTGCGCCGAGGGTGGAGGCTCCTCGGGCCGCAACCCCTGCACCGCAACCGGCTCCGCACGGGGAAGCTCCGCGGCCAGCAGCCGCTGCGGCAGCGCCCCATGCCGAACCAGCTCCCCACGCTGAGGGTGGCCATCCCCGCTAGGCGCTTTCCTTTGGG
>CALMON010000243.1:4038-7656 GCA_937871785.1 uncultured Granulicella sp.
CTGCTCCAGCTAAGCGTTAGATAGTCCGAGTCGGACCAGATCGACGTAGCTGCACCATCCGGTCAAAGCAGTTGCACGATCAGGAGGACGTTGAGCACCAGGATGCTTCCGGCGATGCCCCACCCCGCGATGCGGGTGCGGGTCGCGCTGCGGAAGTCCGCCATCACTTCTTTGCGATTTGTCAGGATCAGCAGCGGAATCAGAGCGGCCGGTAGCGTGAAGCTGAGCAGAACCTGCGAATCTACAAGGATGCGTAGGGGATCGAGCCCCGCGCCGATGATGAGCAGTGCCGGCACGATCGTAAGGAAGCGGCGCAGAAACACCGGAAAGCGGATGGCAAGGAAGCCTTCGATAATGACCTGCCCGGCCATGACGCCGACAGTCGAGCTCGACAGCCCGGAGCACAGCAGCGCCACGGCAAATACCACGGCCGCCCCCGGCCCCAGCAGCGGTCCCAGGGTGCGGTAGGCGTCCTGAATGCTGGGCGTGGACAGGCCCGAACGCGACAGGGCGACGGCTGCCATGATGATCATCGCGGAATTGATGAGCCACGCACCGTTCATGGCCGCGAAGACGTCGATCAGTTCAAAACGGAGATAGTTGCGCAGGATCGACGCGCGTGCCGGGCGCGGCGGCGGCGCAAGCTCCTTGCGGCGCGGCTGCACCAGTGCGGAATGCAGGTAGATGACGTGCGGCATGACGGTCGCACCCAGCATGCCGACGGCGGCGTAGACGGAACTTTTGAACGCGTGCGGGTCGAACGTCGGCACGAGCGTCGAAACGAAGGCGTGATGCCAGTCCGGATGCACGAGGAAGACCTCGAAGCCGTAACAAAGGCCGATGACGGCCACGAACGCCATGATGCCTCGCTCCAGCCATTGAAAGCCGGCGAGATCGAGGGCGAGGATGCCGAAAACGGCAACCGTCGCCACGAGCGAAGCCCCAAACAGCGAGCCGACAGCGCTGAAGCCGTGCGCCTGCAGCGAAGGGCCGATGAGGAGGTCCAGCCCCAAGGCGGCGCCCAGGAACTCCGCGAGATCGGTGGCCACCGCCGAGATTTCCGCCGCAATCCAGAGGCCGATGACAACCGGTCGGCTGAAGTGCTTGCGGCAGTTCTGCGGCAGCGTGAGCCCGGTGACGATGCCCAGCTTGGCCGAAAGGTATTGGATAAGGATGGCCATGGCGTTCGACCACAGCAGCACCCACAGCAGCCGGTAGCCAAACTGCGATCCGCCCAGGATATTGGTGGCGAAGTTGCCGGGGTCGATGTAGGCCACCGATGCGACAAAGGCCGGACCAAAGTAGCTCCACACCTGGTTGCGCTTGAACGCCGACATGGAGCGCCGGCCGCGACCCGTGCCCGGCGTGCCTCCGGATAGCTGCCCTTCCGCTTCGGGAAATGACGACAACAGCACGGCTTCGCTTTCTGCGTTACGGACCGACGGCGGTCTGGAAGGAAGCTCACCCACTCTACTGCCAGTATAGGCAAGGTACTTGTCGGTCGTTCCGACGCTCTCCGCAGATGGGTTCTGGCTGGAGCAAAGATTGTCGCTATTCAGGACGACCGGGCCCCAGGGGGCCGACGCCCGGTTCATGGCCCTGCTTCATGCCCGGGCTGAAGCCAAGACCTATTCCGAAGCATCCGCAACGCCAAACGGGGCTTCTTTTGAGGAGACCAGTTTCTAGCGGCCGGTGGAGCCGAATCCCTTTGTCCCTCGAAACTCGGCACCGCGGGCCTCGGCGCCGCGCGGTGTTTCTTCCAACTCGTCGGTTTCTTCAAAGATCGCCTGAATGCGCTCCACGACCCGCAACTGCGCGATGCGGTGCCCGGGGGAAATTTCCTGCGGCTCCGGAGCGAGGTTGGTCATGACGACCTTCAACTCACCGCGGTAGCCGGAGTCGATCACGCCCGCCAGCGTCGTGATGCCGCGCAGGGCCAGGCCGCTGCGGTCTTCAATCAGCGCGCCGTGCGTCGAGGGCAGCTCAAGCGCCAGGCCGGTGGTCACCGCGTAGGTCGCGCCCGGCTGGCCGATGGGAGCGAGAGTGACCGCTTCCGCGGCGAACAGGTCCGCGGCGAGATCGCCATAGGGCCCCGTATGCGAGTAGCGCGGCATTTGCGCGGCGCGGCGCAAACGCTGCACCTTGATCAAGGGAAAGGCCGAAGGGGCTGGGCTGAGGGAAGAAGAAGCCATCGAATCCCAGTGTCGCACGCCTCCCAGTGTCGCACGCCGGCGCGGGCGAGGGCGGAGCGCCTCGGCGGCACGGGCGGCTCCCTACATCCAGGCGCGGGTGTTGAACGTATTTCAAGTATCGCTAGCAACATCTGCGCCGGGCCCGCGTTTCCTACTTTGTATCCGATGTGAGGGCCCCGCCAATGTCTGCTCCTGCCACTACCCCGCAAATTCCCCTGCCTGCTTCGACGCCCGCGGATACCGGCCTGCTGCTGATGCCGCCCGTCACTCTGCCCGACGCCCTCGCCTCCTGCACGGTTGTGTTTCGCTACAAAATCAGGTTCTGACCAAGCGCCTACGACATCCATTTCAGCAGGCGAATGACCCCCATGGGGGCGGCTTTCGAGTGCGCGGACACCCCGGTGCGCGCGTGAATCGCCTGGCGATTCGCACGGTAATAGCCAAACCCGCGCAGCATCATCTGCTCATTGGTAAGCGTGGGGGCCCAGCCGAGCTCGCGCTTGATGCGTGTGGTATCGAAAACGAAGTTTTCGGCGATCATGCGGTAATGGTACGGCCCCAGCGGCGACACGCCGAGCTTGGGCGCCAGCTTCATTGCGGAGATAGCCGGAGCCGTGGGCAGCCGCGCCACGCGCGACCGGCTGCCGGCCTCGCGGATCACGCTTTCGTACATCGCGCGCATGGTTGGCACGTCGTCCGAGCCGACATTGAAGGTCGTCGACTTTCCGGAAGTCAAACATAACAAGCAGGCTGTAGCCAGGTCCTGCGCATAGACGAACTGGTAAAGGTTGCCGCCGTCGCCGACGACCCACACCTTTTTGCCGTCTTCAATAAACTCAAACAGAATGGCCAGCAAGCCCAGCCGGCCGCTATCGATAATCGTCGGCGGCCGCAGCGTGACGACCTGCAGTTGCGGATGTTTCTCGCGAACCGTCGCAAGCGCTTTTTCCGCTTCGAGCTTCGAACGGCCGTAGAGTTCCACCGGCGCGGGCACATCGTCTTCCGTAACAGCGTGGCCAAGGTCCTCGGCCCACAGGCAGTTGGTGGACATATTGATGAGCTTCGGCACCCCCGCAGCCACGGCGGCTTCCGCCACCAGCCGCGTGCCGTCGACGTTCGAGGTCCACAGCAGGTTGTCGTCCTCGACATCGTGCGCGAGCATGGCCGCGCAATGGAAAACGGCCGCGAATCGATGCTCGGCAAAGAAGCGCGCAAGCAGGGTTGTGTCGCGAATATCGCCCTGGATCGAGGTCAGCCGCTCGTGCGTGCCGGCATCCGGGTCCGCAACAAGGTCGATGTTGGTTACGGCGAAGCCTTCAGCCAGCAGCCGTCGCTTGAGCACGCCGCCAAAGAAGCCCGACGCACCAGTTACCAGAACTTCCGACTTTGACAACTCACTCAAAACTCAGGCATCCACTCCAAACTC
>CALMON010000244.1 GCA_937871785.1 uncultured Granulicella sp.
CGTACGCCGGGAACGCGATGCCGAAGCCCAGCACCGCCATCGTTCCGCTGCCGACATGAAGCGCATGCAGCAGCAGGTAGCCGAGCCCGAAAACGAGTCCCGCGACCACCAGAAAAAGGAGAATCACACCGATATAGGCGATGCCTACAAGGATGTAGCCGCCCAGGGTAAGGCCGGTCTTGAGCGCGATGTAGGCGATCATCTGCAGGGGCTCATTGCGCACGAGGCCCCAAAAGCGGCGAAAGGCTTCGCGCAGCGAGGTGGCTTCCAGCGCGAGTGAGGGAAGCACGAAGTCGGTGAGCATCGAGTCGAAGATAAAGACGAGACCGAAGACCGCGAAGAGCAGCAGCTCAAAGAAGAACAGGTCCAGGATGAAGCCGGGCGGCGGCGGCTGGCCGGGGGCCATTCGGACCTGCAGGCTGTCGAGTTCATGGAACGCGCGCAGCACCGCAGGCATGAACGGCGCCACGGTAGCGAGCAAGAATAACGTGCCAAAAACGAGTTTCGCGCCGATCCATGGCCATGTTTGCGGGCCATATTTGCGCCACGCTGGGGCGACGAACAGCTCGCGGTGCAGCACCATATCGAAGAAAGCGAACTGCAGCCGCGAAAAGACGTAGAACAGGTACGCAAACAGGGCGAACGCCACAAGGACGGCGAGAAGAATCGCCGTGGCAATGTGCCGGTGGCCCTGCCGCGCGAGCTGCGTGGCCGCGCTGATGTAGAACAGCGGAAACGGCAGAAACACCGTGGACGCGAACGCCAGATAGCCGGTGACGCCGATCTTCCAGCTTCTTCCCAGGCGGAACGGGGAAAACAGCATCAGGCGAGTGCGGGCGATGGCGGGCGAGATGGCGTCCAGAGCGCTGAAGGTTTGCATGGGAGGGTTGGGGGAAGAGTAGCACGGCGGTGGCGCGACACAAAGACGGGCGGCAACGCCTTTGCAGGAGGTTCAGGTGGCGAGGGCAGGGCTCCTTTGCGCCTGCATCCACTGCTCCCAGGCAGCGAGCGCGCGGTCGCACTGCAGTTTGTGCCGCTCTTTCTTGTCCCGGATGGCTTTGCGTTCCGACTCGTCCAAGGGTTGCAGGAGGTCGAAGGTGATGTTAGCCGGTTGGAATTTTTTGGTGTCGCAGTGCGTAATGTAATGCACGAGCGATCCGTTGGCGCTGAGGCGTGGAGCCGGCGTGGGTTGCTCGCCACAGGCGAGCGCGGCGGCGTAGCGGCCGGCCAGCAGGCCGGAGGCGATCGATTCGGTATAGCCCTCGACCCCCGAAAGCTGGCCAGCGATCAGGATGCCGGGGTGCGCTTTAAGCTGCAGGGTTTCGGTCAGCAGCGAAGGCGCGTGGATGTAGGTGTTGCGATGGATCTGGCCGTAGCGCAGAAACGTGGCGTGCTCAAGCCCGGGGATCAGGCGCAGCACGCGGGCCTGCTCGCCGAACTTCAGGTGGTTCTGAAAGCCGACGAGGTTGTAGCTGTCGGCACGCAGGTTTTCCTGCCGAAGCTGCACGCAGGCGTAGGGCCAGCGGCCGGTCTTCGGGTTGGTAAGCCCGGCCGGCTTCATGGGGCCGAAGCGCAGCGTGTCGCGTCCGCGGCGAGCTGTTTCTTCGATAGGCAGGCAGCCTTCAAAATATTGGAGTTTCGCGGCGACCGGGGTGTTGTTCAGTGGTGAGTGGTCAGTTGTCAGGTCTGAGTAGGCTGTTGTGACTTCCGTAGGCTGGCCGTCGGCGGGGAGGGCTTCCCAGGCCTTGGCTTCGATCTTTTCAGCACCGGTGAGCGCGTCGATAAAGGCGTTGTATTCATCCTTGTTGAAGGGGCAGTTGATGTAGTCGGCGGTGCCCTTGTCCCAGCGCGCGGCGAAGTAGACCTTGTCCATGTCGATGGTGGAGGCGTCGACGATGGGCGAAATGCTGTCGTAAAAGGCAAGGTGGTCGGCCCCGGTAAGGCGCGCCAGCTCGGCGGCGAGCGGGGCAGAGGTGAGCGGTCCGCTG
Organism: uncultured Granulicella sp.; assembly: GCA_937871785.1. GTDB lineage: Bacteria > Acidobacteriota > Terriglobia > Terriglobales > Acidobacteriaceae > Granulicella. The sequence continues at coordinate 1,989 of CALMON010000244.1, forward strand.
GCGAGAATCGTGATGGTGTCGGCATCGTTCTCGTTGAGGTGGGTGACTTCTTCGCGGACCACGGTGATATTGGGGTGCGCTTCGATCATCGCAGCGACCTTGGCGGAAAACAGTTCGCGGTCGACGGCGAGCGCGTGGCCGGCGGGCACGGCGGTTTCGTCGGCGGCCCGCAGCAGGAACGAGCCGGCCTGCCGCATTTCCTGTTTCAACAGCCAGGGCGCGGAGTTTTCAGATTCCGACTTGAGCGAGTTCGAGCAGACGAGCTCGGCGAAATCCTGCGTCTGGTGCGCTTCGGTGGAGCGGTGCGGCCGCATCTCAAACAGCGTAACCTGGCAGCCGGCGTCGGCGGCCTGCAAGGCGGCTTCCGGGCCGGCGAGACCGCCGCCGATGACGTGAATCTTCTTCATCTTTCTAGAATACGTGGATGAGCCGGGATAGGTCAGTCGTGCAGCTTTCCGGCTTGCTCGGCGAGGCGGGCCAGCGGCTCGCCGGCCAACCGCATGATGCGCCACTCGGTTTGCGTTCGGGCGCCGACGGCTTCGTACACGTCGATGGCCGACTGGTTCCAGGCGAGCACGTCCCACTCGAGCCGCGGGCAGCCTTCCTCTACGGCGATGCGGGCCAGGTGCGCGAGCAGCGCTTTGCCGAGACCCTTGCCGCGGTGCGCGGGGGTGACGTACAGGTCTTCGAGCCGGATGCCGTGGTGCCCCAGCCACGTGCTGTAGCTGCGAAAATACAACGCGAAGCCGGCGGCTTCCCCTGCTTGCTCGGCGATCAGCGCCGTAAAGCGCGGCTCGGGACCGAAGCCGTCGCGGAGCAGGTCGGCCTCGGTGGCGACGACGGCGTCCGGTTCGCGCTCATAGGCGGCGAGCTCGCGTATGAAGCGGAGGATTGTGGGAATGTCGGCGGGAGTGGCGGGGCGGATGGGCATGGGGGTGTTCCGTCGGGAGTTGTAGGTTGCAGGTTGAAGGTCACGAACCTACCACGTACAACTACTTGCCGTTGGGCTTCGCGGCGGGCGCGGCTTTCGGTTCCGGCGTCGGCTTCAGCGGAATTTCGTACGCGTAGAAATCCTTGCCGGAGTCGGATAGATGGACGCGGCGGACCTCGAGCGTAGCCTTTTCAAGCACGGGGTCGTCGACCTGCTTGATGTCGTAGAACAGATAGCCGGCGACGGTGGAGTGCGGTGCGACGGTGGTTGACGCAAAGCCGAAGTCGGCTTCGTCGGCCAGGATCTGCTTGTCGACCGGCTTGTGGTGGATGGGGATGGACGGGATCGGCGGCGGCATCGGAATCTTGGAGTCGGACACGTATTTGCGCGAAAACAGCCGCCGCTGCAGCTCTTCTTCGGTCGCCGCCTGGA
>CALMON010000245.1 GCA_937871785.1 uncultured Granulicella sp.
GGAGAAACACCATGCAGACTCTCAAGACAATCACCCTCTTCGCCACCGTCAGCAACTCAGCCCCCAGCCGCACCTCGAAGAACGGCCGCAACTACACCGCGTTTGGGGTTTCCGTTCTCGACAACGACCGCACCCGGACCTTCCACTACAACGTCGTTGCCTTCGGCAAACAGGGCCACTTCGCCAAGCCCCTGCAGAAAGGCACACGCATCAAGCTCGTCGTGCAGGCACAGTCCCAGCCCGATAACATCGCCACTCTCCCGTTACTCACAGCAACCTTCGTGCGGCCAGTTCGACTGGCCGCCTGAAGTACCTCCTTGTGAATTGACAGCCCGCGCGGGCGCTCCTATAACAATCGGGAAAACAGGTCTTGGGCGCAAACCGGTAAACAACCGGCTAGATGACTCACATTACGACCTTGTGGATAGGCTCAGGGCTTCCGCATGTAAAACCAAAAACAAGATGCTATGACCACCACCAGTAAAGTCATGGCCCAGAGAACCCGAAACCAAAATTTATCGAAGTTCTTTTTCTTTAATGGGTTTCCGGGCTCAAAAGGATCTCCTGCATTCTCAGTTGGCATTTGGCTCCCCCTAGCTCGCACAGCGAGCTCATGTCATTCACCGTGATTATCTACCCACTATACGTTTGTTACGGCCAATAACTTTTCTTAGCCGAGCGGACTGGTGGAAGAACCTACCTTATCGGTCGTCTCAAGCGGCACGCGACAACCATTGAGGAACATCGCCAGCAAAGTGAAGTAGCCTATCGCCAAGATCAGCTTCCGAGTGCCGGCCTGATCATATCGTTGCAACAGTGCCGACAGAGTTTCGTCCTTGAGCGTTCCTTCCCGCACCAATTGGTCGGCGGCGGAACATGCCAAAAGGTATTCCGGGCTCAATCCCTGCACCGGCCCATCGGTCGCGACTGCGTCGATCTGATCCTGGGTGAGGCCCGTGTTCAGCGCCATCTTGGAGTTCTGCTGCCATTCATAGGGAGCGTTAAGAAGCGTGGCGACCCGGAGTGTGACGACTTCTCGCAGCTTCGGATCAATGTCGTTAGCCTGGAAGAGCGCTTTGACGAGCGCAACGACTGCTGGAAAGCAATCGCCCGTGCCCGTGAGCATCTTGGTCACGTTCAGTGTTTCGGGCTTGTACTGTTCACCCATCGGTTTCATAACAGCTTGCTCAAGGGGGAAGCGGGATAGCGATCTTCGTGGAGTAGGGCTGCGGTTTGCTCATGATCGGACCTCTTTCTGGAGTTCTGGGTGTCAGTTTCCACGGACTGCTAGAGGAGCTTATCCGGCGTGATAGGCAGGTCTCTTACGCGCTTTCCCGTGGCGTTGAAAATTGCGTTCGCTATGGCTGCGGCTGTGCCGACCAAACCCATTTCGCCGAGTCCTTTCGCGCCCAGCGGGTTGGCGATCAAGTCCGGCTCGTCAAGCCAGATCACTTCCATGCTGTGGGTGTCGGCATATACCGGAACGTGGTAGTCGGCCAGTTCGGCGTTAATCCACATCCCGTTCCGCGAGTCGAGTTCATTGCCTTCCATGAGCGCCATGCCGATACCCATCGTCACTGCCCCGATGTACTGACTTGTCGCGAGCTTCGGATTGATGATGCGTCCGCAGTTCAGCGCGCTCAGGAATCGGCGTACCTGGGTCACCCCGGTATCCATGTCGACGGACACCTCGCAAAAATGTGCGCCATAGGAGTTCATCGCAAACTCCTTGGCCTTCTTCTTGTCAGGTCCGGCTTCAGCGGTGGCTTCCACCTGATCGCGTCCGGCACGTTGCAGGGCGGCCGCGAAGCCGTTTTCCCCCTCGACCGCCGTAGCCCCGAGATCGCGCAGTTCCGCCAGGATTTGTTCGCAGGCTTTTTTGATTCCGGTGCCGATCCACATTGTGGTGGTGGAGCCGCCCGTCTGCATGGCCGGCGGCAAGTCGGAATCGGCATAGTTGAAGGTGATCGCATCGTAACTGGCACCCAGAATCTCGGCGGCAATCTGTCGCGCTGTCGTCGCTATGCCGTTACCGAAATCATGAGTTGAACTCTCGATGACGATGGCACCATCCGAGCGGATGCGGCAACGCACCTGGCAGGGGCTGCCCTTCAACGGGTAGGTTGTGGTGGCATAGCCATATCCGACAAGCAGGTTGCCCTCTCTCCACGACCGCGGGGTCTGGCGCCGCTTCTCCCAACCGAAGGCCGCAGACCCTTTCTCGATGCATTCAAGCAGCCGGCGGCAGCTGAATCGCTTCCCGGTCATCGGCTCCGTGGCGGGCTCATTGATCCGCCGCAATTCAAGAGGGTCCATCGACAAAGCGTGGGCAAGCTCGTCCATGGCCGACTCAAGGGCGTAGATGCCGGTAGTCTCTCCGGGACCGCGCATATTGGTGGGCTGGTTGATGTTGAGGAATACAATCTTCTGCGCCAGTGCACGATTCGGCGCGGCGTAGAGCTGTCCGGTGAGATGAGAGAACGGCTCGACGAAGGGGTCGGTTTCAGAGCAGCTCGAGAATCCCTCGTGGACGATGGCGGCGAGCCGCCCTTCGCGGCTGGAACCAAGCGCCACGCGCTGCGATGTATCGGGACGGTGGCCGCTGAGGAACGTGACCTGACGGCGTGTGAGCACCAGCCTGACCGGCCGCCCCGTCTGCTTCGCGCAGGCGGCGGCGAGCGGGACATGCGGCCGGACGGAACCCTTGCTGCCGAAGGCGCCTCCAACAAACTTGGAACGTACATGGACTCTGTCGTCCGGTATCCCAAAAGACTGGGCCAGATTGCGCTTCACGCCTTGCACGTAACGCGACGGCTCTTCGACGAAGAGCTCCTCCCCGCGCCATTCCGCAAGGGTCGACTGCATCTCCATGGGGTGATGATTTTCGAGCGGTGTGAAGTAGGTTTCGTCGATTCTTTTATACGCAGTCGCGAGCGCGTCTTCCGGATCACCGTCGACAACCACGATCGGCTGTCCAATATACGATGACGGTCTGCGCGCCTCACCTAGATGGTCGAGGAAGGAGCAGGCAGGCGTCTTTGCCTTGTACTCGACCTTGACGAGGTCGGCTGCCTCCTGTGCCTCTTCGAAGCTTTCGGCTACGACGACCGCGATGATCTGCCCCCAGTAGTGAATCTCATCGGATTCAAGCGGCAGCACGCGAGAAGCCGTGTTGGTCGTCACTTCGGCCGGATTGGCTGGTTGCTTGACCGTGTTGTCGAATGTGTCTTTAGGCCTTTTCAGCCGCATCACATTCTCGTGGGTGAGGACCTCGATCACACCAGCGGATTTCCTGGCGACGCTCACGTCCATATGCACGATGCGCCCTTTGGCGATCTTGCTCGTGACGAGCACGGCATGCGCCATGCCGGGAAGCGAAAAATCAGCGGTATATTTCGCCCGCCCCGTGACCTTGAGGCCCCCGTCGGCGCGCTCATGCGGCCAGCCTATCGCCATCTTCTTCCCTTCTGATCGATTCATTTGTCCGTCCCGAGAAGTGCAGTCTGCAGCGCGCGCAAGATGAGGCGACGCCCCAATTCGACCTTGTAGCGATTGTGCTGCAGCGGTCTCGCGGT
>CALMON010000246.1 GCA_937871785.1 uncultured Granulicella sp.
TTGAACCCATCCAGTGGAGCACGGGAGATGGCGTCACTCCTCCGGAGAACCAGAATTTGCGGAGGGGAGGGGAGCGGTCTCAAAGAGACCCTCGGGCAAGTCCATGTCGATGCGACGCTCAGCGATGTTTACCGAACTGAGCTGGCTGCGGACGAAGGGCACCAGGGCGGCTTCCGGATCGTTCCCAGAGATCCGGGAACACGCTGGCACAACGCAGAGCAGCGGCGGAGCGTCTTCGAGGCGAGTGCGGCCATCCGAAGACATGGCGAATTCGATGTCGACGACCTCACCGGCCAGAACATTGCCATTGAAAAGCCGGCAGCCGATCAGGTCGCTCACGTAGAAGGTGTCGGCGCCAAGCGCGGGGCGTTCCTGCGCCGGAAGCATCAGGCGCGTTCCGGCCAGGGCTTCCGCTTCCGTAATGCTGTTGCAGCCGGGAAGCTTGACGACCACGCGGCCGGCGTTTTTGCCGGTGGGCAGCCAGTGCTCCTCCAGGACGACGCGTTCTGCCGTCGCTGCCGGGGCGGTTGCATCGCGAGGCACCAGGAACACCCCGGCCGGAGCGGCAAGGAGGTCCGGGGTATCGGTAAGGAGGTCGGCGAGCAGCTCGCCTCGGCGTCCTTGCGGACGAAGAAGGCGAGCAAGTGTGACAAAGTCGGATGAAGAGTCTGGCGGCACCCGTTTATTGTAGGCGTGATGGTGGAAAGTTGCGCCGCACATTGGCTCCCATGTGCTGAACGAGGTGTCGCCCCGCACTGCCATTTGGCTGATGTCTATGCGCTTGACGCGCAGGTGTGGACGCGAATTGCGAGAAGGTTGAACGCGGATGCCGGATGAGCGAATCTACCGATTGAAATTCGGCTCGCTCTCTCCATTCTCAACAATGTCGAGAGAAAAGCGATGCTGAAACTTCATGCTGGCCGCGCCCAGGATCGTCCGCAAGGATCGCGCTGTGCGGCCCTGCTTGCCGATCACCTTGCCGATGTCGTTCGCGGCGACGCGGAGTCGCAGCAGGGTGGCGTCGCCGTCGGCAAGCGCTTCGACGTGTACCGCGTCCGGCTCGTCAACGAGAGCTTTCGCGATCTGGTTCATAAGTTCAAGCATGTCGGGAACAGGATTGTTCCCCACCATCGGATCTGCCGTTTCGGCCATTCGCGCGTTTCCTCGGAGACTTGCGACCTGCGTCGCAAAATTCTTGCTGTCCGGAGTTGCCGGACCAGGCCCGTTTACCAGCGACTGTTGCCTAACTAGTTAAGCAACCACTCGCCACATAAAACCGCGATTTCGCGGCTTATGAGGCGAGTTTACGTGAGGTCGGAAGGTACCGGGAGACTCTTTGGGAACTGCTCATGCGTGACCCAGGTTACTAAAGTTATAGTACTTTAGGCGGAGATCGGCTCGGCAACAGCTGTGGTGTTTTCGGAAGCCGCCGCGGCCTTCTTCAGCAGCTTGGCCATCGTGTCCGAAGGCTGCGCGCCCTTCGACATCCAGTAGGCGATGCGGTCCTGCTTCAGCAGGACGGTCGCCGGGTCGGTCCGCGGGTTGTAGGTGCCGACAACTTCTACCGAGCGGCCATTGCGGGCGCGATCCTTTTCAATAACAACGACGCGATAGTGGGGCTGCTTGCGTGCGCCAACGCGCGCCAGACGAATCATCAACACAGGGGTGTTTCCTCTCAAAACGCTTGAATGTTGTTCATGGGTCCCTGCGGCAGGGCTACTGTGTCACAATGCCTGGTGAAGAACCGAACACCTAAGTATCACGGATTTCACTCGAATTCGCAAGGATTTCTGCATCAGAGTCCGCGACTGGCGGGAAGAGGAAGCGAAGCACCTGGTCGAAGCGAGCCGCCCAGGCTTCCTCGTCATGAACCGCCCCCGGAACCCGCAGGTAGGCGAGGTCGATCCCGTCGCGCCAGCCACGGAGCTCCAGCCGGCGGTGCAGAAGGTCTGTATCGCGCAGATGGCGCAAGCCTTCTCCCGTGCCCATATCGAGCCAGATCTTCAGGGCCGGCCTGGGTTTTGCCGCATTCACCAACGCCAGAACGCTCCGGTTGTCCCACCAGACGGAAGGCGAGCAAACGGCCAGTTTGCCAAAGACCGAGGGGTAATCCAGGCCGAGCGCCAGGGAGATCAGTCCGCCGAGCGAAGAGCCGCCAAGAGCCGTGTTGACGGCTTCTGGCAAGGTGCGGAAGCGCGCGTCTACTGCTGGTTTCAAGTCTTCGACCAACAAACGGCCGTAGCGACCGCCTTCGCCGCCACCGTAGCGCAGGGCGCGGGTCGGCGTGTACTCCGCCATGCGCCGCACCCCGGTATTGGCGACGCCCACCAGAATGACGGGTTCCACGAGGCCGCGGCGGATGAGGTCATCGGCTGTGGACCCCGCGCGCCAGGTGCGGTTCACAACGTAGGAGGTGCGACCATCGATGAGGTTCTGCCCGTCGTGAAGGTAGAAAACGGGGAAACGGCGCGAAGGCTCCGTCAGGTAGGCTTCAGGGAGGTACACGTTGATGTCGCGGTCATCGCGTAGAAACCGGGAGTGGAAACTGCGTGCGACGAGGTAGCGAGGGTTCTCGTCAAGCCAGTTGGACCGTCCGTCAGCGTAGGCGGGGGGTGGGAGTGGCTGCGGATCGAAGATCGCTGTCGCACCCTGCGCGGAGGAGAGTTTCTCGTCGTCGGAAAACAAAAGATTCAAAGGAAGACTCAAAGGTAGACACTTCAACCGGCGGTGCAGGTAGTCTTGAGACTAGCAGAGAGAACAGGCGGAGCATGAACAGGGAATACCACAAATGGTACTCGCACCAGCTTGGCCGTGAGATGGACATCCTGGTCTTCGGTCATGCCGGCCTGCCAGCGGTGGTCTTTCCTACGTCGCAGGGCCGCTTCTTCGAGTTTGAAGAGCGGGGCATGGTCAATGCGGTGCGCGACAAGCTTGAGGGTGGCCGACTACAACTGTTCTGCGTCGATTCGGTGGACGCGGAAAGCTGGTATAACCGTGGCGTTGGGCCTGACTGGCAGATTGCTCGGCACATTCAATACGAGAACTACATTCTTCGCGACGTTCTCCCGTTTCTTCGTTCAAGGAACGGAAGTCCTGCTTTGATCGCTCTTGGTTGTAGCTTCGGCGGCTACCACGCCGTCAATATTGCTCTTAGGCATCCTCATCTTTTCAGTGGGTTTCTATCCATGAGCGGTGCGTTCGACATGAAGGCGATCGGGTTTTTACGGGACTTCTATAACAACGATTGCTACTACAACCTTCCACTCGACTATGTTCCGCACATTCACGATCACGACTACCTCGAGGCGCTGCGACGGAACACGTACGTGTTGGCCACTGGAGTCCACGATCAGTGCTGGGACGACAATGAACGCATGGCCGCAACTCTACGAAATAAAGGTATTCCTGTGCAATTGGATGTTTGGGGAAACGACGCGCGCCACGACTGGCCTTGGTGGCAGGGTATGGTGCAGAAGTTTCTGTAAGTTTCGAGAGATTCTCCCAAAGGGCGGTAGCTATGAAGAAAATTGGTGTCTTGTTCGGTATGGAGAATACATTTCCGGGAGCTCTGGTCGAGAAAATCAACTCGATGGAGCTTGACGGCATCAGCGCGGAATTTGTGAAGGTCGGTGGAGTCGAAATGGCGAAGCCTTGCCCGTATGCGGTCATCGTCGATCGCATTTCGCACGATGTTCCTTTTTACAGGTCCTACCTCAAGAATGCGGTTCTCACCGGAACACAGGTCATCAACAATCCCTTTTGGTGGTCGGCTGACGACAAGTTCTTCAACTATGCGTTAGCTGAGAAGTTAGGTGTAGCCGCTCCCCGCACCGTGCTCCTTCCCCATAAGTATTTTCCTCCGATGACGACGGACCGGAGCTTTCGGAATCTTGAGTTTCCCTTACAGTGGGATGCTATCTTCGACTACGTGAAATTTCCCGCTTTCCTGAAGCCTCACGATGGCGGCGGATGGAGAGACGTCTATCACGTTCACAACCGCGAAGACTTCTTTGCTGCCTACGACCAATCCCGCGACCTATGCATGACCCTGCAGGCCGCCGTAAACTTCAAGGAATATTTTCGCTGCTACGTCGTCGGACAGAAGGACGTTCGCATCATGGCGTACGACCCGCGGCGACCCCATGAGCATCGTTACGTGTTGGAGCTGCAGCAGTATCCCGATGGTCTGCTCGAACGGGTAGAAAAGGACGCGCTGACGTTGTGCAGAGCCTTGGGGTATGACCTTAACACGGTGGAATTTGCCGTAGAAGATGGCATTCCGTACGCAATCGATTTCATGAATCCCGCGCCCGATGCGGATCGGCATTCTGTCGGAGAAGACAATTTCGCCTGGATCGTCGACAAAGTGGCGGCGCTCGCTGTGGAGAAGGCGGAACAAGCTGCGCAGCCAGCGGAATTTCGCTGGTCGAGCTTTCTTCAGGGAAGCGCAAAGAACTCAACATCCCCAACACCGATAGCCCTCCCTCCTGCGAAGAAAGCTACAGCTACAAAACAAACCAAGCCGCTGAAATAGCCTGTCGTACCACGCCTTCTGGAGGTCCGCTATGCGCCCTACCTTCTCCTTGGGAATCGAGGAAGAGTATCAGACAATTGATCCCGAAACTCGAGATCTGAAGTCGCACATTGCTACAGAAATGCTGGAGCAGGGAAAGCTTCGACTCGAAGAGCGAGTAAAGGCGGAAATGCATCAGTCGGTGATCGAGGTCGGAACACGCATTTGTCAGAATATTGATGAAGCTCGGGTCGATATCTATGATTTGCGCAGAAACATGATTCGTCTCGCTGAGGAAAACGGTCTGGTTCTCGTTGCGGGAGCTACGCATCCTTTTGCGGACTGGAAGGACCAGGAAATTTACCCCGATCCGCGCTACGACAAAGTTGTTGAGGATTTGCAGCTTGTGGCGCGGTCGAACCTGATCTTCGGGCTTCATGTGCATGTCGGCATCGAAGATCGGGAAGACGCTATACGTATTATGAATTCAATGCGGTATTTTCTCCCGCATATTCTTGCGTTGTCGACGAACTCTCCCTTTTGGCTGGGCATGGAGACCGGATACAAAAGTTATCGGGCAAAGGTGTTTGAACACTTTCCAAGAACGAACATCCCCGATTATTTCTCCGGGTATTCGGAGTTTGAGAGTTATGTTAACTTGCTCGTGAAAACCAACAGCATCGATAACGCGAAAAAAATCTGGTGGGATATTCGTCCGCATCCCTATTTCAACACGATCGAGGTTCGCGTCTGCGATATTCCTCTCAGGGCGGAGGAGACCATTGCTATCGCGGCATTGATCCAGGCCACGGCTTGCAAATTATGGAAGTTACATGAGAGCAATCTGGATTTCCGTCAGTATTCGCGAGCTTTGCTGATGGAAAATAAATTCCGAGCCGTCCGGTACGGTCTGGACGGTAAATTGATCGATTTCGGCAAGCAGGAGGAGGTCGATGAGCGGGTCCTTATCGGAGAATACCTCCGTTTCGTAGCGGACGAGGCAGACGAGTTGGGAAGCTGCGATGCCATCGAGCATATCCACCACATGCTTGAGCAGGGCTCCGGAGCTGATCGTCAGTTGAGGGTTTTCCGTGAGACCGGGAACCTTAAAAAGGTTGTTGACTATATGGTGGAAGAGACCCGCGCGGGTCTGGGATTGTAAGTAGTTCGGTAGTGACAAGAATTTGGAAGTGATGGAAGGCCGTATGACAGATCTATTACAAGTGAAGTTCCCTGATGAATTTTCACCAGGTGCCCGCAATGCCATTGTGACGTGCCTTCGTATCAACCCGTCTGAAAAGGTGACACTCATCACAGATCGCCGCTGTCTGGAGATTGCCGCGTCTTTGGCAGCTGAGTTGGAGGCGAGTGGTTGCACATGGCATTCTTTTGTTCTTGAAGAGGTTGCGGCCCGACCGCTGGCTGGCATGCCTCAGGTAGTTCTCGATGACATGGAAACCTCGATAGTGAGTATTTTCGCAGTGCAAGTTCAGCCGAATGAACTGCGCTCGCGCATGGACATGACGGATGTCGTGAACCGTCGCCACATGCGGCACGCGCACATGGTGAACATCACGCCTGAGGTAATGGTAGAGGGAATGCGTGCGGACTTCAACGCCGTTGACCGCCTAAGCCAAGTGGTGCTCGATAAGGTGCGGGAAGCGAGCTATATTCGGGCGACCACGGCGGCTGGAACGAACATTCGCGCGGAGATGAACCCGGAGTACAAATGGCTGAAGACTTCAGGGATCATCAGCACAGAAAAATGGGGAAATCTGCCAGGTGGCGAGTGCTTCACATCGCCAGGCGAGGTTAACGGAAGATTTGTTGTAGACGGTGTTGTGGGAGATTTCCTCTGCGCTGAGTACGGGATTCTGCAGGAAACGCCGTTGACTATTGAGCTTGAAAACAATCGGATTACTTCCATCTCTTCCCGCAATAAAGAGTTAGAAAAGCAGTTCTGGCAGTACACCCACACGGATGAGAACTCCGACCGGGTGGGTGAGTTTGCGATTGGAACAAACATCGGAGTGGAACGAGTAATTGGAAATATTCTTCAGGATGAGAAGTTCCCCGGCATCCACATCGCTTTTGGAGATCCTTATGGGACGCACACGGGAGCTCCGTGGAAGTCGACGACGCACATCGACGTGGTTGGTCTTTCCTTCAACATCTGGCTAGGCAGACCTGACGGCGAAGAACAAATTATGAGTGAGGGTAAGTTTCTCATTGAAGCATAGTTTCTGGCAGATCAGAGGTGTACATGCTTGAACCATTTCGAACGCTATGCAACAACGCATTTACCGATGAGCTGTACCATGAACTACTCGAAAGGCTAGATGCTGCGACAGGAACGCACGTTGCGTTCCGGGTTGCAGAAACGCCGTGCTTCTTTTCTCCCTCACTGCTGGAAGAAATGATTGGCGCCGGCATTGAGCTCACAAAGCAACTCCTTGAGAACCCTGATTACATGCGGCGGTCGAGTGAGGCTATACCTGCGGACTTCAAAGTGCGTCGTGAGAGCGCCAAACCGCACTTTATGACGGTTGACTTCGGTCTCGTGCGTTCCGAAGATGGTCGTTTGCGTCCGAAGCTGGTGGAGATGCAGGCGTTCCCGTCTATCTTTGGATACCAGCCGCTGCTCGCGGAAGAGTACCGCAGAATGTATCGCCTGGACCCTGAGCTTGAGAGCTTGTTCGCCGGCTTAGATGACGGGGCTTACTGGAAGCTTCTGGGGGAAGTGATTCTGGGGTCGCACCCTGCTGAAAACGTGGTGCTCCTAGAAGTGGACCCATTTCAGCAAAAAACCTTGCCTGATTTTCTGATGCACCAAAAGAAATTGGGCATAGCCATCGTGGATGTCACTCAGGTAGTTCAACAGGGTCGAAAGCTGTTCTATTCAAAGGAAGGTATGCTTACGCCTATCCATCGCATTTACAACCGCGTAATTGTAGATGAGCTTGAGCGTAAGCAGATCAGGTTACCGTTTAACTACGGAGATGATCTGGATGTTGAATGGGCTGGCCATCCTAACTGGTATTTCCGCATCAGCAAGTTTTCGATACCCTATTTACAGCATGAGACGGTGCCGAAAGCTGTCTTTCTGGATGATTTTTTTGCGCGACCAGACAGCCATGGACTTCCCAAGGATCGTCGTCAATGGGTGTTGAAGCCTTTGTATAGCTTTGCGGGCAAGGGCATCCAATTTGAGCCGAGTGAAGGCGATCTCCTATCCATTCCGGTCGAGGATCGGCGGAAATACCTTTTGCAGGAAAGGGTTCAGTTTGAGCCTGTGATTCGAACGCCGGCGGGGATGACGCAAGCGGAGATTCGCATTCTGTACGTGTGGCCGGACGGGCGAGAGATGATTCCGATGACCAGCCTCGTAAGGATGGGGCGAGGGTTGATGAGGGGCGTCGACCACAACCGCGATCGAACGTGGGTGGGCGGTTCTGCGGGTTTCTTTCCAAAACGGTGAGCCATCGCGGTGTGTTCGCTTTAGAATAACGAGAGATTCACGATCAAAATGCGCCAGAGGGCGGAAGGAGAGCGGTTGTCCACCTCACAAAACGATACTCCGGTTCGTACGGCGGTACGCTTTCCTCTTCACCTGAATGTGACCCTTACATGGTCACAGGGCGAAGTGCATGCCATCACCGAAGATGTTTCGGCGAATGGCATCCTCTTCCTTGCAGACAACCCCCCTCCCGTGAACGCGCGCGTCGACTTCAAGATGACGATGCCGGCCGAGGTGATGGGTTCTGCGGAAGATGTCACGTTGCACTGTGTTGGACGCATCGTTCGCCACATGCAGACCTCCGGAAAAAACATGGCGGCTGCGGTGATCGATGAATATTCTCTCAAAGGCTGAGCAATCATGAAAACTGAGGAATCGCTTCCGACAGAGGCGCTGGATCACTCTGAAAAGCCGGGTGTTCGTCCGGATGGAGTGGAACAGGAAGAGTTTGGGCAGGGAATCCGGGTAATACTGGCAGACTCGCAGGCTATCTATCGCGTGGGCATGCGCAAGGTGTTCGCGCTTGAAGATGATATTCGCGTGGTAGCGCAGGCCGAAAGCCTCGACAATCTGTACGCGGCCTTGCAGCGGTTCCCGACGGACATTGTGGTGCTCGAGGGCGCTATGATTGCCCGGCAGCCAAATGCCGTGCCTGAATTTGTACGGCGCGCCCCGGATGCGAAGCTGATTGTGCAGATCTCTGAAACGGACGAAGCTAGCACGGTAGAGCTCTACCGCCGCGGCGTGCGTGGTGTGGTGCCGAGGTCGATCTCGCCTGATCTGCTGATCAAGTGTGTCCGCAAGATAGCCGCAGGAGAGACCTGGATTGACAACAAGTCGATCAGTCTGGTCATTGACGCGTATCGTTCGCAGGCCCAAACACTGACCAACCCACGTTCGCAGCCGAAACTCTCGCTGAAAGAGCTTTCGATTATCGCCTGCATTACGCGGGGCATGCGTAACAAAGAGATTGCGTATCAGATTGGAACCACCGAGCAGGTTGTCAAGAACTATCTGCGCAAGATTTACGATAAACTCGGCGTATCCGACAGGCTGGAACTGGCGCTGTACTGCATGCACCACGAATTGCTGAAGAAGGGGCATGTGACCCCGGTAGAAGGTACAGACGATGGCTCGGTCAACACGGATGAAAGTTTGCTGTAGGGTGAGCGGTCGTACAACATGGTAGGGCAGATTGCCGCGTTGACGCCTCCTCAGCGACGCGCGTTTAGCGCCTGCTTTCTGGGCTGGTCGCTGGACGCGTTTGACTATTTCCTCTTGACGTACTGCTTCGACTCCGTCGCACGCGAGTTTCACGTCAGCTTGAAGGTCGTTGTGGAAAGCCTGTTCTGGACGCTGGCACTGCGACCTGCGGGAGCTTTGCTGTTCGGTGTACTGGCGGAGCGTTTTGGGCGCAAGCCAGTGCTCATGATCAACATCGCATGCTTCTCGGCCATCGAATTTGCCACTGGGTTTGCGCCTACGTGGACGATCTTTCTTCTGACCCGCGCTCTGTTCGGCATCGCCATGGGCGGTGAGTGGGGCGTCGGAGCCGCGTTGGCGCTGGAGTCGCTACCGACCGAGGGTCGAGGTTTTTTTTCCGGACTGCTGCAGGAAGGGTATGTGACCGGCAATCTGCTGGCTGCGGCCGCCGCGGGGCTTTTCGGCTTGTATGTGGCGCACCTGCACCCCGTTGGCTTTGCGGGGAGTTGGCGTTTGTTGTTTGTTTTAGGCGCGCTGCCGTCTCTGCTGGCGGTGTGGCTGTTGTCGCGCGTGGACGAGTCTCCTGTTTGGCTGGCGGGCCGGCAGGCGCGAGCGGACAAGCGAGCCGCGCCAGCGCTGGGCTATCGTGCCCAGATTTCCAGCGCCAAGTCCGTCATGACGCAGTACGGACGCTCGTTTGTGTACCTGACGGTTCTGATGTTTGCGTTCACATCCTTCAGCCACGGAACGCAGGATTTGTACGCAACGTTTGTGAAGCATGATTACAGCCTGTCCGTCCCGACGGCGTCGGCAGTGGCGATCGTCGGCAACCTGGGCGCGTTTGCCGGCGGCATCCTTTGCGGAACGCTGTCGGAAAGGTTTGGTCGCCGGCGCACCATCATCATCGCCTCGTTGCTGGCCTTGCCTATGGTGCCATTATGGGCCTACAGTCACACGGCTGTGCTGTTGGCGGCCGGGGGATTCCTGATGCAGCTCATGGTGCAAGGAGCCTGGGGCATCATCCCAGTGCACCTCAATGAGCTTTCTCCAGGCCCGGTTCGAGCGATCTTCCCGGGCCTCGCGTACCAGTTGGGAAACCTGCTTTCGTCGCGCAATGGGGTGTTCCAGGCCGCGCTTGCGGCCAGGTATTTCGGGGGAAGGTTCGCTCCGGTGATGGCGGGAACTGTGGTCGTGGTGGGCTTGCTTGTGGCCGCTGTGACCGGCGCGGGGCCGGAGGCGAAAGGCCGTAAGCTTGAGGTAGGGTGATCTCTGCCGTACGCGTGCCGGTTGCGGGTCTCGCCGGCTGCATTGACCGGCGTCTCTCCCGCACGTATCCTTTCCGTATGACCTCGCCGTTCCGTATCGCTGCTTGTTGTCCTGCTGCCGGCGCCGGGGTTTGTGTCGCTGCTCGTTGACCGAGCGCGCCAAAACAGACCATTGAGTGCCCACCCTTAGAGTGGGCTTTTCTATGTGCATTGGAGAGATGTCTTGAGCGATACACCGGACGTACTGTTGGATATGCAGGGGCAGGATGGCGAGTCAGGCGATGTGCTGAAGGTTGCGCCGACGCTGGCGGCTGCGCCTTTGGCCACCAAGGAAACGAAAGCGCAAAAGGTAGAGCGTTTAAAGCGCGAGAAGAATCCTTGGACGGCCTGGGATGAAGTGCGTCAGTTTGCGCGCGAAGGCCGCGGCAGCGTGCTGCCGGAATGGACTGGAACGTACTTCAAGTGGTGGGGTGTGTACACGCAGGGCGATGGACTGGGCGTGACGGGAGGTGTTGGCGGCGAAGGCAAGGCGAGCGAATACTTTATGATGCGCATCGGCCTGCCGAACGGCATGCTGACCTCGTCACAGCTTCACGCGATTGCCGATCTGACTTCGCAGCATGCGCGCGGGCTGGCCGATATTACGACTCGGCAGAATATACAGTTGCATTGGCTTACGATCGAGTCTTTGCCCGAAGTGGTCGATGCGTTGACGGAGATCGGGTTAAGCCCCAAAGGGGCCTGCGGCGACGTGGTGCGTAACGTCACCGGATGTCCCCTGGCCGGGATCGATGGACACGAGCTGCTTGATGCGTCGCCGCTGGCAAAGGAAATTGCTGAAAAGCTGACGGCAAACCCCGAATTCTACAACTTGCCACGCAAGTTCAAAGTGTCGGTGACCGGCTGCCCCATCTGGTGCTCGTATCCGGAGATCAACGACGTTGCCCTGACGGCGGTAAAGCGTACGGTCGCGGACGGAGCCGAAGAGATCGGCTATAGCCTGCGCGTGGGTGGGGGCTTGTCGACCGAGCCGCATCTCGCGGTGCGCATGAATGCGTTTATCCCGCAGAACAAGGCGTACGACGCGGTTAGGGCTGTGTGTGAGATCTTCCGCGAGCAGGATGCGTTGCGCGAGAACCGTACGCGCGCGCGCATCAAATATCTTTTTATGCGGCATGGGTGGACGGCTGAGCAGATGCTGGCGGCTATCGAAGAAAAGCTTGGCTACAAGTTCGACCCGTGCGACGAGGGCCCGATTGCCGAGGACGTTTATCGCGACCACGTTGGTGTCCATCCGCAGAAACAAGCGGGGCTGAGCTATGTTGGCGCGACGGTGATCAATGGCCGGCTGAATCCGGAAGAGCTGCATACGCTCGCGTCGCTTGCCGAAACCTACGGCGACGGGCAGTTGCGCGCGACGATCGGCCAGAACATCGTGCTGGTCAACATCCGCAACGCCGATGTGCCGATGGTCGTGCAGGAGTTGACGCGCATGGGCCTCGAAGTGGAGCCAACGGTCTTCTTCCGCGGCGCCGTCGCCTGCACCGGAACCGAGTTTTGCAAGCTTGCGATTTCAGAGACCAAGGGGTTCAACAAGTGGCTTGTTGGTGAGTTGGAAGAGCGCCTGCCGGGCTTCGACCAGGCGCTGCGCTTGCATGTGACGGGCTGCACGAACAGCTGCGGGCAGAGTTGGATCGCGGACCTCGGGCTCGAAGGCAAGAAGGTGAAGAAGGACGGCAAGATGATCGATGCGTTCTACTTCTGCGTAGGCGGGGCTCTCGGCGAGCACGCGGGTATAGCCCGGCAGATTGGGTATCGCGCGGCGGCAGAGGATTGCCCCGAGGCCATCGAGCGGCTGCTGCGAGGGTATCTGGGCGCGCGAACGGAAGGCGAGAATTTGCGGGCGTATTTCCGGCGAACGAGCGATGAGGATTTGCGGGCACAGTTGAACGGCGCTGTTGTGGCGGCGGTAGAGCGCGATAAAGCGCCCGGGCGGGTTCCGGGGAATGTGGGTTAGCCAGTGAGTTTGTTCCCCATTTTCATGAAGCTCGCGTCGCGACCCTGCACGGTGGTGGGCGCGGGCAATATCGCGGAGTCGAAAATCGAAAGTCTACTAACGGCGGAGGCGCGCGTGACGGTGATTGCGCCCGAAGCTTTACCGCGCGTGCGGGCTTGGGCTGAGGAAGGTGCGCTGACGTGGCACCAGCGTGAGTATCGACACGGGGATCTCGCGGGCGCATTTCTGGTGGTCGCGGGTACGGCGACCGCTGCCGTAAATCGTGCTGTTTATGCCGAAGCGACTGCCGCAAACATTCTTTGCAATGCAGTCGATGACCCACCGTTTTGTGACTATTACTTTCCGAGCGTCGTGCGGCGCGGTGAGCTGCAAATTGCAATTTCCACCGCGGGTGAAAGCCCGGCGTTGGCGCAGCGGCTGCGTAAGGAGTTGAACGTGGCGTTGCCGCTCGACATGGGCGAGTGGCTGATGGAGCTTGGCCGTCTGCGGCGCGAGGTGACTGCTGTCGAGCCGATTGGCGACCCGCGCAAGTCGCTGTTGCATGGGCTGGCGCAGCGCGAAATTTGCGGATACGATCTGTGCCCATCGCGGTTGCGCGCGCGGGAACATGCCCGAGAGTTCGGGGTGCAGGTGGCGGGCGACCCGATGGTGCGGCCAACCCATGAGTCGATCGCCGTGGCAGCCGAAGGTGCGATACAAACGGCGAACGTACCGGCCATGTTGCCTCGTCTCGAAAATAAAGAATGGACGTCCGGCGAGTTTTTGCCCTTGGACCCGCAGAAAAAACGCGGCGGTTGGATCGCAGCCGGTGTCGCGGCTGCCGGGCTGATTGCAACGGGGCTGGTCGCCGGAGCGCGAAAGGCTCCCGTTATTTCGCGAGACCTGGATCTTGAATCTCCTGAGGAGTCGGTGCTATGACGGCGGCGAGCAGGCAAGCGGCAAAAGGAACGGTGTACCTGGTAGGCGCTGGGCCGGGCGATCCGGATTTGTTGACCTTGCGCGCCGCGCGGCTACTGGCAGAGGCGGATGTCGTGTTCCACGACGATCTGGTGCCGGACGAGGTGCTCGCCCTGGTGCACGACCACGCGCTGATTACGAGCGTCGGCAAGCGCTGCGGACGGCCTCGGATTACGCAGCAGGGCATTCACAAGCTGCTGATTGAGTCGGCCTGGGCAGGGCAGAGTGTGGTGCGGCTGAAATCGGGTGATCCCCTGGTGTTTGGCCGCGCCGGAGAAGAGATTGCCGCGCTGCGAGCGGCTGGGGTGCCGTTTGAGATTGTGCCGGGTGTCACGGCGGCGCTTGCCGCAGGGGCTGCACTGGAGTTGCCGCTGACCGACCGCAAGAGTGCGTCCAAGCTGATTTTCTGCACGGGTCACCACGCGGCCGACAAGACGGACGTGGCACCGATCTGGGCAGGCCCGCTGCCCGACGACGCGACGCTGGTCCTCTACATGCCCGGCCGCGACACAAGCCGGATCGCGCGTGAGCTTGCCGCTGCCGGCCTGGCCGCGGACGTGCCGTGCTGCGCCATTTCCCACGCGGCGAGGCCCCAGCAGACGCATGTGGCTTGCCGGCTGGATGCCTTGGTGAATCTTACCTGCGGGGCGGCTCCGTTGCTCCTGCTCGTCGGCCGCGCCATGGAATCCTTGCTCAAAGGCGATACTGCCGACCTTTTCTACCTTGCCGAGCAGACCCTGGCGGCAGGAACGCAAGTGCGATGACGCATCCGTTCTGGGGTGAAATCAAGGGCGATCAAACCGTCGCCAGCTTTCCGATTCCAGGGTTTGGACCGGCGATTCCCGTGTGCTTTGCCAATGTTCGGGTCGCCTCGGTCGACCTGACGCTCGATATGCTGGACGCCTATGCAGAGGTGTTCCGAAGCTTCGTCGCTGTTTCCGAGTCGCTCTTCCCCGTGGTGCAGCAGGAAGCTTTCCGTTATTATCGGCGCGTGTATGCGCACTATTTTGAGCATCCAGACGTTTCTGGAGAACCGGCGCTCGGGCTCGTTACGGCAGAGCTCCATGATGCGCGGCTGAAGCAACTGCTTGGAGTCGTTCTTTCAGACTGCCGCTCGGTGGAACTGGACTTCGAGTACGACGTCGACGAGGAACACGGGCTGGCTGTGATGTTCGTTGACAATCGCTTCCATGCCGTCGGTGGCATCGCCGATTTGTCGCCGGGTCCCCTTTCGTAGAGCGCTTTTTGCTCGGGTTCAAGCAGAGCAACTTCTGCAGGTAACGTGCTTTAGTGGTCCGGTTTGCTGAGTTTGAGCGAAGCTTCAAAAAGCTGCAGGCCTGCAGCGCAGGCGGCATCTCCGTCGCGCATGGTTTCTGTCGGCATAAACGTGTCCTCGCCGTGGTCGAACACCGCGTCGTAATCGATCGTCCTGTTGCCGAGTTTGTCGATCGTGACCATCTGAAAGCCTGCTCCGGGTTTGGGAGCGCCTGCCCACGTGCGCCGCTCGGTGATGGCTGCATCTGGATTGGTTCGCTGTGCGTCGGCCTGCAGATCACGCGCCACTTGCTGCGCCGTCGTATGGTCCACAGGTTCCATTTCGACGATGTTCAGGCTGCAGCCGTTGGCGCCTTCGGCCTCGAACAAAACACGTTCCTCTTTGTGCAGCTTCCAGGTCGCAGGGTAGCTGAAGTCCACACCGTTATACGCATTGTGATATTGCTTGTCGCCTGGCGCAGCACTCGGAGTGGAGGCCGTATCCCTGCGGCCCTTGCAGCCGCACAGGACCAGCAAGGCTGCCAGCAGCAGCCTGCCGGCGGTTTCGGTAGGGCGGCCCTCGCCCTTCATGAGTGCCGCTCCGAGCGCTTGAGCAACTCCACTAGGTCTGCCTGCCAAAGCGCTGCCGACGTATCCTTGCCGTGACCGCGGGTGTCCGGCCCGATCGGTATGATGCGGAACCGGGCGTAGGGCATATTCCTCACCAACTGCTCGGCGAGGCCGAGTTCGGGAGGATTGATGTAGTCGTCCGCCGAGTTGACCCACATGACGGGAATGGTGATGCGGTCCAAGTGCGCACTCGGATCATAGTTGCGCGAAGCGTCCATGTAGTAGATCAGGTTATTGGCGTCGGTGCTCGCGGATGTGCGGGCGAGGTACTTGTCAACGTACTCTTCGGCCGCGGCCCGCGTGGGCGCGGCTTTCTGCATGACGAGCGGCGCCGAGCCCATGATGAGCAGCATTTCGTTCGCCCCGCGCAGCCCTTCGGTGGGCTCTGATGTGTACTCGCCGCCGAGCCACGCGGGGTCGCTCTCTACATCTTCAATGGCCATGTAGCGCATCATGCGGTTGCGGCCGGAGACCGACGAAGCCTGGCAGGCAAGCGGCATCAGCGCATCGGCAAAACCGGTGTAGGTTTCTCCCCACACAAAGGTTTGCATACAGCCCATGGACGTACCCAGGATCAGGCGAAGATGGTCAACGTGCAGACCTTCGACGAGCATCTGGTGCTGCGAGCGCACCATGTCGTCGTAATCGTATTTGGGAAAGCGCATGTGCAGCCCGTCGGAAGGCTTGGCGCTTTCGCCGTGGCCAATGTCGTCAGGGAAGATGAGGTAGAACTTCGCGATGTCGAGCGGCTGTCCTGGGCCGAACAGCACGCCCGCAAACTGCTGCGCGAAGAGTGTGTGCGCATTGCCTCCGGTGCCGTGGAGCAGAAGGACGGCGTTATCGACGTGGCCGGCGGCGCTACGGTGCGGCGTGCCGAGAGTCAGGTAGTGCAGCTTGAGATCGCGTAAAGTTTCGCCGCTGCCGAAGCGAAAGTTCTCCGCGTGGTAATCGCCGGGCGTGCCTTCCAAGGAAGGGCGCTGAACCGTGGTTGCGCTTGCGGCCACGAGAGGCGATGGGATCACCTGGGCCGGAAGACTGGCGGCGATCAGTGCGGACGCGAGTGCGAGGAGGAGGACGCGCATGGGAATCTCCGGTACGGGGGCGAGTCTACGGGTACCGCTGCGAGCGAACAGCAAATTCTCCGCTTCGCTGCGGAATGACAAACAAGAAGGAAAGTATGAGTTCGGCAGCGTACCGTCGTCCGGAAAGCTGTACAGGGCGCGGAGTCTCGGAGGAGGCTCCGCGCCTTGCAATCAGGGCTGTGCGCCGCGTACTGGCCGCGGCGCGAGTTGATGGTGGTGTCCTCGGGCGAGGGCAGCTTGGTCATGGGCGAGAGGGGCTTGGTGATCTCGTCCAGGTAGTCCGTTGTGCCGTCGACGCGCTGCAACACGGGGTATTTGTTGCCTTCGTGGTAGTCGAGGTCTGCGGTGCGCACGTAGCTTTCGCTCTGCACGATCAGGTGGATCGGCTCCGAGTTGGCTTGCGCCTTATTGATGGCTGCGTCCAGAACTTCCGGCGAATACAGCCGTCCGTCGATGGCGAGAATCTTCTCTCCGGGAGAAAGCTTCGCCTTGTCGGCGGCGCTTCCGGCGCGCACGTCCTGGATGTTGTTGGTCGAGCCACCCGCGACGGGCGCGCCGCCGGTGTCCGCTCCGCCAATGCGAAGGCCAAGCGAGTAGTAGACGTTCGGCCCGGCAGGACCACGCGCCGCAACGCCGGAGCGGTCGGTTGCGGAGGGATGGTCAAGGAACGCGACTTTATAGCCGCCGCGCTCGATGCCGTCTTCGTCGGCGCGCGGGTTCACGAGATCGATGCGCTGATGCAGGAACGTCGCCCAGTCGTATTTGACGACCTCATTCAGGTCTTTGATCAGTTCTTCGCGGTTGTAGGTGACGATCAGCGGTCCGGTGTTGCCGCCCTTGCCGAGGAAGATGTGCTGAAAGTCTGTGAGGGTTTTGGCACCGTTGGTCATTTTGCGGATAAGCGTGTCGGCGTCGAGCCAGACGAGCTCACCTTCCTGGTAGTAGTCCTGCCCGCGCTTGAGGTTGGCGTAGGCGTTGCCGGGACGGCGGCTGATGGAGCTCGCAATCGCGGTGTCGTCGGTGGTGCGCCAGTTGCGGCCCGGCTTGTAGTCGAGCGACGCGGCCGACGCGGCCAGCTTATCGCGGTATTGCGCCTGGGTTTCGAGGCCCGAGCGCGCGGCCAGCACGTTGCCCATATACTGCGTCATGCCTTCGTACACCCAGAGCAACTCGCCAACCTGCGGTGTGGCGAAGTCGACCTGATAGAGCTTGTCGGGACGCCGATATTTGCCGTTCCACGAGTGCGTAAACTCATGCGCCAGCAGGTCGGCGCTTCCGCCCTGGCGCGCAAAACCGAGCTCGCCAACCCCGTTGTCGGACGATTGGCCGTGCTCGAGGCCCTGACCGCCGGCGATGTCGGACAAAGTCAGCAGAAAGTGGTACGCAAGGTAATGGCGCGAGTTATAAGCTGCACCGGTTTCATAGACGAGGTTGGTGAGTTCGGCGAGCAGCGCGGGCCGTAGGTTCGAGTCACCCGGCTCGTCGGAAACAACGTCAATATAGTGCTTCGGCGTGACGTCGGGAGCGAGCGGAAACTCGTGGAAATATTCGCCCGTAAGCACGGGCGAGTCGAGCAGTTGCTCGACGTTGGTCGGCTGATAGTCGGTGAGGCCGCCCACCTTGGCGTTCGCGTCATACGCGCCGACGGGCAGCAACGCCGTGCCGATGCCCCAGCCGGCGGGGACCTTCACGCTGGGCTGAATGGCAATCTTGGCGACCGGCACGTGCGCGGGATACATCATCAGGCGTTCCCACTCGAGCACGGCCATCTTGTCGGTTACGCGGCCGCCCACAACGGAGTCGAGATGGCAATGCACGCTGGTCACGCCGGCAGGAACGTCGATGTGGAACTCGAACATGTCTACGTCATCGCGGCGAAAGGGAAGCGTCTGGCCATTGCCGGTGAAGACGAGGTTCACGGTGTCGGCGACGGTGCCGTTGGGCGCGTGGTCTCCGGGGATCCACTTGACCATCGTGACGGCAAGATGGCCGGGCTTGACGGGCATGTCGATATCGGAGTGGTAGATGTGGCGCGACGCATCGGTGAGGTCGGCCACGATCTTGATGGGCTGCTGGGCGGTGAGGATGGCGGGAGCGGCCAGCGTTGTGGTGGCGGTGAGCGCGAGTGCTGCGAGGGCCTTCGAATGCATGCGGGGGCGGTCGTCCTCTCTGGTGTTGCTGTGGGTGTGTAGAGGATACGTTATGCGGGCGTGGGAAGACGCAGGGACTGCCCACGCTTCCGCACAGCGACGCGGAACCTTCTGCGAAAGCCGCTTCAGGCGGCGAGCGCCTGCTCGATAGCTGCGATCACCTTGGGGTCGTCGGGCGTGACGTCCGGAGCGAAGCGGGCGACGGGAATGCCCTTCTTGTCGACGATGAACTTTTCAAAATTCCACAGCACGCTGGGAAAGGGTGCGGTCGGCGGCAGGCCATTCTTTTCGGCGTAGCCGTCGAGCGTGTCGCGCAGGTTGCCGCCGATGACGTGCTCGGGAATGTCCGACGTGAGTTCGGCGTAAAGGTCGTGCACCTCTGGACCGGTAACGTGGATTTTTGAGAAGAGCGGGAAGCTCACGGGGTATTCGGTCGAGCAGAACGTGGCGATTTCCACGTCGCTGCCGGGTTCCTGTCCGGCAAAATCGTTCGCGGGGAAGCCAAGAATGGTGAAGCCGCGGTCTTTGAACTGCTGGTACAGCGCTTCGAGCCCCGTGTATTGAGGAGTAAGCCCGCACTTGGAGGCGACGTTCACGATCATCAGGACCTTGCCCGAATAGTCGGCGAGGGTAGCGGGGGTACCGGTGATGGTGGTCAGGGGGATGCTGGTGAGGTTGGACATGGAAGTAGTGTACGGGGGCGAAGGTGCGTTGTGGGGAGGTCCGGGACCAGCCTGTACGTGACGACCACCTACCTGGGCGGCGTTCTTCTCTTGACATCGACGTAAAAACCACTACTATACGGTTGTGGATAAGCTTGGAACGGCGTTCGCGGCTCTTTCCGATCCAACACGGCGAGCGATGGTCAAGCGACTCGCACGCGGTCCTGCGTCGGTACACGGACTTACAAAACCGTTTGCTCTTTCTCAGCAGATGATTTCGAAACACGTTGCTTATCTGGTGCGGGCAAAGATCGTAATCAAAACGAAGCGTGGGCGGGAAAGTGTCTGCACGTTGCGACCGGAAGCAATTAAAAAAATAAGTGACTGGGCCCTGGAGTATCGCCGATTTTGGGAAGAGAGTTTCAGCAAACTGGACGAAGTTTTACGTGAGATGAAAGAGGAGGTTACAGATGGCGGACAAGACAATGAATGATGCAGAGCGGATGATGGTCACAAGAATTTTCGACGCCCCACGCCCACTGGTTTGGAAAGCGTGGACAGATCCGAACTATGTAGCGCGGTGGTGGGGACCTGTAGGATTTACCTCCCCTGTTTGTACGATCGATTTTCGCGTCGGAGGCAAGTTTCTGGTTTGTATGAAGTCGCCCGATGGGCAATTGTTTTGGAACGGCGGTGAATACAAGGAAATTGTGCTGCACGAAAAAATCCTTTATTCCATGTATTTTTCCGATCCGGAAGGAAACAAGGTCGAACCTGCACAGTACGGCATTGACCATGAGGCAATCGACGACGTTTACGACGCCGCTCTTTTTGAGGATCTTGGCAACGGCCAGACCAAGCTAACCCTCATCGGGAACGAGACGATGGAGAGTGCCAGGGAAAGCGGACAGTTGGAGGGCTGGCAGCAGATACTTGGTAAATTTGAGGCTGTTCTGCAAGCGCCGGAGCCATCGAAGTAGCGGAGTGTATTGCCGCACTAAGTCGCGTTCACCGTGGGGAGGCGCACTCGCTTCCTCCTTCGGATGAGGAACTGGTTCCGAGACCGAAGCGGCCCGTCGTGCCGCTTCGGTTACCTGCTTTTGTGTAACGGAAGAGCCATTCCCGCCGCTTGCCGCGCCACATACAATAAGGCGAGCGTAGTCGCGCTTAGGGCCGGGTTGACATGAAGTTTTCCGTAAGAGTTGCCGTCGCTGTCTGGGCCTTGCTGGCCAGCTATGCGAGCGGTCAAAGATCCCGGCTGCCGCAGGCTCTCGCCGACGCCGCGCCGGTCTGCCCGGCAGCCGATCCTTCCGCGAGCGATCCCACCTATGTTCTGCGCAAGCCGGCTTTTGAGGCACTCGCAAAGGGCGATCAGGCGGAAGCGCGCCGGCTGATGCGGTGTGCCGTTGCGGCAAACGGGAAGGACCTGGTAGCGCTTCGTCAGCTTGTGTATCTGGACCTGAACGCAGGCTTCGATGATTTGGCGATCGAGGACATCGATACCCTGCGCTTACTCGGTGCCAGTGAACCGAGATTTGAAGCGCAACAAGGCTATCTGTACTTTAAACAAAAGAAATACGATGCCGCCCGCGAGGCTTTCCAGCGTGCGGCCGTCGGCGATGACCCGGAAGTGCGGAAGGATGCGTTGCGCGCCATCCAGGTAATCGACGCGGAGTACCCGAGACAAACCCTCGAGGTGGCTGTCGATGGACAGTACCTCAATCGCTTCAACGACGGCATTGTGGATGCGTATGCGCGCTACTTCCAGCGACTGGGCAAGCGGTCTCCGCTGCGCGCCTATGCGGGAATACGCTTGCTGCGCGATACCGCGAGCCAGGTCGGCCCTTTGCCGCAGATTTTTTCCGATAACGCGTTCCTGACAGGCGTTGGACTAGCCTTCCAACCCCACGCCGCGCCTTTCTTCGTTTCCGCGGAAGCGAACATGGCGTATGTCTTTTACTCGGGCCGAAACGGCACGTCGGCGTTGGTGCCCGACTACCGCGCCGTAGCCGGATACTATCGTTTGTTTCGTCCGCCGCCGGAGTCGAATCTACGCAAGCTATCGTTCCAGGCGAACGGGTCCTTTGGTTTTTACTCCCGCTACCAGCGCGACGCTATAGCCTACCTGCAGCCTCAGGAAACGTACGACCTGAACGGCGGCAAAGTGCGTTTTTCCCCGTTCTTCCAGCAGAGCTTTGCCTTCGATACCAACCAGCAGTTTTACAACAACACCGCAGAGCTGATTCCCGGGCTGCAGGTGTCGCTCGCGCATTATGGTGGGGCGGCTTTGCGGGTGGAATACGTGCGCGGCTATTACCTGCCGTTTCATACAGACTCCATTAATCCGTATGGTCCCACCTACAACGATTTCCGCGTGCGCCTCACATTCGACAAGCAGTTGCTGTTTCATCGGGCTGAAGTCGCCGGGCCCTCTGTCGAAGGGCCCCATTGATTGCGGTCGAATGGATCCTGGCTATCATGTTCTTGCTGGGCGGCTTGAACGACGCCTTCCTGGACCTGGTGTTTTACTGCGCGCCCCTGCGTCGGCGCTTGGCGCAGGGACGTGCCAACCCGACCTGCGCCGAGCAGGAACTGCATGACACCCCGGAAAAAAGAATCGCCATCATGGTGCCGGCCTGGGATGAATCGGCCGTCATCGGCGCCATGCTCGAGTCCACCTGCGACCGCCTGGAATACAAGAACTACGACATCTTTGTGGGCACGTACCCGAACGACGAAGCCACGCAGATGGAGGTGGCGCGCGCCGCCTTCGACCGGCAAAACATCCACCGTGTCGTTTGCCCCAACGAAGGACCGACGAGCAAAGCAGACTGTCTGAACTGGATCGTTGAAACGATCAAGCTGCGGGAGCGCGACTCAGGCGAGCGCTACGAAATCTTCTGCCTTCAGGATGCGGAAGACGTCGTGCATCCGCTTACCCTCAAAGTCTTTAACCGTTTCGTCCCGGAATACGACCTGGTGCAGCTTCCCGTCATTCCGTATGAACGCGGGCTGCACAAGGTAACCGGCGGCACCTATCTGGACGAGTTCGCCGAAGTTCATCTGAAGGGCCTCACTTCGCGGCTTGCCGTAGGAGGCATGGTGCCGTCCGCCGGCGTGGGCACGGCGTTCTCGCGCGCGGCCTGCGATGAGCTTGCGGAGCAGACCAACCATGTGCTTTTCCCCGCCGTTTCGCTGACCGAGGATTATGACTTTTCCTTCCGCCTGTTTCGCAATCAGCGAAAATCGGGCATTGCCGAAGTCTGGATAAGACGCGAAGATGCGGCGGGCCGGGCGATCAAGGAGCTGGTCGCCATCCGCGAGTTCTTTCCCGCGAAGTTCGGCGACGCGGTTCGACAGAAACAGCGCTGGATGCTCGGCATCGCGTTTCAAGGTGCTCAGAAACTCGGCTGGGGACACGGCTGGCGCGAGCGCTATATGCTCTTCCGCGATCGCATTGGCGTCCTGTCGAGCTTGCTCAACCTGTGCGCGGCGTACATCTTTTTCGATCTATATTTCTCCATCGGCCTCAACATGCTGCATGGAAAGACCTGGCTCGAAAGTCTGCCGCCGTTCTACCCCGATCACCGCCTGGTTTGGCTGATCGACGCCAACCTGCTTCTGCTGGCCAACCGAATCTTTCAGCGGGCCCACTTCGTCGGTCAGGTAGCAAGCCGCAGGCAAATGCTGCTGGCGCCGCTGCGCCTCTTGTGGTCGAACGTCATTGACTTTTACTGCACGTTCCATGCGATCCGCCGCTTCACCCATTCCTCCCTCACCGGCAAACCGCTCAAATGGTTGAAGACCGCGCATGAGTTTCCGAATGTGGAGGCTCTGCTGCAACGTCACCGGCCCCTGGGAGACCTGCTGCTGGAGCACCGCTTCATTTCACCAGTGCAGTTGCGCAAGGCGCTCGGCATTCAAAGCCGCGCGGCGGACCGCGAAACGCCTCTCGGCCAGATCCTGTTGACGCAGCAGGCGATCACGCCGGAGCAGCTTTTGCAGGTACTGGACTTGCAACGTGAGTCACGCCAACTCTTGCTGCAATCGGAAGAGCAGGACGCTTTGTCGCACTCCACGGCGTCTCATCTGGCCGAGGCCGATCTGACCGCCGATCTGCCCGCCGAACTTGTCTACGAAGCGTCCTCCCTCGAGGTACCCTCCAAGGCGGCCGCCTCGGTTGAGTGGCTGCAGGCGCGCAAGCGAGTCGATCAGACCGACCCCGCGCTTCCGCTCCTGCTGCATCCGCGCCGACTCGTGCTTCTGCCGCGCCGGCAGCCGGACCTGACGGCAACCACTCCGCTCGTGGCAGCAACCCCGCTGCCGGCGCAAAGCCCTGCGCCGACGCCGTCCCCCGCGCCTTTGCTAACGATGCCCGATTCCCGTGCGCCGAAGGAGGCCACCACAGGCAGCCGCCCAGCCAACCTGCCGCCACCACCTTCCAGAGTGCCCGCCAGAACGCAGGATCGCGACCTGCTGGCTCCCCAAACGGGGATCCCAAGGATTGTTCCTGCCGTTGGATCAAGAAAGAGGTATGCTTTGCTTCATTCCGTCGCTTCCCGTTGGACGTCCTCTGCGCGGCACCCCCGTTTTGTCGTAGCGATCGGCACGCGGCCGGAGGCAGTCAAGCTCGCTCCGGTGATTGCCAAGCTTCGCGACCGTGCGTTGCAGACGGGGCAGAGCGATCCCGTTTACGTCTGCGCCACCGGGCAACACGGGCAGGCCGTCCGCGACGTGCTGGCGTTATACGGCATCGCCCCCGACCGCGACCTCGGGGTGCTCACCCCAGGCCAGTCGCTCGGCAACTTGTCCGCGCGGGTGTTGTCCGGCTTTGAGGAGGTGCTGCAGCAACTACGGCCGGAATGGGTGATCGTGCAGGGCGACACGGCAACCACGGCGATGGCCGGCCTCGCCGCGTTCTACAACAAGATCAAGGTGGCGCATGTGGAGGCCGGCCTGCGCACCTACGACCTCGAGAATCCGTTTCCGGAGGAGTTCAACCGACGCATGGTGAGCCTCTTCACCACGGTGTATTTCGCCCCCACGCAGGCAGCGAAAAAGAACCTTCTGCTTGAAGGCGTTCTTTGCAGCAAGATTTTCGTCACGGGAAACACCGGGATCGACGCCCTGATGCGCCATGCAGAACGGCTGCAATTGCAGGCTGGTGCGCGGTCGAGAACAGCGGGGGCGTTGCCCGAGCAGTCGCCTCTGAATCGCCCTGTGCGCGTCTTGATCACCGCTCATCGTCGGGAAAATCTCGATCGCGGCATCGAGAACCTTTGCATCAGCCTTGGTGAACTGACGTTCAAATATCCCGGCCGCTTTCAGTTCGTGTGGCCGCTGCACCCGAACCCGCAGATCGGCGAAATGGTTCGGCGAAGGCTGTCCGATACTCCCGGCGTCACCCTCACGCCGCCCGCGTCGTATGATCGCCTGCTGAAACTCCTCGACCGCTGCGACCTTGTGCTTACCGATTCCGGCGGCCTCCAGGAGGAAGCTCCGTCCTTTGGCAAACCCGTGCTGATTCTCCGGGAAACGACGGAGCGGCCGGAAGGCGTGGATGCGGGCATCGCCTGGATGGTCGGCAACGATCCGACCAGAATCGTCAGCTACGTGGAGCGTTTGACCCGACGCATTGAGGCGCGCGAAGTGTTTCCTGCAGAAAACCCCTACGGCGACGGCCACGCAGCCGCACGCATCGCCAACTACTTTTCGGCGCGTCCTATGCAGGAGTTCGGGGAGGCTCAAGTTCTCCATACATTGCGGTCCTCTTCCGCCGAGAGGCAGCACGCCTCGCGGTAAGACTGCGGAGATACCCACCCCGCCGACGGTGCAAGTTCGTTATCCTGAACCTTGGGAGCAGGATTGCCGTTGACCGTTGCAGCGCACACAAACAAGGTACCTTTCTGGGTCACGCGCGCGCCGGGCGTGCCGTACTTTATGACCGACGATGGGGAGCCGTGGCATCCCATCGGGCAGAACGACGCCGTGACCTGGCATGAGTTGGGGCCGCTCTATCGGCGACGCGACGTGGCGCAGGTGGAAGCGCATCTGCGCTGGCTGGTAGAGCACGGCGTGACGTGCCTGCGCATGATGCTCGAATATGCGCAGGAGCGGCATCGCTACTTTGAGACCGGGTTTGTGCGCGGCGGCACCGCAACTTCAGCATCGAGCGAAATGCAGCCGAAGTGGTCGCCCGGGATGGTGCGTTTCTGGGACGACCTGTTCGCGCTTTGCGAAAAGGTCGGCCTGCGGCTGCTGCTGACACCCTATGACACATTCTGGATGTGGATCAAATGGAAGCAGCATCCCTACAACCAAAAGCTCGGCGGAGTGCTGCGGCATCCTTCCGAAGCGCTGCTTTCGGCGGAAATGCGCACGGCGATCAAGGCGCGGTTGACGTTTGCGGCAGAGCGGTGGGGAGGGTCGGGCGCGCTGTTTGCGTGGGACCTGTGGAACGAAATCCACCCGGCGCATGCGAAAGATGAGGCCGCCCCCTTCCGAGGGTTTATCGACGATTTGAGCCAGCACGTCCGCGAGGTGGAAACGCGCAAGTGGGGGCGTGCGCACCTGCAGACCGTGAGCCTGTTCGGGCCGGAGCTCGGGTGGAAGCCGCATCTGCGCGCGGAGATGGAGGAAGCCATCTTTCGCCATCCTGCGCTCGACTTTGCCACGATACACATTTACCAGCATGGCACGATCGACGACCCGAAGAACACGGTCGACGCGGCGGTGGACATGGGCCGGCATGTACGCGAGGCCGTACTGCAGGTGCGCGATGCGCGGCCGTTTCTGGATACCGAGCATGGGCCCATCCACCGCTACAAGGACAAGCGTGTGACGCTGCCGGAGGCCTTCGACGACGAGTACTTCCGACACATGCAGTGGGCGCACCTGGCAAGCGGCGGTGCCGGTGGCGGTATGCGCTGGCCGAACCGGAGCCCTCATAGCCTGACGCCCGGGATGCGGCGGGCGCAGGCGGCGCTTGCCGGGTTTCTGCCGTTTTTAGACTGGCTGCGGTTCGACCGCGGCAATGTGACCGACGAGCTGCGGGTGTGGGGGCCGCGTGGCGAGGTAGCGGCAGACAAGGTGGCGCGGTTCGGCTGCACCGATGTCGACCAGGCGGTCGTGTACCTGCTGCGACGCGATGTGCGACGGCGGGGAGAGATCATCCGGAAAGACCGGCCCGCTTTACGGCTGCGGGTGTGGGTGCCGGGACTACGCGAGGGACGGTACCAGGTGGTTTGCTGGGACACGGTCGGGGGCCGCATGGTAAGTACGGACGAGCAGGAGCTTGGTGGCGAGCGAGCGTGTGACGTCGCCGGGGTATTGGGCGATATGGCTGTAGCCCTGCGAGAGGTGGGTATGCCCCGTAGGCTCGTGGAGCCCAGGTCCGAACTTTCGGACCCGGACCCCTCAAGTACGGGACTTCAAGAGCCTCTGCAGGGCATGCTATTCGGTAAGGATCAACCCGTTGCGATTGTGGAGTGCTGAATCAAGTAAGCTACTGCAGGCGGATGGGCTTGGCAGCGAGCTTGATGCGGAACAGGACGTAGGGCTTGACGCGTAGGTCCTGCCCATTGTGCATTGAGGGCTGGTTGTAGAGCTGGTTGGCAGTGACGTAAAGGTAGCCGTCGTCGGAGAGGCTCATGGTGTCGGGCCACAGCAGACGCGGATCGTGAACGAGAGTCTCCACTACATAGCCGCTGGCGAACGCCGGGTTGGGGCTGATTCGGGCGATGCTGCTGGACGGGGCGGCCGTTGCGTAGATGTTGCCGTCGGCATCCGACTCGAGGCCGTCCGAGGATTCCTTGCCGGTAACCATCTTCACCTGTGCGTTGGTGGCAGTGGCGGAAAGGCTACGGTCGCGCAGGGCAGCCGTAGGCACGGAGTACAGCTTGGTGGCAGAAACCGGGCAGTAGAAAAGAAGGGAACCGTCAGCCGAGATGGCGAGTGAGTCGTTATTGAAGATGCCGGGCTTAATGGGTTTTCCGGGCTCGGCTTTGTACAGGGGACGGCCGTTGGCGAACATCAGGAAGCCGGGCTCGGCGCTGACCGAAGCGACGTTGTCCAGCTTGCGCCATGCCTGGCCTGTGCGAAGGTCCACGATAATGAAGCCGGTCGGGCCTTTCTCAGAGGAGTCGGTGATGTAGGCGATACCGTGAAGGCGATCGAGACTGTACGCTTTGTCGATCACCGGGGTACCGTAGCGCAGGTCGAAGCGGACGTCGTTCAAATAGCTGGTCGGCCCGGCAATGGTCGGCGGGAGAAGAATGCTCTTGAGAATTTTGTTCGTGGCGAGATCGATAGCGACGAGCTTCGGTCCGCCCGGTACAGCGTTCTTGAGCATCGGCGAGCCTGTATCGAGCACCCACAAAACGTTGTCAGGGGCGACCACGACGGACTGCACCGAAACGAAATGAGTTTCGTTCTGCTTCTGATCGTTGTAGTGGGTAGGGTCTGGGACATTGCGTCCAGGCCAGTCGTTGACTTCGGCATTCGGATACGCGACAGCCTTGCCGTTGACGACTTCAGCGACGGTGAAGGGAACGTCGTCACCCCAGCGGGGGAAATTGACGAAGATGCGGTTGGTGCGCGAAACGGTGACGCCGGTAAGCATGGGACCGTAGAAAGTAGCGACAGTTTCCAGCTCGCCGACAGGAGTGTCCTGCGTGAGCCTGCCGGCGGGGGCCTGGGCGAAAAGCGAGGTGGAAGCGACGAGCGCGGTGAGCAGGAAAGGAGCGAGGTGGGTGCGACTCATACGCGTTTGGATGCATGCCGGGGAGAGAGCGTTCTCGGCCGGGTAGACATGTTCGCCGCTCCATCGCTCCATGTTGCCGCAGGTGAATGTGGCAGCATGGAGCGACAACAGCGTGCGTGAGGACGAGTAGCTTGGCTACGGCAGAGCTATGGGTCCAGGAGCGTTCTTCGGGGTGCTTAGATAGCCCACCACCTGATTTTTGTTGACGGAGTTCACCACAATCTCGAAAAGCATCGGTGTTTTTCCGGAATAAAACTGAATCGGCTCGTTTAAATTCTTGTCCTTCTTCTCGATGTTCTTATCATCGGAACTCACATTCAGTGTGAACTTCGACTTTTTCACATCCACTTTCTTTAACCCAAGTTTAATCGTTCCAACCACCTTGGGTGTGTCGCCCTTGGAGACGACGAATTCATAATAATTGCGGTCGCCTTTATGTTTTAATTGCTCCAACTCATCGTGGTTAGTCGCGATCAGCCCGCTCATCACGCCAGCATCGCCCATCACACGAGTCAGTTGCGTCTTCGTTTCGGCCAGGTCAGCCTGCGTCGACGCTACATCCGTCTTCACTCCACCTACATCCGTTTTCACGCTGGACACATCGGTCTTCACCGAAGCCACCTGCTGTACCGTCGCCTGCTGCTCTCTTTCGAGCTTCGCCGTCGTTGCCGCCGCCACATGCTGCGCCGCGATCAACTGCGTCGACTTATCCTCAAGCTGTTTCTGTGTCAACCCAACAGACTGTCCCAGCGTTTGTCCCTGTGCGCGCAGCCGGTCGTTGGTTTCCTGCAGACGGTCGCTCAGGGCCGAGTTAGCCGAGTTTGCGGTCGCCAGCTTACCTTCTGCTACTGTCAAGTGGTTCTGCAGCCCGAATGCCCACACCAGCGCGCCCAACGACAGCACCACACCGGCCACGGACAAACCCGTAAGCCAACCGGGAGCTCTCGCTACTTCCACCACCCGCGCCGGGGTATCGCGTTCCATCTCGCTCATTGATGCATCTCCTTTTCCAGCATGACAGCATTCTGATGCAACTGCCGATTAGACGGAACGCCTGCACCGCTGGTTGCGTTTCCGGGTGCTTTTGCCGGGGTACTATACGGCTTTATACCTTGGTAGCCGCGGCTTCGATACGTCAGATTCTGCGGCGTTTGCGCCATCTGCAACACTCTTTGGCCTTCCCCCCTGGCCTACGTAGCGCACCGCGTTCCTCCTGACCTTCGAGGGCGGCATCTATCGCCAAGCTGCATCCTATACGCAGTTGACTACGATGCTCTATCCCGTTGCTCCAGGAAATGACAGAACCGACGTGATTCTCGTAGGAGCCGGCATCATCGGTCTGTCGCTCGCTCTCGAGCTGTACGCACGCGGACACCGTTTAACGGTGTTGGAGTCGCGGCAGCCGATGCACGGGGCGTCGTCGGCTGCCGCCGGCATGCTGGCAGCGGACGACCCGCATAACCCCGCCGCTCTGCAGGCGCTTTCGCAATACAGCCTCTCTCTGTACCCGTCTTTTCTGGCCGGCCTCGCCTCCGCCGCCGGCGTGGCCGTTCCTTTCCAGACCGAAAGCACCGTACAGTATCGGTCGTTCGGCTCTCCCCAGCGACTTGCCGAGCGCTCCATTGATCCTCGCCAACTCGCGGACGCCCTGCTGCGAGCCGTCGAGCTGTCTTCCATCCGCATGGTGCGTGGCGATTTCGTCTGCTCGGAAGAAACGACCACGGACATTTGCGCGCATCTCGCCGGGGGAAGCCACCTGTGCGGTACGGCCCTCGTCCATGCGGGAGGAGCCTACGCCACCAAGCTCCCGGCGGTGCCTGGGCCGGCAGTGTCGCTCGCGCCTCGCAAAGGCCAGATGCTGCGTGTCCGCACGCCAGCGGGAGCTGCTCTGACGGAGGTCCACCGCAGCGAACATGTGTATATCGTTCCCCGGCGCTTCGGCCCGCAAGCCGGCACGACCCTGATCGGTGCCACGGTAGAAGACGTAGGCTTTGACGCGAGCGTCCAGCCGGAAGCACTCATCCACCTGCGTGCGCTCGCCGCGGAACTGGTTCCCGCGCTCGGCAGCGAACGCGACGCTCCGCAGGTGGAGGCATGGGCTGGCTTTCGCCCTTACACTCCGGATACACTTCCGCTGCTTGGCCGCGTCGGGCGCTCGCGCGACTTTCTTGCGGCAGGGCATTTTCGCAATGGCATCCTGCTAGCCCCGGCCACCGCAAACGTTATGGCGGACCTGATCGAAGCGAAGCAGCCGGCCATCGATCTCGCCCCCTTTGCGGTCACTCGACTCCGAACGACCTAGATTTCGAACGATCTCGTCGATTACCGCGCAACCCTCATGACAAGCCTTTCTTTTCTCTCAGATAATCAGGACGCACAAGATCGCGAACCGGGAGAATCACCATGTCCACTACCGCTGCCCCCAAGGGCCTGCAGGATGTCGTCGCCAACGAGTCCTCTATTTGCTTCATCGACGGAGCCAAAGGCATCCTTTCTTACCGCGGCATCGACATTCATGAGCTCGCGCAGAAGTCCACCTTTGAAGAAACTACTTACCTGCTGTGGAATGGCAAGCTGCCGACGGCCGCCGAACTGAAGGAGTTTACGGCGCACCTTGCCTCCGCGCGCAAGCTGCCTGCCGATGTGATCGCGTTTCTGCACGCCGTGCCCAAGACGGCTTCGCCCATGGAAGTGCTGCGTACAGCCGTCTCGCTGTTGTCGATTTACGATGAAGACGAAAAATCCGTAAAGCATGACGGCAACCTGCGAAAGGCGTTCCGGCTCACCGCACAGATCGCCATGATTATTGCGGCGTTTGACCGCATTCGCAAAGGCAAAGAGCTTGTGGAAGCCGACGAGACGCTTTCGCACGCAGCCAATTTCCTTTGGCAGTTGAACGGCACCAAGCCTTCCGACACCGCGACCAAGGCGCTCGACGTTGCGTTGATCCTCCATGCCGACCACGAACTCAACGCGAGCACCTTTGCGGCGCGCGTCATCGCCGCGACCTTGTCGGACATGCATTCCGCCATTACGGGCGCAATCGGCGCTCTGAAGGGACCGCTGCACGGCGGCGCGAACGAAGCCGTGATGCACCTGCTGAACGCCGTCGCGGCATCGGGCGAAGACCCCGTCGAGCACGTGAAGGGCATGCTGGAGCGCAAAGAAAAGATCATGGGCTTTGGCCATCGTGTGTACACCACCGAAGACCCTCGCGCAACGCACCTCCGCCGCATGTCCGAGGACCTCGGCAAGGATTCGGGTTCCAAGTGGTTTGAAATGTCTCGCGCCATCGAGTTGTATATCAAGGACCAGAAGAAGCTGAACGCCAACGTCGACTTTTACTCGGCCAGCACCTACACGGCGCTTGGCATCGATATCGACCTGTTCACGCCGATTTTTGCCGTCAGCCGCGTCGCCGGCTGGGCCGCGCACGTCATTGAGCAGCACGACGACAATCGCCTGATCCGCCCGCGTGCCGACTACACCGGACCAGCATATCCGGCGCCGTACGTGCCCATGAACGAGCGTTAAATACCGTTTCCAACTCTTTTCGGAGTTCGGCAGGGATATCGATCGTGCCGGACTCCAAAGATTCACTCAATGCCTCCTTGCTTCTTTATTGTCCGAGACGTACTCTCTAGAACGACCTACAGGCAGGAGTACACGTTGTTTTCCTTTCGGACGCCTTTTTTTCTGGCCGCCATGGCTACCGGTGTGGTCGCGTGCGGCGCCCAGGCGCCGCCAGGGACTACCGCGACGTCCCCCGGCTCCACCGACGCGCCCCTCACCGCACATGTCGACACAACTCCGCTTCAGGCAGCGGAGTCCCTTCGCGTGCTCGACGAGGAAGCTGGCAGCACGACCGCCTCGGCTACCACCAACGACGCCGGTCCTGTCGGGATTGTGCCCATCACGCCAGGCTTCAACGCGTCGATCGGCACGACATCGCAGCATGACTCCGCTTCAGGGTGGTCGTCGATCCTGACACCGAACCTGGCGTACCGGTTCAATCGACACTTCAGCGCGAATGTCGGCGTGCCGGTCTACACGTACATCAATATCTATGGCATCATTAGCCGAGTCCCCGCGACACGAACGGCAGCGGAGGTCGACACGTACGGCTTCCGAACGCACAAGTTTCTGCTCGGCGACACCGATCTCGCCGGGGCTTTTGAAGCTCATCCCGCCTTTTTCGACTACAACGTCACCACCACCCTTGGCTTGCCCACTGGCGACGACGACAACGGCCTCGGCGCCGGGCAGGTGACGTACAACATCAACAACCATTTTGAAAAGCCGATCGGCAGCTACTTCACACCGGACCTCGAGCTGGGCATCGGTGACAGTCCGAATCTGGACGACACCCGAGTTCGCAAGAGCTACATCGACGTAGGCACCAACGCGCATTTCCAGCTCGGTGTAAACCTGCAACTGCCCTTCAACATCAGCTTCAGCAGCGACGCGTATGAAGATCTTCCGCTCAGTACGCAGACGGTTACGTCGACAACGACGAACGGGAAAAAGGGCAAGCAGCTCAAAGTGGTGACGACGACTTCGAGCAAGAGTGTGGGCGAAGATAACGGCTTCATCAACACGCTTGACATTCCGCTCAGCCGCCACGTCACACTGTCCGGTTTCTACAATCGCTCGCTACGCAACAAGATCGATACGGGCGGCTTTAGCCTTACGTTTCTGCTGCGTGCCCCGCCCCGCGGGAGAGAACTTGTGCATTAGAGCAGTGTTCCTCGTGCAATTGCGGCCCTGTTTTGTGGCTGAAGGCCCGTTCACACCAGCCTGGGCGGAGCCCGGCTACTCGGTACAGACACAGCAGAGCGCTGTCTTCATAAGGCTAACGGCGCGCTCTGCACCTGTGCAGGAACGCTTCGACATACGCTTCGCGGCTTAAACTCGTGAACGTAAAAGGCCGATCCACATGATCGGCCTTTCCCATTGCCACATACTTTGCACTGTTTTACTTTTTGCTCCCCGGAGGCACGACACCGTTCATGCGCAGGTATTCCACAAGCTGGCCGTAATGGTCATAACCGTGCGCGACGGCGAATGCCGCCAGCGTTGTCCGCGAGCTTTGTCCGTCCACCGGCTTGATCTGTTCAAACGCATTCGCCGGCGTGATTGTCGCTACGGCCTTGTGCGCGAAGACGAAGGAGGCTTTCAGCGCCGTGATCAGCTCGTCTTTGCTCTTCAAGTTGCCGATCGCGCGCACATCCGTATCCGGCTTCATGCCTGTGGCCGCCGAGAAGAAAAAGTAGTTCGCCTGCGCCAGGTGGGTCAACTCGCCCGTAAACGTCAGCACGGTTTCATAGGCCGCGTTTTGCCCCGGAACGAAGATCCCGGGTTTCGGGGCAAAGCTGTATTTGTCGGCGGGCATGGCTTCCGCAACGCCGAGGACGGATTTCTCAAATGGCGTCAGCATTTCTTCGAGCGCCGCGGCCGGGGTCACCAGTGTTCCGGGAGCGATGGTGGGCGCCGTACTCCCACCCTGCTGAGCCACAGCGTTCAATGGCATCGCCGCGCTCATCGCCATGCCGGTCACGGCCGCTATGGCCAACATCCCTTGCATCAATCGCATTGGTTCTCCTTGATCCTTCTTATTTCGGGGCGCATTCCTGGGCTGACCATCGCCTGCATACCCTTCGGCTACCGTAGCATCAATACAGCATGGTTTCGCGCATTTATCTCGATGGCAACGCCACCACGCCGGTGCTTCCGGAAGTGGTCGACGCCATGCGGCCCTTCTGGTCGGAAAGCTTCGGCAACCCGAGTTCCGCGCACCACGCCGGCCAGCGCAGCCGCGTCGCCGTGGAGCGAGCCCGGAGCGCCTGTGCCGCGCTGCTGAACGCCCAGCCCAAGGAAATCGTTTTCACCTCCGGCGGCACCGAAAGCGACAACCTCGCGCTTACCGGCGTGCTGCAGCCTTACCTGGATTCGCGGGGCACGGCCGGCTCTCAGCCCGCCCACCTCATCACCACGCAAATCGAGCACCACGCCGTACTGTACGCGGCGGAAGCGCTCGAGCGCCGCGGCCTCGACGTCACCTATCTCGCCCCTACAGCCGACGGCACCATCGACCCCGCAGCGTTTGAGGCGGCGCTGCGCCCCCACACCCGCCTGGTTTCCGTGATGTTGGCCAACAACGAAACCGGGGCGATCCAGCCCGTCGGCAAGCTCGCCCGCATTGCCAAAGCCCATTCCCCCAAGCTGCTTTTCCACACCGACGCCGTGCAGGCAGCCGGCAAGCTCCGTCTCGACATGGCAGGCGAGTTTAAGAATGTCGACCTCGTCGCGCTTTCCGGCCATAAGATGTACGCTCCCCAGGGTACCGGGCTCTTGTTCGTGCGCAAAGGCGTTCAGCTCGCGCCGCTGTTCCACGGAGGGCCGCACGAGCGTCAGCGCCGCGCTGGCACGGAAAACGTCCCCGGTATCGTCGCCCTGGGACGCGCCGCCGAGCTCGCCCGCGCTTGTCTTGAATCGGAAGATGCGGCTCAGTCCTCGACCAGCCCTGGATTGTCCAGCAACTTGAGTCTTGAAGCTTCGCGAAACCAACTTGAAGCCGGCTTGCTCGCCGCGATTCCCGGCGCGCGGATCAACGCGGCAAACGCGCCGCGTATGAACAACACCACCAACCTCCTGATTCCCGGCATTGACGCCGAATCGCTTCTGATCGCGCTTGATCTGCAGGGGCTTTCCGCGAGTTTCGGCTCGGCCTGCCAGTCCGGGGCGACGGAGCCCTCACACGTCCTCACCGCCATGGGCCTTACTCCGGCAGAAGCGCGGAGCAGCCTGCGCCTTTCGCTCACGCGACTGACAACAGAGGACGACCTTACCCGCGCGCTGGCGCTGATCCCGGCGACGATCGGGCGTATCCGCGCCTCGCGGGCAACCTAAAACAAATTTAGCAGAGGGATGCAGGTGTTCTTTTCATCGCTTCTGGATAGGTCTGGACTTTAGCCCAAACATCAAAGCGGCAAGAAGGGATTTACCTCCGATGTAGGTTGCTCCCTTATGTGTCGCACCTTCAGCGCCCGGATCTTTCTCCCATTTACCTAGGCCTTTGGCCGAAGCTGGTATGTGTCGACCCATGGCCCTGAAGCCACGAGCTACACCCCAAGGTAAATCGCCTACGCTTTACGGTACAGCGACAGTTTGCGGCCCCTGGTGGAACAGATCTACCGTCAGCGTGGCGACTTTGCGCGCAGTCCAGTTCGCTTCGGTGAGGCCGTTGAAGTGGAACAGGACCATGCCTTCGGCCGACGCGCCGGGGGCCACCTGCGCGTCACGCGGCAGCGGGCCGGAGGCAAGTGCCGCCAAGGCGGGAAAGCTCTGGAGGGTGCTCGCAGCCTGGTCGGGCGGTAGCGGATTGGCCGTGAGAATCGAGCCGTCCGGAGCGGTGAGCACCAGGGTTTCGTCCTTGATGAAGAGAGGAAGGCGCAGGTCGTCGGTAAGCTTCAGGCGGACAAGCACGTACAGGTCCTGATCGACGCTCCCGGTGCTGCCGACGATTGTGGTGCCATTGCCGCTGCTCGTGTTTGCCGTGCCCTTGGTGACGACGCGCGCGTCGTAGACCTTTACGCTCGTGACGGCGAGATCGGCTGTCTTCCGCGGGTTCAGCAGAAAGGTTGCGGCAGCCGCCACGATCAGGATCGAAGCGGCGCTCAGGATGGCGGAGAGCGGGTTGCGGGTGGGCGGCGGTCCCAGGTTGAGTTCAGCCATGAAGCCGATTTTACGCGGTGCGGCGGGACCGGGCGAACTGTCCCGTCGAGGTGATGGTGGTGCCTCGGGTTCCAGCCGGGTGCTTGAAAGGGCAAGTCGTGCCGTTGCAGGCGGCACTCGTCTACAAGGGCAGGGGGTCGGTACCGCGCTGGAAGGCCGCGAGCGTCTCGGCGCTTACCTTGTAGCACTCCTCGCAGCTGACTCTACCCGCGTCAACCGAAAAGGAAACAAACGGCACGCCATTTGCTCCTCGACGCCGAAGGAAAACTGCAGCTTCCGGAACATGCAACGGGTAGTGAACGTCATGGACGCGGGCGCAGGCTGGCGAGAAACTGCGCGAGCGGCTGCGTATTGATGAGATCTGCGGGGGTAAGCCAGGCGCGGCGAAGCTGGACGATGCCGTGGTCGATCTGGTCGAGCTCTTCTGTGCCGTGCGCGTCGGTATTGACGATGAGCTTGCAGCCGAAATCCTTGGCGCGGCGCAGGTTCAGGTCAGACAAGTCGGCGCGCGCCGGGGCCGCATTGTGTTCGACAGCAATGCCGAGCCGCGCGGCGGTGGGCAAAAGCTGGTCGAGATCGACCTTGTAGGGCTCGCGCTTGAGCACCTTGCGGCCGGTAGGGTGGCCCACGATGTGGATGTAGGGGTTTTCGCAGGCACGCAGGATGCGGGCCGTTACTTCGGCTTCGCTCTGGTTGAAGCCGGAATGGACGGACGCGACGACCACGTCAAGTTGCGCGAGAGTCTCGATTTCCATGTCGATTGAGCCGTCAAGCAGGATGTCGACTTCGATGCCGGCGAGGATGGTGAAGTTCGGGTGAAGGGGAAGCGCCGACGCCGGCGCGGAGTCCTGAATGCCCGATTCGCGTCGCGCTACCGCGACTTTGTAGAGGCTGGCGAGGCGGGCGTCTCCGCTCAGGTCGCGGTCTGCGGCGAGCGCGGTGTTGACCTCGGCGATGTCGGCCTGCAGTTCAAGCGAAGCGGCGCGAATGCGGGAGGCGTGGGCGAGCGTGCGGGCATCGTCCATGCCGTTGGTCATCGTGAGCAGCTTCGAGTGGTCCGTGATGGCAATGTATTCGAGTCCGCGCGCGAGGGCAGCTTCGGCCATCTCGCGGATGGAGTTCGAGCCATCCGACTCGAAGGTGTGCATGTGAACGTCGCCGCGGATGTCCGAGCGAACGATCAATTGCGGCAGCGTGTGGTTGGCGGCAGCTTCAAGTTCGCCGCAGTTTTCGCGCAGTTCAGGCGGTATGTAGTCGAGCTCAAGCGCGTTATAGATATCGCGCTCGGTGGCTGCCGCGACGATGGTATTGTCTTCGAGCCGGAGGAGGGCATACTCGGAAAGCGTGAGGCCCCGTTTGATCGCACGCTGGCGCAGCGCGACATTGTGGTGCTTGGAGCCGGTAAAATATTGCAGCGCGGCCCCGTAGCTGGCGCGCGGCAACAGCCGGACGTCGACCTGCAGGTTGTTGCGCAGGGTGAAGCTGACCTTGTTCTGGCCGCGAGCAAGCAGCTTGTCGATGATGGGCAGCGTGGCCACGTGCTCAACCGCCGCGGCCACGACATCGGGCTCGCAAGCCTGTCCGGTGACCAGCAGGTCGAGATCGCCGCAGGTTTCACGGCCGCGACGGAGCGACCCGGCCGGCGTAATCGTCTCGACTCCGGGAAACGCCCGGATCAGCTCGCTGATGCGCTCGGCGTGCTCGCGGGCAACGTCGATGCGAAAGCGCGAAGAATTTTTGCGGTGGTCTTCAATGCCCTGGATCAGCTTGTCGGTAAACTTCTGCCCCATGCGCGGCAGCGTCAGCAGGTCGCCGCGCTTGGCGGCTGCCTCAAGAGCGTCAATGTCCGCAATATCAAGCGCTTCATACAGCAAAGCCACCGTTTTAGGGCCCATGCCGGGCAGCTTAAGCAGGCCCAGCATGGTCGGCCGGTATTTCTTGAGCAGCTCATCGCGCAGCGGCATGGTGCCTGTGGCGGCGAGGTCGCGTATGTTGGCGGCCATGCCTTTACCGATGCCACCGATGGCGAGCAGCGCCTTGGGGTCGGCTTCCGGCGTGGCGAGCGCGGCTAGCTGCGTGGTCTGCTGTTCGACCGCCTCCGCAGCGCGCCGGTAGGAGCGAATGCGGAACGGGTCGGCACCGTCGATCTCAAGCAATGCGGCGGTTTCGTCCAGAAGGCGAGCGAGAGTGATGTTGTCCATAAGGGGGGAAAGCGGCCATCAATAGAAATGGCCGGGACCGCATCGATTGTAGATGCGAAACCCGGCTGGAAGATAGCTTGAGGGTCGGCTACATGGCCGTCCGACTCGATCACATTCTTAATTGGCAGCTGCGGAAAATCCCGCCATGGTGTTAAATCGCTTTTGTGCGAGTGACCAAATCCGCCTGGGGACCTTTGGTTCCCTGGATGACGTCAAACTCTACTTCGTCGCCTTCCTTGAGCGTTTTGTATCCGTCGAGTTGGATGGAGCTGTAGTGCACGAAGACATCCGGTCCGCCGTCATGGCCCAAGAAACCGTAGCCTTTGGCATTGTTGAACCACTTTACTGTGCCTTTGAATTGTGACATTTGGCCTATCCTCACGTTCAGAGTGAACTTCCGACCTGTTTGAGTGTTTCACTTGCAGTGTTCATAGTACGAACAACCGACACGGAACCCCGCCCTCCACGTTCTTACAAAACACTGCATTCTAAGTAGTTTATCGCGCAGCAAACATTACAGGGCTGTATGTTTGCTGAAACACATTATACTTTTTTATAAACAAGGAGGCCGGTCAAGGTTTCCATTTACTTGAAGTCAGATTTTGTTCCAGAAGCAAAATAGAGGATGCCGATCAGCGCTTTGCCGTCGATGATCTTGCCGGACTGAATGAGTTCCAGGCAGGTCGAAAGCGGCGTCATGCGGCTTTCGATACGCTCGTCGTCTTCCGGTGTGGCGTCGCCTAGGGTGAGATCTTCGGCGAGCAGGATGTTCATGGCTTCCGTAAGAAACCCAGGGCTGGCGAAGTAGCGCACGAGCTTCGACCACTTGCGGGCACGGTAGCCGGTTTCTTCGATGAGCTCGCGCTTGGCGCCGGGGATGGGCTTTTCGCCAGGTTCGAGCCGGCCGGCGGGGAGCTCGAGCAGGAACTGCCCGGCTGCGTGGCGATATTGGCGGATCAGCAGGATGTCAGGGTCGGCCGGGTTGCGGGAGCGGTCGACGGCCAGAATCACCACTGAGCCGTTATGACGGATGACATCGCGTCGCGCCCGCACGCCTCCGGGCTCGACGACTTCGTCCGCGGTGACGGAGAACACCTTGCCCTGGAACACGGTTTTTGAGGAAATCACCTCGGCTTTGCCCTTGAGGCTCCTCGCGGGCCCGGAACGGGTAGTCAGGGCACGGGTAGTCAGGGCAGGAGCAGTCGAGGTGTCGGCGGGCTTTGTTTGTTTGAGGGCCATAGCGAAAGCGTAGTCCATGCTTCGCGGCCGCCGCCAGGGCTCACCATAAATGTTGCTCCCAAGGAACTGCTTCGCTGCGGCGAACTGATTGCTTTTACCAACAACGATAAACTTTGCGGTTGGGCATTTCTGCATCGGTGATGCAGCCGCCGCATCCAAACAAACTCGGAGAGAATGATTCAACAAACATGACCAGCCAGCCCAGCGCCGAGTGTTTACCGATCACGGCTTTGCCGCAAATAAGCGCCCTGTTTCGCGATTACACTGACGTGGCCGCGGCCATGGAGCCGGCGGCCCTGCGGCGCTGGTACCCGGCTGACCCTTTCGACATGAAATGGGCGCAGCGGTCGCCGGTGCTCGAACCGAGCCGTCGGGAGCAGCTAACCGACGCGTTGGCCGCGCAGCAGCAGGAGTTCGGGGCGGGGACGGCAGCTCGCGCCAATGTCGAGCGCCTCCGCAACGGAGCAGCGGCCGTGGTCACCGGTCAACAGGTGGGGCTGTTTGGCGGTCCTCTGCTGACCCTGTTGAAAGCCGCGACAGCGGTGCGTAAAGCAGCTGATGCGACGCGGGAAACGGGTCGCGAGCACGTTCCGGTTTTCTGGCTGGCGAGTGAAGATCACGATCTCGCCGAAGTCGACCAGGTCGCTCTGCTTTCAAAGAAGGCCGTGGAAACACTGCGGCTCGGAACTCCGCTTGAGAAGCCCGTGCCAGTCGGTGGACTTTCCGT
The DNA here is from genome assembly GCA_937871785.1 of uncultured Granulicella sp. Lineage (GTDB taxonomy): Bacteria > Acidobacteriota > Terriglobia > Terriglobales > Acidobacteriaceae > Granulicella. Next base: position 39,913 of record CALMON010000246.1, read on the forward strand.
CGGAAACGTTGAAGCGGCGTTGGAGCAGGCAAGTGAGCTGCTGGGGTGGGCCCCCATCGCCGATGTGTTGCGCGAGTGCTACGGCCCCGACGCGCAGGGTGTAAGTCCGACGTGGGCGCAGGCGTTTGGTCGGCTGATCGCGCGCGTCTTTGCGGAGCAGGGATTGATTGTGATGGACGCGGCGTCCCGGGAGTTCCACACGCTGGGCGCTCCGGTGCTGCGGGCAGCTCTGGAGCGCGCGGGGGAGCTGGAAGCCGCGCTGCTGGCGCGGTCGGCGGAGTTGGTGGCGGCGGGCTACCATGCACAGGTGCTCGTGTCGCCGGCGCACTCGCTGCTGTTTCTGCTGGATGCAGACACCGGCACGCGGCTGCCGCTGCGTCGGCTGGAAGACGGCAGTTGGAAGGCGGGGGCGCGAGGGTATTCGACAGCCGATCTGCTGGCTGTACTTGAAGCCGAGCCGGAGCGCCTGAGCCCGAATGCCCTGCTGCGACCGGTGTTTCAGGACGCGATTCTCCCGACAGCCGCTTACATTGGCGGGCCGGCCGAAATCGCATACTTCGCGCAGAGCGAAGTGGTGTACACCAAGCTGCTGGGCCGGGTCACGCCGGTGCTGCCGCGGCTTTCAGCCACGCTGGTAGAGCCCGCGGTGGGGCAATTGCTGGCGCAGCATGAGGTGTCACTGCCGGCGCTGTTTGAGACTCGCGACGCCGCGGGGCTGGCGCAGCGGCTGGGAGCGCGCGCGATGCCGATCGAAGCCAAACGCAGGCTTGCTGCGGTGGGCAACGCGATGGACGCGGAACTTTCGGCGCTCACAGACTACATGACAGCGATGTCCGCCGACCTGGGGCGCGCGGCAGGCGTCAGCGCGAGCAAGATGCGCTATCAGATGAACCGGTTGCGACGTATGTCGGCAAGCTTTGAGGTGCAAAAGCAGGCGCACCTGCTGAAGCACGCGACGGCGCTGATGTTGAGCCTTTTTCCCGAGGAGCATCTGCAGGAGCGGCTGCTGGCGGGCGTGTGGTTTCTGGCGCGATATGGCGAAACGCTGCCCGCGCTGCTGGTGGAGCACGCCGGTCAGGAATGCGCCGGACACCGGGTGATCAGCCTTTGATGCCCAACCCGGGTAGACCTGTTTCGACTCCGCTTACACGGTGAAGCCAGTCCCGGCCGGAGGAGGCGCGGGTGGATCTCGTGGTGAGATTGGGTCTTGCGGTGCGGTTGGGATCGACGAGACTGGTAGGGGTGCGGCTGCTTGTACCGGGGGCGGGAAGGTGGATGCCGCGTACGGTGCGGGAGGATACATTGCGCCGCCGGACACCGGCAACGCTTCGCTGCTGAGGAACCAGG
>CALMON010000247.1:0-1964 GCA_937871785.1 uncultured Granulicella sp.
CATTCTATCCTTGTGAGCAACCTTCGCACAATTTTTCGCGTCGGCAGCCCGAAGTGAACTGGTACGATTCACTAACTCCACATTCCTGCGACGCCACTCCGCAAGGAGATGCTACCGAGACGAAACCCTGTGGAGCGGGCCTGGAACCAGATTGTCTGCCGCTGCGTATGATCGAGAGCGCTCGTAACCGACAAGCGGGAAGAACTATTTAGGATGACTTTGAAAAAGATTGTCGCATTTGCCGTCGCTGTCCTGGTGCTAGCCGGTGTCGCCATCGCCATGGTGAACTATTCGAAATCGAGCGTTAGCGCAGTGGCCACCGGCAAGGCGTCGCGGCAGGACCTCATTTCCGTGGTCAGCGGAACGGGGCAGATCAAGCCGAAAACCTACGTCAACGTAGGCGCGACGGCGTTTGGCCGGATCACGCACCTGTATGTCAAGGAAGGCGACCACGTCAAAGCCGGGCAGTTGGTGGCGACGGTGGAAAGCGAGCAGCCAGCCTCGGCTGTGGCCGCGCAGCAAGCCACGATCTCCTCCTCCCGAACCGACGTGGACAGCTTTGTGGCCGCGGAAAAGACTGCGTCGGCCAACGTGACGCAGGCGCAAGCCGATCTTGAGCAGAAGAAGCTCGACTTTGGCCGCGCGCAGGAGTTGTACAACTCCAAGCTGATTGCCAAGCAGGATTTCGACGCGAAGAAAGCGGCATATGACGTTTCGGCCGCGACCCTGCAGCAGCGGCAGGCTTCGGTCGCGCAAGCGCAGGCGCAAACGGCGTCGGCTCGCGGGCATGTTTCGCAGGCAGTGGCGACCCTGCGCGGCAGCGACTACAGCCTCGGTCTCACCCAAAGCAAGGCGCCGTTCGACGCGCTTGTAACCAATGTGCCCGTGCGCGAAGGCGAAACCGTCGTTCTGGGCATCCAGAACGCGCAGGGTTCAACCCTGATGACGCTGGCCGATATGTCGGTCGTCACCGCGGAGGTGAAGGTCGACGAGACCGACATCGTCAATGTTGCGCTCAACCAGACGGTCGATGTAACGGTCGATGCCCTTCCCGGTCGCATCTTCAAAGGCCATGTGACCGAAGTGGGGGATCAGGCCCTGCTGCGAACCACCGGCGTGGCGACCTCGCTGTCGGTTACGGGCACCGAGGAGGCCTAGGACTTCTAGGTTGTCGTGACCATCGACCAGGCGGGCGACGAACTGCGGCCAGGGCTTTCCGCCACCGCCAAGATCACCACGGCTCACAAGCCGAACGCGCTCACGATTCCCATTCAGGCGCTCATTCAGCGCGACCCTGCTGCCGAAACGGTTCTGTTCGCGCATAAGGGGAAAGCGGCTTCGGCCTCGTCCACCGCCGTGGGTACCGGAACCAGGGCCAAGGTGCCGACGATTCAGGGTGTCTACAAACTGGTGATGGCTGACGGCCGGTTGCGGGTGCAGTTTATTCCGGTGTCTACGGGAGTGACGGGAGCGACCGACATCGAGGTGCTTTCCGGCTTGATGGATGGCGATGAGATCGTGACGGGCCGCTACAAGGTGTTGCGATCGCTCAAGAGCGGCACTGCCGTCAAGCGGGACAACAGTGTCGATACCAGCGCCACGGACGACAAAAGCTAAGCTCGCAACGGCGGCCACGGTTCACGCGTCCAATCCATTGCACCCCAGGAGTTCCATGGCTACTTCGACTCTGCCGATCGATCCGGAGACACTGCAAACCGAACGCACAGGCGCAAACGCCGATGGACCGCGTCCCGGCGAGGTGATCGTCACCAACAATCTTTGGAAGACCTACGAGATGGGTGACCAGCAGGTCCATGCGCTACGCGGCATCGATATCCGCATCCGCCACAACGAATATGTGGCTATCATGGGGCCGTCGGGCTCCGGTAAGTCTACGCTGATGAACCTGATCGGCTGCCTCGATTCGCCCTCTCAGGGGAAATACTGGCTGAACGGCCATGATG
>CALMON010000247.1:1974-25690 GCA_937871785.1 uncultured Granulicella sp.
TGTTTCCTCGCTAAACGACGATGAACTGGCACGCATTCGCAACAAAGAAATCGGCTTCGTATTCCAGACGTTCAACCTGCTGGCGCGGGCGACATCCCTGCATAACGTGGAGCTGCCCCTGATCTACAACGGCACTCCGGCGGCCGAGCGGATCGCGCGCGCCAAGGAAGTGCTGGAGTCAGTCAACCTGGGCACGCGCATGATGCATAAGCCTAACGAGCTTTCCGGTGGTCAGCGCCAGCGCGTCGCCATCGCTCGCGCACTCGTCAACCGGCCCAGTATCATCCTGGCCGACGAGCCCACCGGCAATCTGGACTCCAAAACCTCTGTGGAAATTATGGCGCTGTTCGACGACCTCCACGCTAAAGGCAACACCATCGTGCTGGTGACGCATGAACCCGACATTGCCGAGTTTGCCCATCGCGTCATCTCGATCCGCGACGGCTCGGTCGCCAGCGATGGGCCCAGCGCCCGCGCCAAAGGGTAGCCCTTGTAGACGCGCTCCCTTGCGAAGCGAAAGTCGACCGCACCGTTTGCACCCGGGTTTCACGCGCACAAGCTTTCTGTCCTCCGTCTAAACTGGAAGTATGGGAAAGTTCCTCCGCTTTCTGTTCCCGCTCGTTCTGCTTGCTTTGCCGACCGCGCAGACCTGTGCCGCCGACGCTCGTTTCGACCTCGTCGGCCCGCGTATCGACGTTCGCGTCACCCGCGGTGCCGACACGCTGCCGATCGCGTCCGTGCCGAACCTGCAGGCCGGCGATAAGCTGTGGATTCACCCCGATCTCCCGCCCACGCAGTCGGTGCACTACCTGCTGGTATGCGTCTTTCTGCGCGGCACCACGAACCCGCCGCCAAACGACTGGTTCATTCGGGTCGAAACCTGGAATCGCAAGGTGCAGCAGGAAGGTGTCTTTGTCACCGTTCCTGTCGGCGCGGAGCAGGCCGTTCTGTTGATGGCTCCGGAAACTGGCGGCGACTTCAGTACACTGCGCTCCGCCGTTACCGGGCGGCCCGGCATCTTTGTGCGCGCGTCGCAGGATCTCGCCGAGGCCGGGTTTGAGCAGGCTCGGATCGAAAAATATCTGGCGTCCATCCGGCAGGTACCACCCTCCGACGCCAGGGCCCTGCAGGAGCACTCTGCCCTGCTCGCTCGCACGCTGGCGTTGAAGCCCAACGAGGACTGCTTCAAGCGCCCTGTCGACACGCAGTTCACCTGCCTGACCCAGACTGGAACGCAAACGCTGCTCGACGATGGCCACGGCCAGTCGATCGCGTCGTCTCTGTCGAACGGGGCCAACTCCGACTTCATCAACGCCGCGAGCGCCACGAGGCTCGGCGGCGGAGGCCTGTACTCGGCGTACGTGGGCGCGGTCATCGACCTCGTTCGCATCATGGGCAACCTCCACACGGCGCAGTATCAATACATCCCCGCGATCGGCTTCCCGCAGGGCGAGTCACTAAACTTGCGCCTGAACACGCCGCCGTCGTTCCACAATCCGAAATCCGTGCTGGTGATCGGGCTGCCGGCGGTTCAGGCAGCGGCGTCGCCTCCGCTGCGGCCGGCCGACGCCGGCCATGTGGCCTGCCTGCTGCAGCCGAATGTGGTTCTGCCGATCGAGGGCGCTCCCCTGGTGTTTTCGACCGCGCTCGCGCACGACCTGCGGCTGCACCTCAACATCCCGGCCGGAGCGCCCGCCGAGCCAGACATTGCTCTGCTGCCCGACGCCTTTCAGGGCGGCCTGCTTTTGCAACAGACCGGTTCCCAGCGCACACCGCTGCTTCCGGCAAGACCGGTCCCGGTCGACCTTGCCACCGCGCGCAGTCCAGTCGCGGTGCCGGCTGCGGTTCCCGAAAAGCCGCAGCCCGAGCCGATTCTGCTTACCGGCGTTATCCAGGGCCGGTGGGGGTTCGACAGCTTTACCGGCCCTGCCGTGTCTCTGCAGCAACTGCCCGGCACGGGCTGGCACGTCATTACGGCGGAAGGCGAGGCCGGTGCCTCTGCCGGACACGAAGCGAAGTTGCTCCTCGCTTCGACGGGAAGTGCCTGCGTCCACACGATCGTAGCCAGACCGGAAGCGGCCAAAACCGATCTTGCCGTTCCCTTTCACCAGACCGGCAAGCCGGAAAACGATAGCCGCCTCGAACTGATCCTGCCGTCCAGCAGTGACCTGAAGCCTGGAGATATGCACCTGGCCATCCAGCAGTACGGGCAGCCTAAAGCCGACGAGCTTTCCGCTCGCACCTACGCCGAACCCGCGCAGATTGCGTCGGTAGAGCTCCACGCGGGCGACCGGACGCTTCTGCTTACGGGACTCCGGCTCGGCATGGTTGAAGGAGTCGCGCTGGGTGATCTTTACTTCCGTCCGGCCGCGCAGGCTGCTGAAGAACAGCTCACCGGAAGAGCGGCGGCCACTCCGACGACCCTCCGGCTTTCGCTGCAGGACGGTGCCCCGGCGCCACCTACCCACGCCGACGAAAAACTGGTAGCCACCGCCACGCTCCGCGATGGCCGCACGCTCACCGTGCCGGTGGTCGTCGCCGCGCCTCGGCCGATGGTCACCCTGCTGCGGAAAACCGTAGATCGCGCGGCGAACGCCGTCATCGTCTTGACCGACCCTGAGGACCTCCCGTTGGACGGCCACCTGAGCTTCACCCTCAAGACTCCGGCGACGTTCCCGCGAACCGGCCAGGTGGAGGTTGAAACGCTCGACGGTACCCTGCGAACCGTGCTGACCCTCGCGCCGTCCGGCGGTCTGATGCTGCAGGACCCGCACACCGTCGTCGCGTCGCTAGACCCGCTACGGTCCTTTGGACCGAGCGCGTTCGGTCCGCTGCATGTACGCGCGGTGTTTCCAGCGGCAGCAAAGCCGCAGGCTGCGGAGACCGCGGTCATCCTGTCCTCCGAGCCACCGGCGAGCGATTGGCTGCCGCTGGCGACGCTCGTTCGCCTGCCTCAGTTCACGCAGCTTGCCTGCACGCCCGAACCCGGGGGACCGCAATGCATAGTCACGGGAACGAACCTGTTTCTGCTCGACTCGCTTTCAGCGGACCCGGCGTTTGCTTCCCCGGTGTCGGTTCCGGACGGGTATACCGGCACGACGCTCGCTGTTCCGCCGACCGCGGCGGGTACGCTCTTCCTCCGCCTGCGGGATGATCCCAAAGCGATCGATGTCGCGACGCTTCCCTCGCCTGCTGCTTCCGGTCCGGCATCGGCGCGTAAAAAGTCAGCCGGCGTCCAGCCGCAACCCACAATCAACTGAATCCGAATAGGGCGCGCCTCGTTGCGCAACAATTCCACTCCCGGAGCCACCGAATGAAGCGTCTTTCCTCGACCATCCTCTTCGCGACACTTGCCTTCAGCAGCCCCTTCGCTCGCGCGCAGCAGGTTGGCGACGAAGCGGACATTCGCGCCGTGTTGGCGCGCGAAACGGAAGGGTGGAACAAGTTCGATGTGGATGAGGTCATCTCGACATTCACTGCCGACGTCGTCTGGCAGAACCCGTTCGGCGTCCGAATCCATGGCGCTGCCGACATGAAGAAGTTCCTGACAGATCTGCTGAACCGCCCAGGATTTCGCGCCGGCGCCTCCACGGTGCCGACGACCATCCTGGACCTGCGCTTTACGTCACCGACAACGGCGGCAGTTTGGAGTGACGAAAAGATCGCGGGGCTGGTGAATGACCTGAGCGGAAAGCCGATGCAGCCGCGTCACTCTTATTACCTGAAGGTGCTCGTCAAACAGAACGGCGCGTGGAAGATCAGTGACGTCCTGATCATGGATATTGTGCATCCAGCTTGACGGTCAGTCTTTGGTCAGCTCCGCCTGCTGCACGCGGCTATGCTTCTGGCCATAGGTAAAGTAGACGACCAGACCGATGGCCAGCCAGATAACGAGCCGCGCCCAGTTGAGCCAGCCGAGCTTCACCATCATGTATCCGTTGAACAGGATACCGAGCACCGGACCCACCGGCACCCATGGCGTGCGGAATGGCCGTTCCTTGTCCGGGTCCGTCCGGCGCAGGATCATGATCGCGATGCAGACGATGACGAACGCGAGCAGCGTGCCGATGTTGACCATTTTGCCGATGTCGTCGATCGGCGTCAGCGCGCCAACGACCGCGGCGATCGAACCGACCAGGAACGTGTTCTTGAACGGCGTGCGGAAGCGCGGATGAACCTCGGCGAAGAACTTTTTCGGCAGCAGACCGTCATTAGCCATGGCATACAGCACACGGGTTTGGCCAAGCAGCATTACCAGCATGACGGAGGTGAGGCCCGCGAGTGCGCCTGCCGTGATGATGTCCGACGCCCAGGGGAGGCCGCGGTCGAGGAACGCGCGCGCGATCGGAGCCTCGATCGACACCTGCTGCCACGGCACCATGCCGGTTAGCACGGCCGCCACGCCGATGTAGAGCAGCGTGCAAACAGCCAGCGAAACAATGATGCCGATGGGCAGATCGCGCTGTGGGTTTTTGGCTTCCTGCGCTGTCGTCGACACCGCGTCAAAGCCGATGTAGGCAAAGAAGATGTACGCCGCTCCCGCGCCGATGCCGGCGAAGCCGAACGGAGCGAACTGGTGCCAGCTATGGCCCCAGTTGCCGGCGTTGACGTAGTGCGAGCCGAGTCCGAGGACGAAGAGAACAACCGCGACCTTGAGCACCACGATAAAGGAGTTGAACTTGGCCGATTCCTGGATGCCAATGGCGAGAATCGTCGTAACCAGCAGGGCGATGACGAAGGCCGGGAGGTTGAGACCGATCTCATGGCCGAACAGGACGGGCGCGTGCAGCAGAGCATGGGCCTGCGCGAGAGCCGCGGCTGAAGGCGCGCTGTTCAGGGAGTCGAGCTTGTCGGAAAACGGCACCGAACCGGAAACCAGGGTAGGAAAGTCGCGGGTCATGATGCCGCGCGACACGTTATCGAGCGCGACCTTAAGCGCGGTCCAGTGATCGTAGGCCAGCCACAGCGGAAAGTTGATGTGGAAGATCTGCATCAACTCGATGAAGTGGTTCGACCAGCCGGAGCTGACCGTACTGGCCCCCATGGCGTATTCGAGCGTGAGGTCCCAGCCGATGATCCAGGCGACCAGCTCGCCCAAGGTGGCATACGCGTATGTGTAGGCGGAGCCGGCCAGGGGGATCATGGCGGCGAACTCGGCATAGCAAAGGCCGGCAAACGCGCAACCCAGGCCGCTGAGGACGAACGACAGCATCAGGCCCGGGCCGGCATAGTGGGCGCCAAGCCCGGCGAGCACGAAGATACCGGCACCGATCACCGCTCCCACGCCGAGCGCGGTGAGCTGGAACGGGCCGAGCGAACGCTTCAGTGTGCCTTCGCCGGTGGCGTTGGCCTCGGCCATCAACGTGTTCATCGACTTCGTTGCAAAAAGATTCGCCATCCGCTGCTTCTGTCTCCCGTCGTTCTTAGACTGCCGTCGCGCTGCCCTCACCTGCCGTACGCCGAGTCCACAGAAAATAGACCGGAAGACCGAGCAGCACGAGGATCAGGCCCGGCCATGTGTACTGAGGTTTGTAACGCAAGAGTACACCACAAATCCACGTCGCCATAACGATGTAGAGCGCCGGCAGCACAGGGTAGCCCAAAGCCTTGTAGGGCCTCGGTGCATCCGGCTGCGTACGGCGCAGCACGAAGAGGCCGATAATTGTAAGAACGTAGAAGACCAGCACCGCAAAGATTACGTAATCAAGCAACTGGCCGTAGCTCCCGCTGAGGCACAGCAGACACGTCCAGGCCCACTGCAGCCAAAGCGAATTGGTCGGCGTGCCGGTGCGCTCGTCGAGCTTTCCGGTGGCTTTGAAGAACAAGCCATCCCGCGACATGGCGTAGTAGACGCGGGCACCGGCCAGCAGCATCCCGTTCACGCAGCCGAAGGTGGAGATCAAGATGGCCGCGGCCATCAACTTTGCGCCGGCGCCGCCAAACGCCGTCTCCATCACGGCGGTCGCAACGCGGTCCTGCGCGGCGAACATGATGCCCCGCCCAGTGACGGTGGCAGCGGTGGCCGTGCCGGACATCGGCAGCACGCTCAGGTAGACGAAATTGCAGAAAATATACAGCAACAGCACGACGCCAGTGCCGAGCGCCAGCGACAGCGGCAGGTTGCGGCGAGGATTCTGAATTTCGCCGGCGGTAAAGGTTACGTTGTTCCAGGCGTCCGAGCTGAAAAGCGAGCCCACCTGCACCACGGCCACCACCGTAAATACCCCCACGAGCGCCGAGCCGCCACCCAGCCCGAAGAAGCTCCCGATGTCGATCGAATGCAGGGTCGCGGGACTGGAACCAGCCCAAAAATTGCGCCAGCCCACACCGAAGTTTTCAGCGACCGCGAGCGCATTTTTCGCGATCAGCCCTACGAACACGACGCCCAGCAGCGCCAGCACCTTGGCGGTCGTAAAGATGTTCTGGATGGACGCTCCCGTCTTGATGCCGCGCGTGTTGGTGAACGTAAGCAGCGTGATGATAGCGATGGCGGCAAGGTTCGCGGTGTTTAGCCCGATGTTGCCGGAACCGATGTGGAAAATCCAGCGGGTCTGCGAGACGGACGGAAAAAATACACCCAGGAACTTGCCGAACGCGACACCCACGGCGGCAATGGTTCCGGTCTGGATGACGAGAAACAGGGTCCAGCCGTACAGAAATCCCCAAACGGGCCCCAGCGATTCACGTAGATATACATACTGCCCGCCTGCTCTGGGCATCATCGCGGCGAGCTCGCCATAGCTGAGCGCGCCGATGATCGTCATAACGGCCGTCACCAGCCATGCGGCGATCAGCAGCGCAGGCGAGCCCAGCGTGCGCGACATATCCGCTGACACGATGAAGATGCCTGACCCGATCATCGACCCCATGACGATAGCCGTTGCCGAAAACAGGCCCATGCCCTGCACAAAATGCGGCTGCGCGTCTTGCGGCTGCGCGTCGGGCGTTTGCGGGTGAGGAGGAGAAGGCACGTTTCAGTCACACTATCACGGACCGGGTGCGTTAGGACGGACGTCAGCGCAAACGCGCCAGGAAGTCCGCCGCGACGTCGCGCACGCTGCGACCGGGCACGAAAAGTCCGCTGATGACCGCCACAGAGTCGGCCCCGGCGTCGATGACGCTGCGTGCGTTCTCAAGCGTGATCCCGCCGATCGCCACCAGAGGCTTCGCCGTCAGCGCGCGGGCGCGGCGCACGCCGTCGAGCCCGATGACAGCTTCGGCATCGAGCTTGGTGTTGGTCGCGAAGACCGGGCCCGTAGCCAGGTAGTCCGCAGAGTTTTCGGCAGCGGGCTGTATTTGCTCCGGCGCATGGGTTGAAAGGCCGATCACCGCACCGGCACCGACGACAGAGCGTGCGTCGGACGGCAGCAGGTCGTCCTGCCCGACGTGGACGCCCCAGGTCATGCTGCCGGCGGCGGCAATTGCGGCAAGGTCGGCGCGATCATTGAGAATCAGGGTGGCGGGGGTTCCAGCGAAGACCGCTGAAAGCTCCGCACAGGAGCGGAGGATGGCTTGCGGGCCGGCAGCTTTGTCGCGGTACTGCAAAAGCCTGACGCCCGCATCGCGCAACTGTTCCGCGAAAGCGCGCAGCGGAAGCGGGTGGCGGGCCAGAGTGCCGGCGTCGGCGATCGCGTAAAGCCGGGGGATGGTTTTTTGCGTCAACGTGGCAGCCCGGCGTCGGTTTGCGACCAGGTCCAGTGCGTTTCGCCGGGTTTGATCCTGCCATACTTCACGCGAAAGCCACTCGGAAGCAGCACGCTGCCGTCCATTGTGGCCCGAAGATAGGCAGCCTGTGGCGTGAAGTTGATTTGGGTCAAGCCTGAAACGACCGCGCCATCCAGGGTCACCGAGGCGTTCTGTTGCAAGGTAAGCTTCACGTCAAAGGCGGATGGCACCCCTTCAAACCGGCTGCCTGTAAGCGCACGCACGTCGGACTGGGTGGTGATCACCGTGTCCCTGGGCCAGACCGCGCCCCAAAGCATGAGCGGCTCAGAAAGTGTGGTCGACAGCTCCGTCGGCGCGGAAGACCCGGTGTGGTATGCGTCGACTCTGACGCCGGCGCCGATCGGCACGCCGAAGCGCTCGAACACGAAGCGGCGGCCTGCGAGACAGTTGAAGTCGGTGCGCGTGAACGCGCCGTAGGGCGGTCCGCAGAGCACGCCATCCCCGGTAAGATCCGGTTGCGGCTGGTCGTAGCCCGTGTACAGAAATGGCTGCGCAATCGTGCACGAGACGTACTCTCCATGGAGTGCGACCGAAATGTCACCTTTGGCGCAAGGTATGCCGTGCAGCAGCGCGGGCCGGGCAAGATCGCTATGCACGCTGGGTCCCTGCGTGTCTTCGCTCATCTCGATGCGGTGTTCAAACAGCATGCCGCCAACTTCGGTTGGCTGCGCAAGCTGCCCGCCATACACATGGCCGGAGTTCGTATCCATGTAAACGACGGAACCGGCCGGATACGTGATGTTCGCTAACTTCAGAGGCGTTCTGATCGTGTAGCCGGTGTGCGCAAGGTCACGGTAGACCATGCTCAGAAAGTACACGATCGTTCCCGCTGCGAACGCAACGGGAGTCAGGATGCCCGTAGCGATGAGTCCCATGCGGCGGAGCGCGGGTTGGTCGCGATACTTGCGGAAAAAGACGAAAAAGCCCGCTGCAGCGGCAAGCGCTATGCCGTAGCCAAGGAGGATTGGCGCAAAGTCGCGAAGCTCAATGGCGAATTTGATTTGCCGTTCGGTCATCTGGCTCGCTTACACGGCCTTCTTGAATTCCTTCTGGCGATCCAGAAAGCGCTCCATGAACTTCGTGTCGAACTGGCCGGAGCGGAATTCGGCATCGGCAAAGATCTTCTGGTGGAGCGGGATGGTGGTGTGAATGCCCTCAACGACAAACTGCGACAGCGCTCGCTGCGTTTTGTCCATCGCTTCTTCCCTGTCCTTGCCGTGGCAGATCAGCTTGGCGATCAGCGAGTCGTAATATTGCGGCACGACGCCATCCTGGTATTGCGCCGTATCGACGCGAACGCCATTGCCGCCGGGGACGTTGAAAGCGGTAATCCTACCCGGGCTGGGGGTGAACTTTTCCGGATGCTCGGCATTGATGCGGCACTCGATCGCATGGCCGACGATCTTCGGCACCTCGGGCACGATGCTGGCCAGCTTTTCGCCGCTCGCGATACGCAGTTGCGCCTTGACGAGGTCGACCCCCGTAACCATTTCCGTGACGCAGTGCTCCACCTGGATGCGGGTGTTCATCTCGATGAAATAGATTTGCCCATCCTCATCCATGAGGAACTCGATCGTGCCCGCGTTCCAGTAGCCGATATCCTTGAGCGAACGCTTGATCACCTTGCCCATTTCTTCGCGCTGCTTGGGCGTGATCTGCAGGCTGGGCGCTTCTTCGATGAGCTTCTGATGACGCCGCTGGATGCTGCACTCGCGCTCGCCGAGCGACATCACATTGCCGTGCTCATCAGCCAGCACCTGGAACTCGATGTGGCGGGGCCGCTCGATAAATTTTTCCATGTACAGATCGCCGTTTGAAAACGCATTCAGCGCCTCGGTTGAGGCTGCCTGGAACATGCCGGGCAGCTCGTCCTTCGAGCGCACGATGCGCATGCCGCGACCGCCGCCACCGGCGACCGCCTTCAGGATGACGGGGTATCCCACCGTTTGCGCCCACTCGAGCGCCTCACCCTCAGATGCCATCACACCATCCGAGCCTGGCAGAATCGGCACCTTCGCCTTTTTCATGGTCTGGCGAGCGGTCGATTTCTCGCCCATCATGCGGGTGACTTCGGGCGGCGGGCCGATGAACTTCAGGTTCGAAGCGCGGCATACCTCGGCGAACCCGGCGTTCTCGGAAAGCAGGCCATAGCCCGGATGCACGGCGTCCGCCCCGGTGATTTCCGCGGCCGCAATCACCGACGGGATGTTCAGGTAGCTTTCCGCCGAGCGCGGCGGTCCGATGCATACCGCTTCATCGGCAAACCGGACGTGCAGCGCGTTGCGGTCGGCTTCGGAATACACCGCGACTGTGCGGATACCCATCTCCTTGCACGCGCTGATCACGCGCAGGGCAATCTCTCCGCGATTGGCGATCAAAACTTTACGAATCATGTGACACCTTTAGTCGTTATAGCTGAATGCCGCGCTTTGCCCGCAGCCGCACTGCGATGACGATCGTCCAAAGACATGCTGTGAAAAGCTCAAGGAGCGCTTCGCCGCGATGCGTTCGCAAATGGCCGATCGCCCGTCCAGACCAGATCAGCACGCAGAACGTCATGAGGACACTCGAGGAGCCTGCGGCACCAAACGCGGAACGTACCGACACGAGGCTGCTCCCCTAGCGAGGCTTGATGGCGAACAGCGGTTGCCCGTACTCCACAGGCTGACCGGGAATGGCGGCCACGCGAACCACCTCCCCGGCGAACTCGCTTTCAATCTCGTTCATCAGCTTCATCGCCTCGACGATACACAACACGGTACCGACCTGGACCTGGTCACCGATTTTGACGAAGGGCTCCGCTCCGGGCGCAGGCGCGTCGTAGAAGGTGCCGACGATGGGCGAGTTCTGCAGGCTAAGCCCGGCGTTCGGGTCAGCCGTCGGCACGGCCGCGGCCACCGGCGCAGGGGCGCTCACCGCGGCAGTCGGCAACGCCACCATCGCGGCAGGGGCCGCAACAGCCGCGGCCTGCGTCCCCGCGAGCAGCTTGCTAAGCTGTGCCATATCGAGCGCTGGTGCCGGAGCGCCCGCCGGTACCGGCGCCGGTGCGTCGCCTGTGAACTTGATGCGGACCTTCATATCGCTACGTTCCAGGTCGAACTCCGCGATCTCGTTCGCTTTCAGAAACTCCACCAACTCGCGAAGTTCTTTCAGATCATTCCCATCCATCCGTTGTTGCTCCTCTTCATTCCCCTGCGTCGAACCCGGTTCGCTACAACTCCAGTAAGTCCTTCGAACTTTCGGCCGTCAGCACATCGCCGCCCGTTTCCGTTACCAGCACCATGTCTTCGATACGGATGCCGAACTCGCCCGGCAAGTAGGCTCCCGGTTCAATGGTAATCACCATGCCGGGCTCCAGCACCTGCGTCTGCTTCGCCGCGAGCCGCGGACCTTCGTGAATCTCCAACCCCACCCCATGGCCCGTGGAGTGCGTGAAAAACTTGTGGAGGCCCGCCTTCCGCAACACGCCGCGCGCGGCCTCGTCGACCTCACCGGCAGTCGCGCCCGGCTTCACCGCCGCGATTGCAGCGACCTGCGCGTCAAGCACAGAATGATACACGTCCCGTTCGCGCGGCGTGGCCCGGCCCAGGTGGATCGTCCGCGTCATATCCGAGCAGTACCCGTCGAGCAGCACGCCGAAATCCATGGTGCAGAAGCCGCGCTTCGGCAGCTTCGCCATACTGGCGCGGCCATGCGGCAGCGCGGTCCGTTCGCCGCCGGTTACGATGGTCTCGAAACTCATGTTTTCCGCCCCGGCGCGGCGCGCGGCCAGTTCCATTTGCGCCGCCACTTCCGCTTCGGGAACACCTGCGCGAGCCACACCGAGAGCGATGGCAAACAACGAGCAGCCTGTGTTTGCCGCACGCCGCATCCGGGCAATCTCGTCGTTGTCCTTTACTTCCCGTAGACGGGCGATGGCGCCGTCGGCAGCCTTGAAGAAGCCGCGGCGCTGCGAAGCGGGCAGTTCCCTGCGCATCCGCTCGAGCGCGGCCACCGTCGTTTGCGCGGCGTCGAACCCACACGCCCGGACACCCCGAGATAGCAGCCACTCTGCCGCCGCCACCGGCGCTGGCTTCTTTGAAATCACCACCCGCAGCGGAGCGGCTTCCGCCCGCGCCTGTGTCGTGTAGCGCCCGTCGGTAAACAGGACCGCACGCCCACCGGCCATCGCCAGGGCGCCGTTTGAGCCGGTAAAGCCGGTCAGGTACCGCAGGTCGGGGCCGTGGGTCAGCAACAATCCGTCCACACCCGCTGCTGCGGCGGCTGCCAGGCCGCGCTTTCTTCTAGATGCTTCGTTCACTCGCCATATTCTACCTGCCGCCGGGTGCCGGGCCCAAACCTGGAGCATAGACCGTTCTCACCCGGTATCATGGTCTATGCCCTCCGGTTTGCCCGCCAACTCGCTTGAACAACAGCAGGAGATCACGCGACGGCGCTTCCTGGGGACCGCTACCCTCGCCGGCATGGGCGTCGCCGCCTACGCTGCCATGCACGGTCGGCATGAGCTCGATTACGTCCGCAACGCCTTGCCGATTCGCGATCTTCCGGACGCATTCCGCGGCTTTCGCATCGTGCAGATCAGCGATATTCACCTTGAGGAGTTTACGGAGCCCTGGTTCCTGCACCGAGTCGTCGCCGGCATCAATCGCCTGCAGCCGGACATGGTGCTGCTTACGGGAGACTTCATCAGCCGCGGCCCGCTCGGGCCTGAAGTCCCCTTTCGTGCCATGCCTGTTTGCGCGGAAGCCCTTTCGCGGCTCACCTGCCCTCTTCGCTACGCCGTGCTGGGCAACCATGACGTGTCCGTCGACGGGCCGATGGTCATCCGCCGCCTCGCCGAGCGTGGCATCCCGACTTTGTACAACAGCCATGTCGCCATTGACCGCGGCGGCGACCGCTTGTGGATCGCCGGAGTCGACGACCCCGGAACCAGCGACCCCGACCTGACAGCGGCCGTTCCCGCACAGCCAGCCGCGCCGGTGCTCCTCATGGCGCATGAGCCCGATTTTGCCGATACCGTGCGCCTGCACCCGCGCGCTCCGCTCATCGATGTAATGCTTTCCGGTCACACTCATGGCGGCCAGGTCCGTCTGCCACTGGTCGGTCCGCTGGTGCTGCCGCCGATGGGCCGCATGTACGTGCACGGTCGGTATCAGCTTGGGAGCATGCAGCTTTATGTAAACCGCGGGATCGGTACGGTCGGTCTGCCGTTTCGGCTAAACTGCACTTCGGAAATCACCGAGCACACGCTGCAGCGAGCCTGATGGACGACAAGCGCGACTCACTGAAGAGAGCAGAGCTACACCTCAGCGTGGAGCCTTAACGATTCGGCGAGTGCGGAACCGGCCGCGGTGCCTCGTGGTGCTGCTCCTGCTGCGGTGCCGTCGAATAGGCTTCGCACACGACATGGATCGCGCTTGAAGGATTGCCGCACCTGTACGTCGGGTCGCCTCCGCCGAGTGGCTTTCCAGCGTCCCCGGCTCCGCGCGGGATGGAGATCACCAGAGAATCCGGAGCCGCCCAGCCGATCCGCAGGCCTTCCGGTTGCGCTTGCTGCGAGCGCATTACGGTCTCATCTACTTTGGCGCCATGCCACCGGCCCGTCACCTGAACCTCGGTCGTTGATCCGCCCGCGCCGGCTCGGGACGCGCCCGTCGAAAGCTGCGCCTGAAGAGCATTGTCGCCCTGCCCTGGCGAAGGCAGCGTCGAAAGCACGCGGCGGTTATGCAGCGGGAAATCCGCCATAAAGGTGAGCAGCACGGCAAGAGCCGCGATGGCGAGCACAATCAGGACCACGACACTTTGTCTTGCACGGGTCATGGAGAACCTACTTGGCGCGTCCCACCGGCTTCTTCTTCTCGACGTCGGGAGCGGCGACCGTATTTTGTCCACTCTTCGCATCCATCCAGCCGTCCAGCAGGCTCTTGCGAAAGCGCCAGCGATTTCCCAGCTTGAAAGCCGGGACAAAGCCCTCGGACGCGTACCGGTACAGCGTGTCGCCGCTGATGCCGAGATATTCCGCCGCCTGGCGAATGTCCATCACTTCCCTTGGTTGTGTCTGAACTTGCGCGGCCAAAGCCATGGTTGCTCCTGTGTTCCTAGGCATTCTCGCGGACATCTTCGGCGAGAGTACGGTTGTACCGCCTTTTCCACAGGCAATGCAAGTGAATTCTTCAGGCGTGCTGTCGGCAAGTCGGGAACCTGCGTCACGGTCGTTCTGGAGTGCTCTACCTGCTCAGTGCGATGGGTCTCGCCACCAATCCGCCAGCAGCGGCGCTTCTACCTCGGTGGGCAGCCCAGGCTCCGGGGACCACAGGGGGATGTCTTCGCTTCGGCAAATCTGCTCGGTTTCCGCAATCGGCTCGCGCCAGCCGTGCAGCGCCAGGTTGAAGAGTCCCCAGTGAATCGGCATGAACAGGCCGGCCCGTCCCGGCTGCCGCATCGCCTGGAAAGCGTCCGCTGCCGCACGGGGCCCCAGATGGATCGCTGCCCAAAGCGGGTGATAAGCGCCAATTTCCAGCATCGTAAGGTCGAAACCGCCGTGCCGCGCGGCAATATCGGCGAAGCCGTCCCAGGTGCCGGAGTCCGCTCCGAAGTACACGCGATGAGCCGAACCAGCCAGAGCGAACGAGGCCCACAGCGTTTTGAACCGGTCGAACAAGCCGCGGCCGGAGAAGTGCCGGGCCGGGTAGGACGTGACGCGAAGCCGAGAACCATCCGGCCTGCGGACGTCGACCGATTGCGTCCAGTCGAGCTCTTGAATGCGATCCGCGGCAACCCCGAACCCCGCCAACCTGCGGCCCACACCCAGGGAGGTGATCCATTGCGCGTCGGCCAACGCCGGCAATCGGGCAAGCTGCCGGATGGTTCCCGCGCCGAGATGGTCATAGTGGTCATGCGAAATGAGCACTGCATCGATCGGCGGAAGCGCCTGCAGCGCCAGGGTTGGAGCGAAAAAGCGTTTGGGGCCGAAGAACTGCGCCGGACTGGCGCGCTCATCCCACACAGGGTCAAGCAACACGCGGAAGCCCTCGATTTCGAGCAGAGACGATGAATGCCCGAACCAGGTAACGCGCAGGCCGCTTGCGGGAGCCTGCCGGTACACCGTGGCATCCGTAACGAAGGGGCCCGGCGGCACATGGGGGTCACGCTCCGCACGTCCGCGAAGATAGTCCGGAAGCACCTTGAGGATAAGGCTAAGGCCGCCGACTGTTGTGGGCAGCGGATTCAGAAACCTGCCGCCCTCCCGCTTCGCCGGCTGCAGCCATGTGGAAACAGGAAGGAGCGGATCGGGTTGGTTCTCGTCGCTCACGGTAGAAAGTAGAACGGGTTGGGCAGTTTGACGCTGACTTCCGCTTTCGGCGCGCCGCTCAGGTCGCTCCATTGATCGCCTATGTTCATCACGATACGATAGCCCTGCGCCACAATCTGGGCGCGCCGCCCGGCTTTGTATTGGATTGTCGGCATGGACGCTTCCGCACCGTGGCGCAAGGCGAGGCCGCTCCAGCCCTGATAGCCCGCGGCGCGGAGGTTGCGGGCTGTCGCTTCGGCCTGACGTTCGGGCCGACCGGTAATGAAGAACACATCCACGCCAGCCGATCGCGCCCGGTTGAACAGGCGGACGCCGCCGGGAATGGCCACCGCAGCCGCAGGCGACACGATCCATTCATCGCTCATGGCGCGAATGTACCCGTAATCCTCACGCTTCATCTCGCAATAGCCGGAAAGCGACGTTTCGTCGATGTCCATTACCAGCGCAAGCTTTTCACCCGCCTTGCGACTCGCGACCAGCCGGTCGAACGCCGCTTCTGCCCGCTTATACTGCGCGTCGAGGTCGGCCCAGTAGCAGCCTCCCAAACCGACGCAGTCATCGTAATCCGCCAGGCGATACCGGGCTACGTCAAAATTCCCAAGCGGGTCCGCCGGTAAGATCGCCGTGGGATCGCTCGCTCCGGCTTCCTCGAGTGCTCCGGCCGCTTCCACCTTGCTCCGAGCGGCTTGCGGCGCTTCGCCCTTGATGGGCCGTGTTTCAACCGTGCGGGGGGCCGCCTCGCAAAGGGGCGGACCATAGTGGTCAAGCGGAACCACGGGTGCCGCGACTGGCAGTGACTGCGCCGTCAATACGGCACAACCGAGGTACAGGCTGACGAAGCGAACAAACTGAAGCGCGGTGGCAGACCTATTCGGCATAGAGCGTATCAATCTGCTCCTTGTATTTCTCCGAAATGACGCGTCGCTTCAACTTGAGACTCGGCGTCAGCTCACCAGACTCCACAGTCCAGTCGTCCGGAGTGACGATCACCTTCTTGATCGTCTCGTGGTGTTCCAGCCCGGCGTTCGCTTTGTCGGCGATATCCTGGTACACCTTTTGCACCTTGGGGTCGGCCACCATTTTGGCGTGGTCCCCGGAAGCAACTCCGTTGGCCGACGCCCACTTCTCGAGCGCCTGAAAGTTGGGCGCGAAGATCGCGCTGACAAACTTGCGATTGTCACCGATAAGCGCAACCTGATTGACGAGGCCGTCGACCTTCAGCTTGCTTTCGATCGGCTGCGGCGCAACATACTTGCCGCCGCTGGTCTTCATCAATTCTTTCTTGCGGTCCGTAATCGACAGAAAGCCATCTTCGATCTTGCCAATGTCTCCAGTCTTGAACCAGCCGTCGTCCGTAAACTCTTTCTTGGTTTCATCCGGCTTCTGCCAGTACCCGCTAAAAACATTCGGCCCCTTGACTTCGAGCTCGCCGTCGGACGCGATTCGGGTTTCCACGTTCGGCAGAATGGTGCCCACCGTGCCCATACGGTAGCCGGCGAAGGTGTTTCGTGAGATAACAGGCGAGGTCTCCGTTAGACCGTACCCTTCCATCACACGAACCCCTACGTTCAAAAACCACTGCGAGCTTTCCATCCCCAGCGGAGCTCCGCCCGAGATAAACACCTTGGCGCGTCCGCCGAAGGCTTCGTGAATTTTCGAGAAAACGAGCTTGTCCGCAAGCTTGTACATCAGTCCAGAGGGCTGCTTGCCCGCCGCAAGCTCATCCCGATGGCCTTCGCCCTGCTTCAAAGCCCATTGCAGGATCGTCTTCTTGAATCCGTGACTGCGGCCCTCCACAGCCTGACGCACCTTTTCAAAAACGCGTGGCACGGCGACGAACACTGTCGGTCGAACGCTCTTCATCGATTTCGTTAAGTTGTCGAATTTCGGCTCATACGCGATTATGCCGCCATTGGCGTAGATCACATAGTCCAAATGCCTGGCCAGAGCGTGGCTCAGGGGCAAAAAGGAAATGGAAACATCATCTTTGACGATGTGGAGATCGTCGGTCGAAAACATCATGTTCGAGCCGACGTTGCCGTGGGTAAGCATCACACCTTTGGGCTGCCCGGTGGTGCCGCTGGTGTAGACGATGGTCGCGAGGTCTCCGGGAGCCGCAGCCGCGACCATGGCATCGAACGCGGCATCGGGCTCTTCAAGCGAAGGCGCGCGCTTCATCACCTCAGCCCAGGACTCCGTGTTCGGAAACTCGCCAGCATCCCATACCAGCACCCGCTCGAGCTTAGGCATCTCTCCCGCTCCGTGCAGCTTTTCGTACTGCTTGCCGGTCGAGCAGATAAACACCTTCGACCCCGAATCGTTGATCGAATAGCCGACCTGCTCCGGCGAAAGCGTCTGGTAGAGCGGTACGGAAACGGCACCGATGGCCAGTATGGCAAAGTCGGTCACAGGCCATTCCCAACGATTTTCCCCCGTCATCGCGACGCGGTCGCCTTTGACGACGCCCCAGCTCTGCAACGCTTCCGCCAACGCCCGCACCCGGCCGTACACCTGTTTCGCCGTCAAAGGCGTCCAGCCATCGCCGTTCTGGGTCATCATGACCGTTTCGCCGCCGCGCTTTGCAAGCTGCGTGAAGACATCGTTGATCGTGCGTAGTTGCAGCATGGTAGGGCTCTCCCGAAACGTTCGGCTGTTCTCCGCACGCGCGAAACCACGCGCACGAAGACCCAGCATCCTGCGTTCGATGCACGAAACGTGGTTCCCGTTGGGAAGAGACCGTGCCTGAGCGTCGTTTCCGGCGAACTCGTTACTGTCCGGCGGCCGCGGCGGTCGCTGCTGCGTTCAGCTTCGGAAAATAGCCGGTCCGCGTCCGCACCTGCAGGCCACGAAAGCCCTTTTCCTTGGCTTCCACATGCACCTGCCGATAGCCTCCCAGTGCGGGAGACTTCGTCGACCGGTAAGCGATCGTGTATTGCGTGCGGATGTCCTGTGCCACCTCGGTCGTGACGGCGTTCACATCCTTGAGCGACTTCGGGAAGTAAGCTTCTCCGCCGGTTTGGGCGGCGAGTTCGGAAAGCACCTCACGAGCGTGCCGCGCTTCGCGGCGGTCGGTGTCTTCTCCAAAAAGCAGGCCGATGCAGTAAATAGCCGGTCCATCGAGGTCCTGCACACGCTGGATCGCCTGTTCGAGCGACGCGCTGGACGCGTTATCCTCGCCATCCGTGATGATCAGGATCACCTGCTTGGAGCGCTTCGAGTTCTTGCTCAGGTAATCAGACGACGCCACGATCGCGTCATAGAGCGCCGTTCCGCCGCTCGACTTGATGTAGCTCAGCCCCTGCTGCAGCTTTGAAATATCGTTCGTAAAGTCCTGATCGATATAGGCTTCCGAGCTGAAGTCTACCAGGAACGCTTCGTCTTCGCGATTCGAAAGCCGCACCAGGTTGAGCGACGCCGCATCCACGGCAGAGCGCTTGTCGTACATGGAACCGGAACTGTCGATCAGAATACCGAGCGACACCGGCACGTCTTCATGGCGAAAACTCGCGATCGTCTGCAGCACGCCGTCTTCATACACGCGAAAAGCGTCCTGCGGCAGCGAATCGATCGCCTTGCCGCTGCCATCGACCACCGATGCATTCAGCCGGACTTCATAGTTATCGGACCGCAGAACGAACTTGCCGCCTTCGCCGCGGATCACTTCGCCGTTTGGCGTCGTCAGCGAGGGCGCGGTCAAGGCTGGCCCCGCCGTAGCAGGATCGGGCGACGGAACGGGATCGCTGTCGATCGTCAGGTTCGGCGTCGGCCGGCTCTGCGGAGCAGCGGGCGGCGGTGCAGTCTGTTGAGCCCATGCCGTCAAGCCACTCTGCGTCACAGCCAGGCAGGCACACAGCGACATCAGCCCCCAACCGTTCATCCGTCCCGACCTATCGCTCCCTAACCTGAACCGCCGATGCATCCCCGACCCCGCGCTGCTGCTTTCTGTATTGTCTGTTTCGATGCAGGATTGTTCAAGTCCACCTAGGCATCCTGCCCGGGCGACTCCGGCTTACTGTGTCGGAGCATAATACCCTTCGCGGTTGTGCACCGTCAGCGGAGGCAGGCCCGGCGGCGGAACAAGCTGCACCTTCAGCTTGCGCCAGTTGCCGTCGCGCTTGGTGTTGCTGGGCGTGTAGCCGATGACGTACTCGTTGCGCAGTTCCTGGCTGATCTTCTGCGCAACGTCCGCGAGATCCTGCAAGTCGACCACCGGAAACACACGGCCTCCAGTGGCCTCCGACACATCGCGCAGCAGCTCCGGCCCTTCGCGTTCTTCCTGCGACGGCGCATACACGTCGAAAATGCCGATCGAGTAAATCTGCACTTCACTTTCGCGCACCGCGCGCTTCAACTCGCCTTCGGTGTAGCGGCTGCGGTTATCGCCGCCGTCCGAGATGATCAGCAGAGCTTTGCGCTGGTATTTTGCCGTTTTCAGCTTATTAACCCCCAGGTAGACGGCGTCGATCAGCGCCGTGCGGTTTGCCGGCTTCACCATCACCATGCGCGCCTCCACATCGTCCACGTCCGAGGTGTAATCGACAATCACCGCCGGCTTGTCGTTGAAGCCGACCACGAAGAACTCATCCTGCGGGTTACAGGTTCGCAGAAACTCGCTCAGGGCGCGGCGAGCGCGGATGAACTTCGACTGCATCGACCCGCTCAGGTCGAAGACGACGCCGATCGTCAGCGGTGCATCCTGCGTGGAGAACGTTTTGATCGTTTGGGGAACGCTGTTGTCGCTGACGAAGAAATTTTCCTTTTCCAGCCCCGTTACTAGCCGGTTCATGGGGTCGGTCACCGTCATGGGCACAAGCACCAGGTTGACGTTGACGACGATCTTCGAGCCCGGCGCGGTGGTTGCGCTGCGGGTGACGGCGCCATCGGTAATCACCGGACGGTCATCTTTGGGCGTGGTTGGCGCGGGCGGCACGGTATGGACGTCGTTCAAGGGGTCCTGTGCCGCCGCGCGCGGGGCACTCCACGGCAATAAGCCGCAAACCACAAAAGCAAGCATCGCGACGTGCCGGGAGAGGCGGGACACCATGACAGGGGACTCCAGAACGATTTCGCAACCCGAACAGCTTCCACTATCGCACCGTTTGGCGGGTCAGGTGAAGATTAGACGAACACTACTCGATGTACGTCACAGGAGGGCCACGCGGATGCCATGCCGCGCAAAACACAGGTTCAGCCATCTCTGCGTCCGTCGAGGTGGCGGCTGGCATTCCCTTGTGATTTCTTACCCTGTAGCGGACCGGAGCGTCCCGTGGGTATACGCCGCAAGTCCCAGCGGGAAAGCACACCGCCGAACCTCGTACAATGGGAAGATGGCTCGTCTTTATCCGTTCCGCGCTCTTCGTTATGACCCCACCCGCGTCGCCCTGCAGGATGTCGTCACCCAGCCCTATGACAAGATTTCCCCTGCCATGCAGGACCGTTACTACGAGGCGAGCCCTTACAACCTGATCCGCGTCATTCTGGGAAAAACGAAGCCGCGCGACAATGACGCGGAAAACGTCTACACCCGCGCCGCGCATACGCTGCATGAATGGCGCAGCGAAGGCATCCTGACCGAAGAAAACGAGCCGGCACTCTACGGCTATACCCAGACCTATGTCGTGCCGGGAACGGAGGAGATTCGCGAACGCCGCGGCTTTATCGCACTCGGGCACCTATACGACTACGCGGAACAGGTGGTATACCGCCACGAGCAGACCTTTCCCAAGCACAAGTCCGACCGGCTGGCGCTCTTTAAAGCGACCCGCGCCTATTGCGAGCAGATCTATATGCTCTACGCCGACCCGACGTTCACGGCGGAAAAGCTCATTTTCGGGATCCCCGGCGGAACCGACGCGCAGAGCGAAGCGGCCAAGTACCCGGACCTCGAGATCACGGACGAGTACGGCGTGATCCACCGCGTCTGGAAGCTCACCGAGCCTGAACTGATCCGCAAGGTGCTTGCCGTGATGGACGACAAGAAGCTGATCATTGCCGACGGCCACCATCGCTACGAGACCTCGACTACCTATATGCATGAGCGCGCCGACGAGCTCGGCATCGACCTGTCGAAAGGGAGCGATGCGGTGGAAGGGGGCCTGCCCACGCCCGCGTTCCCGGAAGCGGCGATGATGATGACGTTCGTCAACACGGAAGCGCCTGGCATTACGATTTTGCCGACTCACCGCGTGGTTTTCGGCCTTAACGACTTCAGCGGCACCGCCTTCGCCGAAGCGGCTCGGACGTATTTCAATGTCACGGAAATCCCTCACACCACGGATGGGCACCTGCCCGGCCTGCGCACGCTGCTACAGCGTCTTGAGGACACCGCCGGTGTGGCTTTCATTGCGGCCACCCGCGACGGCGACTTCCTGCTGTCGCCCCTTGCGGACAAGGTAGCGCCGGCGCTGGCGGGCCTTTCGCCCCGGCAGCAGGCACTCGACGTCGTTCAGTTGCACAAGGTGGTGCTTGAAAAGCTGCTCGGCTTGAACGAGGACACCGTTCGCGCCGGCTCGCACGTCCGCTACGTTCGTGAAGCTACAGACGCCCTGCAACAGGTCGGTGCCGGCAATGCAGATGTGGCTTTTCTGATCAAACCCGTGACGCTCCAGCAGATGACGGACATTTCCCTGAATCTGGAAGTGATGCCGCAGAAATCGACGGACTTCTACCCCAAGCTACTGAGTGGTTTGGCGATGTACACACTGGACTAGGGCGCTTTCGGTCTCGTGCTTATCTCCAGGGGTTGAAGGCCCTTTGATCACAGTCTGGGGCGAAGCTCCAAGCGACGTAAGGAGCAACGTCGACGGGCGTCTCTGCATCGAGAGATGCCACAGCACGCCACTTTCGGGATACCCAGGAAGTAGAGGAATGGATAATGGATACGCATCCTAACATTCTGCAAGTCACGCCCTTTATGCTCGTTCCCGATCTTGAGGCGGCCTTGCACTTCTTTGTCGATATCCTCGGCTTCGTGAAAACTTTCCACGCCGATGGGTACGCCTACGTGGAGCGAGAAGCCGCTGGGTTCCGTCTGATGGAGGACAAGCATTTTGATGCGAGCTACAAGCGGCGCTATGCGTACTACATCGATGTGCGCGACGTTGATGCGCTTTACGCCGAGTTGAAGCCAAAACTCGATACCCTGCCCGATCGCGAGCACCATGCGCCGCAGGATAAGAAGTGGAACCAGCGCGAAGTGCTTATCTGCGCTCCGGATGGCAACCTGCTCGCGTTCGGCCAGGATATCCGCCACAAACCAGAATCGGAACGGACGTACACTCTGAAGCCTTAGCGCGAAATCCCCTCGAGCGGCGAGCTCGCCGTCGCATACAGCTTCTTCGGCATACGCCCCGCCAGGAACGCTTCCCGTCCAGCCTCGGTTCCCTTGCGCATGGCGGATGACATCAGCACCGGGTCCTTTGCGCCCGCCATCGCCGTGTTCAGCAAGACTGCGTCGAAGCCAAGTTCCATGGCGAGCGCCGCATCGCTGGCCGTTCCCAAACCCGCGTCGACGACCAGCGGCACCTCCGTGATCAACTCGCGCATCATGCGCAAGGTGTAGGTGTTCGCAATGCCGAGGCCCGTGCCAATGGGAGCTCCAAGAGGCATCACCGCCGCGGCGCCCACGTCAATCAGCCTTTTCGCAAACACAATGTCGTCTGTGGTATAGGGCAACACCGTAAAGCCTTCCTTTACCAGCACCCGGGTCGCTTCGACTGTTGCCTGTACGTCCGGGTAGAGTGTGGCGGTGTCGCCGATCACCTCGACTTTGACCCAATCCGAAAGCCCCACCTCGCGCCCGAGCCGAGCGGCGCGGATGGCCTCTTCGGCGGTAAAGCAGCCCGCCGTGTTCGGCAGCAGGAAGTACTTCTTGGGATCGATAAAGTCCAGCAGCGACTCCTTGGAGCGGTCTAGGTTCACCCGTCGCACGGCCACCGTGACCATCTCCGCGCCGGAAGCTTCAATGGCTGCCGCCGTTTCCGCGCCGTCCTTGTACTTCCCTGTTCCCACAATCAGCCGCGACCGGAAGCGCCGCCCCGCGATCACTATTTCATCTGCCATCGACCACCCCGCCTTACTCACAATTCATTACTCATCATGACTCACTACTCATCATGCACTGTCATTTAAAGACACAAACGGCTCGCCCCGAAGGACGAGCCGTTATGCGGTGATCTGGTGGGATTGACTTGAGGCATCCGCTTCTCGGATGGGCCTCGACGGGTGTCTTACTGTTCAAAAAGACCGTCAGGTCTAGAGCGACGAATGCTCTAAGCCTCAGTCACCTCACGTTGAGTAAAGCAACAACTATAACAATCAGATTTCATAGACTGGACCATCCTCCTTTCCCGTGTTGAATATGAAATTACTCTTCGGTTAACACATTGTCAACTCTCGCTGTGGCGTCTTTTTCCGCTCACCAAAGCCTTCCACAGCGACAAGCAGTTGAGGGCTGACCCGAGCGCCGCGGAGGACGCCCTGAACGCTGGCGAGAGCGCCGCCAAACCTCTCTGGGTAGCTCTGACTGGCGTGGAGCGGCAAACGCAACTGCCTTTAGCCGCAAAGCTCTTGTCCACAGAAACGAGAACGGCTGCCAAAGGGCAGCCGTTCTCATCGAGCCATTACCTTACCGGTGTCCGCCACCGCCACCGCCGTGAAATCCGCCGCCACCGCCACCGC